>NZ_JBIVXW010000008.1:0-166819 GCF_044769405.1 Streptomyces sp. NPDC090442
TCTTCATAGCGGAGCTATGGGGACATTTCGGCAACGCCGCGAGCGTGCGTGCCAGACGCCGCGACGCCGCGGAGATCCGTCAGAAGCGCCCTAGCGAACGGCGATGCCCGGCAGGTCCCGCACGTCCGCGTCCGCGTTGCGGTCCAGCACGATGTTCCGCCAGACCACCGCGAGTTGTTCCATCGATTCGATCGACGCCGCACACTGCGTCATCCGCACACCCCTTGAGCCGGCGAGTCCCCTCCCGGGCGGAATCCCGGGAAGACGACTCCTCACGTATCACGCGCCCCCTCGACGCGTGCGCCCTCGCGGGCATCTCCACCCCAACCGGCGAGCACCGGGCATCCATGGACGACCCGGCCTGGAGCGCCGCCCTCCGCGGCCGCGTGGCGACCACGATCGGCGTCAGGCCCGCAGGCGCGGCCCGGCAGCCGCCCGCGTCCTGCGGAACGCGGCCCGGACCACTGCCGCGCAGGCGTAACCGGCCACGCAGCCAAGGGTGTTGGCCAGCAGGTCGTTGAGGTCGGCGGTACGCCCCGAGGCGGTGAGATACTGCGTCGTCTCGATGGCGAGGGAGCCGAGGAAGCCGCAGGCCGCCGCGGTCGCGAAGCGCGCGCCGGCGCTCGCCAGGAGCAGCCCGCCGGGGACGAACATGAGCACGTTGAGGAGGAAGTCCCAGGTGTCGGCGGGATTCGACACGTCGAGCAGCTTGAGGTTCAACGCCTGCCCACCACCGGAGCAGGTGCCGAACGTCAGGCCCACGACCCCGGCCACCCACAGCCATCCCAAGGCGGCACAGACGCGATGTGACGTCCGCCTGGGGCTCCGGAACATGAACGTCACCGCCGCGATGACCACGCAGCCGAGGACACCGACGCTCAGGGCCACGGGAAAAGACACGGACACTCTCCATTCGATCGCGCATCCGGCCCGGCGTGGGCAGCAGATGTTGGCTGGAGAGACGCAAAGGGCGAAAAGTCCGGTTCTCGCGTGCCTGGTGACTTACTTCACGTTTCGCGCTGTGCGCTTCGGCGCACCCGCGCTCGTGTCCGCATCGGCGTCCGCGACCTTGGCCAACCGGACCGGGGTGACCTTGTAGACGGGCTGCTTGGAGATCGGGTCCCATGCGGTGCCGGTGAGTTCGTTGGCGGCCCGGTCGTGCCGGTTCGGGTGCGACCGGTCGAAGTAGCCGTAGTGGAAGGGGACGAACACCACGCCGGGGCGGCTGCCGCAGAGCACGACCGGGGCTTCGATGGCGCCGTGCCGGGAGGTCACCCGGACCAGGTCACCGTCGGCGATGTCCCGACCGTGGGCGTCGTCGGGGTGCAGTTCCACCCACAACTCCGGTTCGGCGTCGTTGAGTTCGGGTACGCGCGCGGTCTTGGTGCGGGTGTGCCAGTGGTAGACACCGCGACCGGTGGTCAGACACAGGGGGTAGGTCTCGTCCGGCGGCTCGTGCGGCGGCAGGTGGTGCGCCGCCTTGAGGTTGGCCCGCCCCGCGGGGTCGTGCGCGCGGTAGGCGTGGGGTTCGTGCGGGGCGCCGGTGGCCAGGTCGTGGCCGTAGTCCTCGCAGTGGTCGGCGGCGGTGGCGAAGACGTGGTCGGTGTAGCGGCGTTCGGTCCCGTCGGGCGCGGTCTCCGTGCAGGGCCATGGGACGCCGCTGCTGCCGCGCAGTCGCTCGTAGGTGAGGCCGGACTGGTCACAGGGCCGGTCCTTGGTCAGGGCGATGAAGTCGTTCCAGGCATCCTCCGGTTTGTGCCAGGCGAGCAGCGGCCTGCCGGCGCGGTCGGTGAAGCGCATCCGACGGGCGTAGTCGAGGAGGATCGCGAAGTCGGTGCGGGCCTCACCGGGCGGATCGACGGCCTTGTGGGAGAGGTGGACGGTGCGGTCGGCGTTGGTGCAGCAGCCGGTCTTCTCGCCCCACAGGGCGGTGGGCAGCACCACGTCGGCCAGTTCGGTCGTCTCGGTGGGGAAGGCGTCGGAGACCACCAGGAAGAGCCCGTCGGCCTTGAGGATCGCGCGGACGCGGCGCAGTTCGGGGAGGGAGACGGCGGAGTTGGTGCCGGTGATCCAGAGGAACCTGATCGACCCGCTCTCGCAGCGCCGGAAGATCTCCAGGGCGTCGGTGGGCGGCGAGCAGGTGCGGATGCGGTGTTCGTCGATGTTCCAGTGGTCGGCCAGGCGCCGCACATGGGCGTCGTTCCGCCAGTTGAGATGGGCGGGCAGGGCGCCGCTGGCGCCGGTCTCGCGGGTGTTCTCGGCGGTGGGCTGGCCGTTCATCTGGAAGACCGTGGCCCCGGGCCGTCCGATCATGCCGCGCACCAGGTGGATGTTGTTGACCTGTACGGCGGCCGCGGTGGCCTGGTGGGACTGGTAGACGCCGTGGAGGACGGTGGAGACCAGTCGGTGCGCGGTGCCGATGAGCTGGGCCGCCCGGCGGATGAGGTGTGCGGGGACGCCGCAGATCTCCGCGGCGCGCTCCACCGGGTAGTCGGCGACGGTCCGGGCCAGTTCGGCGTACCCGGTGGTGTGGTCGTCGAGGAATGCCTGGTCGGTCCGGTCGTTGTCGATCAGTTCGTGCAGCAGGGCGTTGAGCAGGGCGACGTTGGTGCCCGGCCGGACGGCGAGGTGCACGTCGGCCGCGCGTGCGGTCGCGGTCAGGCGTGGGTCGACGACGACCAGGCCCGGACGGTCGGGGCCGTGCAGCCGGTCGAGCATCCGCGACCACAGCACCGTCTGGGTCTCCGCCACGTTGTGCCCGACGAGGAACAGCGTGTCGCAGTGGTCGATGTCGGTGTAGGAGCCGGGGGCACCGTCGCTGCCGAAGCTCTCGATCAGGGCCCGTTCCGCGGTGGCACTGCACAGGCGGGTGCTGCCGTCCAGGTGGGGCGTGCCGATCCCGCCCCGGGCGATCAGTGCCTGGGCATAGGACTCCTCGGCGAAGAGTTGGCCGCCGGTGTAGAACCCCATGGCGTGGGGCCCGTGATCGGCGAGGACCGCCCGGGAACGTTCGGTCACGGCGCTCATGGCGGTGTTCCAGTCGACCCGCCGCAAGGCACCGTCGATCCGGAGCTGCGGGTGCAGCAGACGGTCGCGGGAGTGGTTGGCCTGCCAGCCGAACAGGCCCTTCGGGCCGAGCCGGCCGTGGCTGACGCGGTCCTCGGCGCGGCCGCGCACTCCCACGATGCGGCCGTCGGCGACCGCGATGTCCACTCCGCAACCGTTGGAACAGAGCACACAGGCGGACGGCACCCAGCGCTCGACGTGGTCCTGCGGGACCGCCAGGCATTCGTCCACGCGGAGCGGCCAGCTCTCGCCGGCGGCAAAGGGGGTTCGCTTGCCCCACACATCGCTGATCCGGTCAGCCATCGGGTGGTCCCTTCCGTACCGTGGGCCGGGGCCGGCCCCGGACTTCGCCGCACCGGCCCGGTGAGGCCGCGCGGACCGCGGCGGCACCCGCCCCGACCTTACGTCGCGCGCCCCACGGTCCCCGGCTACGAAGCCCGGCCCGGGCCCGCGCGCCCGAACCGGTCGCCCTGCGCGGCAGCGGCCCCAATCCCCCAACTCCTGCCCAGAGCTGAGGGTTCGTCATACATGGCGGACGGCGGGGCAGCGTCGGCCGGGGCGCGGAAAACCGCCCGCCTGGAGGTACCCGGGCCCCCTCCTCCCCGGCCACAGCACAGGCCGAAGGGCATCGCCGCTCCGACACTCGTGGACATCGACGATCCCGCACGGGTCGGAGGCAAGGCAGCGGGGGCCGACCGGTGCGCGTCGCTTGCGGGCTGTCGTCGCCCGGAACCGTTGTGTGGCACCGCCCCTCGTGGCCGAGACGGCAGGTGCCTGCGGTGCGAAAGTGGAAGTGTCGGTGTCGCAGAAGGGCGGACATCATGGCGCTATTTGGACTTCTTCTCTTTGTCGTGGCCGGGGCGTTCGTCGGCCTCTCCATCGCAAGCAACCTCGTGGGTGGGCCCAGCTACAGCGTGACGATCCTCGGTAACCACATCGCCAATCTGAACGGCCTCGGGATCTTCCTGGCCGGAATCGCGCTCACCCTGATCTTCGGCCTGGGAATCGCCTTGATGACGGGCAGCCTCACCCGGTCCCGACACCGCAGGCAGGCCGCCCGCGCCGCACAGGCGGACGCGCAGTCCGAGCACCCCAAGCACCACCGTTTCCGGTTCGGTCACTGAATGGCGAACGGTTGCCGCGCAGGGCGACTGAGCGGAGTCGCGCCGGGCGTTGACGATCGCCGGTGGCCACGGTCATCGGCGGGCGTCGTGCTGGCTGCCCCAGGCGCCTCGTTGGGCCTGGGGCAGCCTGGCCGTCGCATGCCGTGAGCTCGTAGCGTCCGCGCGGCAACCGAGGGTGACGAGGTGCCGGGGTGCCTGGCCAGGTAGACAGACAGGCGTCTCGCACCGAACGAAACCTGCCCACGGGCACCCATCGCGGAAAACGACCGCACGCGCCGATGGAGGGCCAGATGGATCTGGACACCGTCGCCGATGAGCTCTACGCGTTGCCGCCGGGGGAGTTCACCACGGCGCGGGACGCCCGTGTGCGAGCCGCGCGGGCGGCCGGCGACCGCGGGCTGGCCGAACGGATCCGCCAGTTGCGCCGCCCCACCCACGCCGCCTGGGCCAGTAACCTCCTGGCCCGCGAGAAGGGGACCGACACGGCGCGACTGCTCCGGCTCGGCGAGGAACTGCGCCAGGCCCATCGGGAACTGGACGGACGGCGGCTGCGCGAGCTGGCCGGACGGCAACACGAGATGGTTGCCGCACTGACCGGCCAGGCACGCCATCTGGCCGCCCGGGCAGGCCACTGCCTCGGCGCGAACGCCCAGCGCGAGCTGGAGGACACCCTGCGGGCCGTCCTGGCCGACCAGCAGTCAGCCCACGAGTGGGCCCGGGGCCGGCTGACGCAGCCGCTGACGGCGGTCGGTTTCGTACCGGTCCCGGCCCTCACGCCGGCCGTACAGGCACCGGACCACGACCCAATACCCCGCACTGACAAGGTCGTTGACCTCGACATGGCTCGCAGTCGCCGTCGCGGCCGGGAGACCCGCGCCGAGCAGGATCGACCGCGCTCCGACTCGGGCACCGCGGACAGCGCGGACGCCGAACGGGAACTGCGCGCCGCCGAAGCCGAGGTGGCGTCGGCGAGGGGCCGGGAGCGGCGGGCGCTCGACCGGCTGGGGGACGCACAGCAGCGCGTCCTGGAGATCGGCAGGAAGTTGGCGGAGGCGGAGGACGACCTGCGCCTGGCGCGCCAGGCCGTCGGCGCCGCCACTGACCACCTGCAACAGGCCGAAGACGCCGAACGCGAGATCCGACAACGGACGGCGATCCCCGCCGCAGCCGCGAGCCCAACCACTCCCGCACCCCCTCCCCCGAAGCACTGAGCGACCGCGAGGAGAGCGCGGTGAACTCGTGACGGCCCAGGCCGAGTTCCAACGGCTCCGGCGCGGTGCTCATCAGTCAGATCGGTCACGAGCAGCGGGAGTTCACCCCTTTCCACGAGGCCATCGACCCAACTCTCCCGCCCCCACGCCGCCGCACGCTGCTACCCGGCTCGCCCTGCCTCACACCCCTCACGCACCGTGACGTCACTCATGGGAAATTCCCGGCAGACGACCTACCATGACGCGCTGCCCGTAACGGGCTTCCCACCACAAGACTCGTTTCAGCAGGATGGACGAACGTGAACGTACGCGGCAAAGGCGGACTGGCGGTCTTCGGAGCGGCGGGGGTGCTCACCGCCGCAGTGGTCGCGGGCAGCACTCTGTGGCCGGGCAGTGAGGCTTCCGCCGCGGGCGTTTCGTCGCGCTCCGTCGCGAAGGAGCTGAAGCACTGGCCCGCACCGGTGGCGAAGAAGCTCGGCAAGGTCATCGCCGACCACGACCACAAGGGCGCGTACGCCACCTTCGACGCGGACAACACCACCTACCGCAACGACCTCGAAGAGGCGCTCCTCCCCTTCCTGGAGATGAAGGGCGTACTGACCCGGAAGTCCATGGACCCCTCCCTGAAGGTCATCCCCTTCAAGGACACGGCCACCCACAAGGAAAGCCTCTACAGCTACTACCTGCGGCTGTGCGACCTCGATGACCAGGTCTCCTACCCGTGGGCCGCGCAGATCTTCTCCGGCTTCACCCTCAAGGAGCTGAAGCAGTACGTCGACGAGCTGCTCGCCTACGGAAAGCCGATCCCCGCCGAGTACGACAAGGACGGGAAGCCGACCAAGACGGAGGTCAGGGCTCCCGAATTCTCCACCGGAATGCAGGAGTTGTACCGGACGCTGCGCGCCCACGGCATCGACGTCTACGTCGTCAGCGCGGCCAACGAGGAACTGGCGCGCATGGTCCTGGCCGACCCCAAGTACGGCTACGGCGTGAAGCCGGACCACGTCATCGGCGTGTCCACGCTCCTCAAGAACCGCAGGACCGGCGATGTCACCAGCTCGCGCAAGGAGATCGCCGAGGGGCGGTTCGACCCCCAGCGGCAGAAGGCGCTCACCGATTGGGAGTTGACGCCCACCCTGTGGGCCCCACTGACCTGGTACGAGGGCAAGCCGGCCGCCATCAAGACGTACATCGACGCCTGGCGGGAGCCGATCCTCGCGGCCGGTGACACCCCAAAGAGCGACGGGCCGATGCTGTTCCGGTCCGCGGACGTGGAGCACGGCGGGGCGCGGATCTGGGTGAACCGCAAGGAGAGCTCCATGAAGGAGCTCACTGCGATGAAGAAGGCCAACGCGAAGCGGCAGAAGGAGCTGGGGCAGCGGGTGACGGCCGACAAGGACTGGCTGACCGTCACGCCCGAGCAGATTCGCTGAGGCGCGGCACACCCCAACAGGTCCTCGCCCGGGGAGACGCAGGTCACCTCCGCGCATGTCACAGGGGAGCGGGCCGTCTCGTCTGAGGGTTGTACCCACTGACGAGACGACCACTCGGGAGCATCCCATGGACGCGCGACTGAACTACTTCGCCAACCCGACCGCCGGCAAGGCCCTCAAGCACTTCATGTCGGCGGGCCAGGCGCTCAAGAACTCGGCCCTGCCGGCCGCGGCGCAGGAGTTGGTGTCACTGCGCGTGAGCCAGATCAATGGCTGTGCCTTCTGCCATGTACCACCACACCGTCCCCAAGAGCCCGAAGGTCGGGCTGATTTGGCTGTGGAACGCGGTCCTGGAGGGCGGGGTGCTGACCGCCGCGACCCCCGTGCTCAACGCGATCATCCAGAACGTCGACAAGTACGGCACCACACTCGTCCCCACGGACCGCCAGCAGGTCAAGGACCTCGCCACCGGAATCAAGAACAAGACCATCACCCACCAGGCCGGCGCCGCCCGGCCCACCGGGTGGGACAGCTTCGCGCAGATCTACATCTGGCTGCCCGGCAACCTCTTCACCGGCCCCAGGAACCGTGCCGACGACCCCGGGGACAAGTTCGACGCCGCCGTCCGCTTCGTCATCGGCGCGAGCAGCGCCCAGTACAAGACGCTCCAAGCGGTGGACGCGAAGATCGCCCAGTTCGCCAAGGACCGCAAGAAGACGGGGCACGCCGAGGAGGCATACGCCAACCTCGGCACCGTCGCCCGCACGAATCTCCAGCGCACGCCGTTCTCCAGCGCCCAATGGACCTGGGACTCCGGCAAGAACAAGCCGAAAGTCAAGGGCTCCTAGGGTTCATGGCCTGGGCGCTCAGGCACCCAGGCACCCAGGCACCCAGGCACTCGGTGAGCGTGCTCAATCACCGCTGTGAGCGGTCGTGTTGGGGGTGGGGAGCGGGGTGCCGCGTCGGGTGAGCGCCCAGAGCGCGAGCCCGAGGAGGCTGAACGCGGCGCCCAGTGCGCAGACGGCGCCCCAGCCGGCCGCCGTGTAGAGGGAGGTTGCGGCGATGGCGCCGGTGGCGCTGCCGATCGAGTAGCAGACCATGTATCCGCCGATCAGTCGGCTGCCCGCGTCCGGGTGCAGCGCGTAGATCAGTGTCTGGTTGGTGACATGGACCGCCTGTACGGCGAGGTCGAGCAGGATCACGCCGGCGAACAGGGCCCAGAGCGAGCTGCGGGTGTAGGCCAGGGGCAGCCACGAGACGGCGAGCAGCGCCAGCGCGATGCCGGTGGTCCGCTGAGCGAGTCCGCGGTCGTTGAGGCGGCCCGCCACGCTCGCGGCCAGGGCGCCGGCGACGCCGATCAGCCCCAACGCCCCGATCGCGCTGTGGGACATGAAGTACGGGGCCTCACTGAGCGGTAGTGCGATGCTGCTCCACAGGGTGCTGAAGGCGGCGAAGATCAGCAGGCAGAACAGGGCCCGGAGCCGCAACAGTCGTTCCCGTGCGAACAGGGTGAGGGTTGAGCGCAGGAGCTGTCCGTAGCGCAGGGTCGTCGGTGGGGCCTCCGTGTGGCGCGGCAGCACCCGGTAGAGGATCAGGGCGAGCAGCGCGCTGAGCGAGGCCGAGGCGAGGTAGACCGAGCGCCAGCCCGCGAGGTCGGCGATCAGGCCGGACGCGGTGCGGGCGAGCAGGATTCCGGTGACCACGCCACTGGTGACCAGGCCGACGACCCGGCCGCGCCCGGCGGGCGGGGCCAGTGACGCCGCGAAGGCCACCAGCGTCTGGGTGACGACCGCGAGCAGCCCCATGGTGGCCATGCCCGCGAGCAGGATCGCCGCCGTGTGGGCGCCGGCGATCACGATCAACGCGGCCACCAGGAGCAGTAATTGGGCCACGATGAGTCGTCTGCGGTTGACCACGTCGCCCAACGGCACCAGGAGGAAGAGCCCCAGTCCGTATCCGACCTGGGTGAGGGTGACCACGCCGCCGACGAGTGCCGGGCTCATGCCCAGGTCGTGGCCCATGGTCACCAGGAGCGGCTGGGAGAAGTAGACGTTGGCCACCGCGGCTCCGCAGGCGACGGCGAACAGTATGACGACGCCGCGGGACAGGACGAACGCGGGCCCTCTTTCGCATTGGACCTCGGGCCGTCGCGTCACGGCCTCAGAGTTGCCAGGCATCAGCACTCCCTCGGATTCTGGTTTCAACTTGCCACCAGTCGTGACGCTAACCCCTTTGGTAGCATGTTGCAACCGAAGTTGGAGTGAGAGAGTTCGAGAGCGGGAGAGGGACGCCATGGTGAGCAGGACGCGCTTCGACGACAGCGAATGCCCCGTCGCCCGGTCGGTGGACGCGATCGGTGACTGGTGGTCCCTGCTGATCGTGCGGGACGCCTTCGACGGGAGCCGGCGCTTCGGGGAGTTCCAGCGCAGCCTCGGCGTGGCGAAGAACATCCTCACCGCGCGCCTGCGCACCCTGGTCGCCGGCGGCATCCTCGAACCCGTCCCCGCCTCGGACGGCAGCGCCTACCGCGAGTACGCGCTGACGCCGAAGGGCGAGGCGCTCTTCCCCGTCATCGTGGCGCTACGTCAGTGGGGCGAACAGCACTTCTTCGAACCCGGCGAACCGCACTCGGAGTTGGTCGACCGCCGGCAGGGGCACCGCCTCCGCGCCCTGGAAGTGCTCTCCACGGACGGGCGGCGGCTCCACCCCGACGACACCACCGTCCACAAGGTCTCCGCTCAGTAGTCCCGAGCCCGCCGGTCACAGCTCCACGTGCACGGCGCCGACGTGCCGGCCGACCAGCAACTCCCTCAGGGCGCGCGGGGCTTGGTCGATTCCGCTCAGCACCGTGCGGGGAAAGGTGAGCGTGCCGTTGCGCAGTTCACGGCCGAAGACGTCGATCCACTCGGGGATGACGTCGAGATGGTCGTGGAGGGCGGCGCCGCGCAGGGTGATGCCACCCGCGATGAGGGCGTGCGGATCGATCTCCGCAATGGCCGACGCGCCCAACTGTCCGGCCAGCGCCCCGATCAGCGCGACGCGCGCGCCGCGCCGCGCCACCGCGAGCGCCGCCGTCAACTGCCCGCCGCCCACGTTGTCGACGACCACGTCGAGCCCCTCGGGCGCCGCGTGGCGCAACTGCTCCTCGATGGGGCCCGCGCCGCGTAGCACGACGGCGTCGTAGCCCAGCTCCCTCGTCAGGATGTCGGCCTTGCGCGGCGAGCTGGTGGAGCCGATGACCCGGGTCGCGCCACGCAGTTTGGCGAGCTGCCCGGCCAGGGAACCCACGCCGCCCGCGGCGCTGGTCACGAACACCGTGTCGCCCCGGCGGACCTCTCCGGCGCGCACCACGCCCAGGTAGGCGGCGGCGCCCTGTGAAAGGTGTGCCGCCGGGTACGGCAACGCGTCCGGGTCCAGGCGCTGGACGGCGGAGGCGTTCAACGCCGCGTACTCCCGCCAACCACCGGCCTGGCTGCTGACGATGTCACCGGCCCTCAGGCCGCTGTCGCCCGCGTCGACGACCTCACCGATGCTCGGCCCCGGCACGCAGGCGTCCAGGGCGAACGGTGGCACCGGCAGCTCGCCGCGCCCACGGATCAGGTCGCTCATGATGGTGAGGACGGCCAGTACGCTGGTGCGGACCAGTGCCTGGCCCGGCCCAGGCACGGGCACCGGCGCTTCCACGACTGCGAAATGTTCCCCGGACGGCAAGCCCGTGGGGCGCACGACGAGGTGGACCTCGCGATGGGTCGGGGGAACGGTGAGCGAGTCGGGCATCCGGCAACTCCTTGTCGTGTCCGGCCACTTGTGCCACCTGAGCTGTCCGTGCTGGCAGTCAGGCCCCTCCGTGGGGGTCGCGCCTGCCCCACGACGAGTGAAACGCCCCGGGCGCGCTTCGTGATCCCCATTGCGCTGTGGGCTGAAGCAGCACGGCTCCGCCGGCCGGCAGTCGCCCGTCACCACCGGCGGGGTGGCGTGCGGCTCACGGTGGGCCCGGCGGCCGGGTGCGCCGGGCCGCCGTGAATCGGCTCCTCCGCCGGCCCGTTCGTGCCAGGATGGTGCGCATCAGGCGGCAACTTCTGCGCATCAGGGGGGAATTGATGCCGGGTTCGGGTTCGGATGGTGAACGGTGGTCGGTGGCGGCCGACGGGGCCGAGGCGGAGGCGCTGCTGCGGTCGCTCCAGGAGTGGCTGGCGTCGGACGACCGACTGCGCGGGCGGGTGGACTGGCTGCGCGGGTCCCCGCAACCGGGCCAGATGGGCGCGGTGTTGGACACCCTCACCGTCGTCCTCGGGACCGGCGGTGTCGCCGCGCTGATCACTCCGCTCTGCACCTGGCTGACCAGCCGCCGCCCCGACGTCTCCCTCACGGTCGAACTGCCCAACGGCCGGAAGGTCAGCGTCGACGTCAAACGGGCCCACGACGAACGCGCCGTGATCCGCGAGATACGGGACCTGCTCGGCCCGACGGACGAGCGCGACGGATGACCGACCGTTGATCTCCGCGCGGCCCCTCCGGTCGGGCCGCGCTGATCGGCGGGGGCGGATTCACGGACGGCGGGCCGCCCCCCATCCCGGTGGGTGGGGCCGCCGCCTCCGTCAGCGCGCCCGCCCCTCACGGAGCCGGTGCCGGCTGCTCGCCTGCGCGGTGGAGTACGCCGGCCGGCCGGTCCCGCGCCTCGGCCCGCGCGTACGCCGCCACAACTGCGGGCCGTGGCGGCGTACCTGGCGCGTCGTCACCGTCAGGTGGAGGTGACGCGTTTGGCGACCGTCAGGAGCACCGCCGCGTCCTCGACGGCGTGGAGGCTGTGCCGGTCCGGGGGAATGACGATCAGGTCACCGATGCGGCCGTCCCAGGAGGTGTCGCCGCTGGTGAGCCGCACGCGTCCGCGGAGCACCAGGAGGGTCGCCTCGCCGGGGCTGTCGTGCTCGGCGAGTTCGGAACCTGCGGTCAGGGCGAGAACGGTCTGACGCAACGTGTGCTCGTGTCCGCCGTAGACGGTTTCCGCGCTGCGTCCGGAAGTGGAGGCCGCGGCGAGTTCCAGGTGTTCACGTGCCTGTGCGTCCAGAGAGAGTTTCTGCATGGTGTGAGTATCCGTGGAGCGGTGGGTACCGGTGGGCGGCCCGGCCGCCCGGAGTGTCGGCGGCCGGCCCGTACGGAGGCACTCACGCCGCTCACGGAACCGGCTGACCGGGCGGCGCCGCACGCACACCTGGGTGGGACTGCGTTCTTGGGGATTGCCTGGGGGGTCCTAGGTGAACTCTCGGTGCACCGTTGCCACTTCCTTGGTTCACACCGTGATCACCCGGCGTCAAACTGGCTGAAAGTGTTCCCCGCGGACCGCTGGGGAGGGTGTCGGGTGGCGCTCGGTCATACGACCGATTCCGCCGGGCCCACCCCTCCACAGTTCGGTTGTCGCTGGAAGGACGGGTGCGAGGTGCGCAACTTCCTGACGGCCAACGGCCATGCGCGGAAGTCTCTCCCGCAAACATGGCAGGCCGATTTCCCCTCCCCGTCCTCGGGGAGGCGCACCGCACCCCGTTCCGTCCACAGACTGGACCGCAGACGGTCCCGTGCCACGACGAGCCGTGGTCGGGCCACCGACGGCTGACCACGAGCTGGGCCCGGATGGGCCCGGACCGTCGCTGGGGCCGTCGAGGCCCGTCTGAGATGTCGAAGCGCGCCCGAGATCCTGCCGCCGGCTCGTCGGCCGGGGTTCGGAGAGGCGGGTCACCCCTCTCCGTCCGTCCTACGAACCGCTCCTCCGTGTGCGCGCGGGCGTGCCGTAACGAAACGAGCCGCCTCAACGGGCTCCCAGGGCGGCCGTCGCATCGCCCTGTGCTGCCCCGGGACCGGGACCGTTCCGCCGAAAACGAGGTCGATCATGCAAGCATTCCTGGACAACGCCCGCAGCTTTCCGCAGCGGATCGCCCAACGGGGTTGGAATCTCGGGAACTTCGCTCACGGGCAGCGGCCGTTGGCGCTGTTCATCACGTGTTCGGACTCCCGGGTGGTCCCCACCCTGTTCACCGGAGCCCGGCCCGGCGAGCTCTTCGAATTACGTGTGGCGGGCAACATCGTCCCCCGCTACCGCCCGCAGGCGGCCAGTGGCATCGCCGCGACGCTGGAGTACGCGGTCACCGCCCTCCACGTACCGGACATCGTCGTGTGCAGCCACTCTCACTGCGGAGCGGTACAGGGGCTGATGCACCCGCGCCACATGACGTTCCTGCCGCTGTTGGCGAAGTGGCTCGACCTGGCCGGCCACGGGACGCGCGCCGCCAGCGAACTGCCCATCGCCCGCCAGGCGGCCCGGGCGTCCCGCACGGGCCGGACGGACCCCGACACCATGGCCCAACTGCACACGCTGATACAGCTGGGGAACATACGCTCCTACCCCTTCGTCGCCAGGCGGATCACCGCGGGGAAACTGCGGCTGCACGGCTGGTTCTACGCGGTGGAGACGGGTCAGGTCTATGTCGAGCGGCCGGGCAGTTGCCGCTTCCAACCCCTGTGAGGCGTCCTGTGGCGGGTGCCGCCTGGCGGGAGCGCGTGACGTTGGGGTCCGGGTTGGCCAGAGTCTGTCCGACGGGTCCAGTGGAAGGTAAGGGCATGAGTTTTCGGCTGGCGGCGTATGCCGTGTGTCTTGAGGGCGGGCGGGTGTTGCTGGCTCGTCATGTGTCGGCGGTGACCGGTTCCACGTGGACCCTTCCGGGTGGTCGGGTCGAGCACGGGGAGGACCCGTTCGACGCCGTGGTCCGGGAGGTGAGCGAGGAGACCGGGGGCGAGGCGGTGGTGGAACGGCTGTTGGGCGTGGATTCGAGGGTGGTTCCCGCGGCCGAACGTGCCGTGCCCGGTGGGGCGGAGCACCAGAACGTCGGCGTCTTCTACCGGGTGCGCCTCGTGGGCGGCCGGCTGCGGCCGGAGCCGAACGGGGAGATCGTCGAGTCGGTGTGGACCCCGCTCTCCGAGGTGGACGTCCGGCGTCGGTCGTCGCTGGTGGACGTCGGCCTCGCGCTGGCGCGGACGCTGCCGGCGACGGGGCACGTCGCTGCCGTTCCGGTGGGCGGTCTGGTCCGGCACTGAGGTGACGGAGGGTCGGGGGCGGGATGGCCGCCCCCGGCCTCACAACTCCTCGTCGAGCGGGATCCGTTGGACGCCCGGGAGGTAGTCGTCCAACTCGCCGGGGGTGAAGCGGGCCATGCCGACGACGTGCCAGAACTCGCCGGCCACCTCGCCCTCGTACTTGTAGCCGCCCTCGGGCGTGAGCGCCGCCCAGCCTCCGGGGACGCCGATGAGGGTGGCGTGTGGGGTGGGTGGGGTGTCCGTTGTGGGGAGGTTCCACAGGCGGACCATGCCGTCCTCGCCGCCGCTGGCCAGGCGGGTGCCGTCGGGGCTGAAGGCGAGGGAGAAGACGCGCCCGGTGTGGCCGGTGAGGCGGGTGGTCAGGCGGGCGGTGCGGGTGCCGGTGCGGGCGTCCCAGAGGCAGATGACGCGGTCGTCGCCGGCGGTGGCGAGCAGCGGCAGCCGGGGGTGGGCGGCGGCCGCCCAGAGGCGTCCGTGGTGTCCGGTCAGGACGTGGCGGGGGGCGCCGTCGCGCCAGATGATGGCGGTGCCGTCCCAGGAGGCGCTGGCCAGCCAGTCGCCGTCGGAGCCGAAGGCGACCGCGTAGACGCGGTCGCCGTGGCCGTCGAGTTCGGCCGTCAGGGCGGCGCTCTCCTTGTCCCAGAGGCGGACCCGGCCGTCGTCACAACCGGTGGCGAGGGCGGCGCCGTCGCCGGAGAAGGCGATGGAGCGCACCCGGCCCCGGTGCTCGGAGAGGGTGGCGACATGGGCGCCGGTGGCGCGCCACCACAGGCGGACGGAGTCGTCGTCGTTGGCGGTGGCGAGCAGGGTGCCGTCGGGGCTGAACGCCTCGGCCCAGGTGTGGTCGGTCTCCACGTCGATCTCGCGGAGGTACTCGCCCGTTGCGGCGTTCCAGAGGTAGATGTCGCCGTCGTTGCTGGCGGTGCCGAGGATTGCGCCGGCGGGGCTGAAGACGGCGGAGACCAACCGGTCGCCGCGGCCGGTGAGTTCGGCGGTGCGGCGGCCGGTGCGGGCGTCCCAGAGCCGGACGATGCCGTCGTTGCCGCTGGTGGCCAGGCGGGCGCCGTCGGCGCTGAAGGCGACGGTGTTGACCCGGCGGCCGTGGCCGCGCAGGATGCGCTGGCCCTGGGCGGTGTCGGCGTCCCAGATCTGGGCACCGCCGTCGTTGCCGACGGTGACGAGCTGGCTGCCGTGCGGGCGGAAGCGGCAGGCCCAGGCGGAGCCGCGGTGCTCGATGGGCTGTTGGCGCAGCAGGCTGATGGTGCGGTGGCCACCGGAGAGGGTGACGCGCCACAGGCGGACGGTGCCGTCGCTGTCGCAGGCGGCCAGGAGCCGTCCGCCGTTGCCGAACATCACCTGGTAGACGGCGCCGGAGCAGCGCTCCAGGGCTCCGGCGGGGGCGCCGACGACGGGGTCCCACAGCCGTACCTGGCCGTCGGTGTCGCCGCTGACGAGGAGGGTGCCCTCGGGGTGGAAGTCGAGGGTGTAGACGCGGCCGGTGTGGCCGGTGAAGGCGTGCAGCAGGCGCTGGTCGGCGACGCGCCAGACGCGGACCGTGCCGTGGCCGTCGGCGCCGTGGTCGCCGGTGGCCAGGAGGGTGCCGTCGGGGCTGAACCGGGCGCGGAACACGGCGTTCTCGTGACCGTCCAGGCTCCCGATGCACTCTCCGGTACGGGCGTCCCAGAGGCGGAGGTTGGCGGCGGCGTCGCCGGTGACGAGGGTCTGCCCGTCGGGGCTGAAGACCGCGGTGTAGACGGGTGCGGTGTGGCCGGGGAGTTGGCGCAGCGCCTCACCGGTGGCGGCGTCCCAGAGGGTGACCAGGCCGTCGGCGTCGCCGGTGGCGACGAGGGTCCCGGCCTCGTCGAGGGAGACCGGCCAGACGCCGCCGGGGTGGACGTCCAGGCGGTGCAGTTGGCGTCCGGAGACCGGGTCCCACAGGCGGACGGTGCCGTCGGCGCCGCCGGTGGCCAGCACCCGGGAGCGGAACTTCACGGCGTAGACGCGGCCTTCGTGGCCGTGCAGGGTGCGCAGCGCGAGGCCGGTGTCGGCGGCGCAGACCAGCACCCCGCCGTCCTCGCTGCCGACGGCGAGGAGTTCGCCCCCGGGGCTGTACGAGAGGGGTTCGGGGAGTCGGCTGGTGCGCATGTCGAAGCCGTAGGGGACGCCGACGGCGGCGGGGCGGAAGCCGACCTCGACGGGCATGCCGGGGGCGAGGGCCGCGGTGCGGAGTTCGGGGGCGGCGCGGACCTCGGCGTCGATGAGCGGGTCGATGAGTGCGGCGCGGTGCCAGCGGCTGCGGGTCAGTCGGGCGCCGCGCAGGTCGGCGCGGGTGAGACGGGCGCCGCGCAGGTCGGCGCCGGTGAGGTCGGCGCCGGAGAGGTCGGCGTGGTCGAGGCGGGCGTCGTTGAGGCGGGCGTCGCGGAGCACGGCGCCGGAGAGGTTGGCGCCGATGAGGCGGGTGTCGGTCAGGTCGGCGCCGGAGAGGTCGACGCCGGAGAAGTCGCGTCCGGAGAGGTCGTCGCCGGAGAGGCGGGCGGCGCGCAGGTCGGCGCCGGCGGGGACGCGGAGCCGGTCCATGACGCGGACCGCGTTGGCGCGGGCGGCGTCGCTGACGCCGGGCCCGGGGGCGTTGAGGACGGTGCGGACCCAGGCGGTGTTCAGGTCGTGGTCGGCGAGGTCGCAGAAGAACTCGACGGCGAGGGCGCTCAGTTGGCGGGCGGCGAGCAGGCTGGTGTCGCCGTCGGCGAGGCGGTCGGCGGCCTCGCGGGCGATGAGCCATTCGACGACGGAGCCGTGGATGAACTGGAACAGGCCCTCGTCGGTGCGGATCAACAGGCTGCCGGCGCCGACGGCTTGGGCGCTCTCCTGGGTCGTGAGGGTGGTACCGGCGAGCCCGGAGAGGGCGGTGGCGACGGTGTCGGTGAGTTCGTCGAGGTGCAGGCCGCTGCGGCCGGTCTCCCACAGGCGGCGGGCCAGCGCGGTGACGGCGGCCCAGAGGTGGTCGAGGGTGAGGCCGGGGGCGGCGCCGGGGCCGCCCTGGCCGCGGCGTTCCTCGTGGGCGAGCCAGGAGGTGAAGACGTCCTCGTAGAGCCGGGCGGGGCTCAGCGCGCGGCCGGCGCCGGCGACGGCGCGCAGTTGGTCGGGGTCGAGGTCGGCGACGAAGCTGAGCAGGCGGGGGTTGGCGCACAGGGCGAGCAGGTCGGGAATGTTGCTGAGGATCTCGAAGCGGCGGGCGGCGGTCTCCTCGTCGCCGTAGCGGTTGACGAGGTAGGCGCGGATCTGTTCGGGGACGAAGCCCTCGACGGCGAGGATGCGGCGCTGCGGGAGCAGACCGATGCGCTCGCCGAGGGCGGTGAGGATCTGGTCCTGGGACTTGAAGTGCTGGGTGCGGCTGCTGACCACGATCTTGGCGTTGTCGACGGCGGCGTTGAGGAGGACCTGGAGGTGGTCGGCGGCGCGGTCGTAGCTGACGCGGTTGACGAGTTCGTCGAAGCCGTCGAAGAGCAGCACGACGCGGCCCTGGCCGAGCATGTAGCGCAGCGCGCGCAGGTCGATGGTGTCGACGTCGTGGCCGGCGAGGTGGGCGGCGACGAGCCCTTCGAGGCTGTGGGCGCGGTCGAGGGTGTGCAGCGGGATGAGCAACGGGGTGAGGTACGGGAGGCGTTCGGGGATGCGGCGGGCCAGCTCGCGCAGGGCGAAGGTCTTGCCGTGTCCGAAGTCGCCGAGGAGCAGCAGGAAGCGGCCGTGGTCGGTCTCCAGGAGTTGGAGCATGGCCTCGACGAGGTGGTCGCGCTCCTCGGCGTCGGGGCGTTCGGCGTCGCGGTAGCGCTGCGGGAGGTAGAGGTCGGGGGCGTAGCGGTCGTCGTTGCTGAGCCGGGCGGTCTGGGCGGTGACGTAGGCGCGCAGGTCGAGCAGGCCCTGGAACTCCAGGAAGCTGCGGACGCGGATGCCGCGGCGTCCGGCGCGTTCGCGCAGGGACTGCTCGGGCGGTGGGCCGTCGTGGATCAGCTCGGCCTCGGAGCCGGTGTCGGTGGCGTGGGCCTGGGCGAGGAAGCGGTCGAGCTCGTCGTCGGTGGGGGTGCCGGGGTGGACGGCGATGCGCTGTTGGCGGACGACGCCCTCGTCGCTCCAGGTGACCATGATCTGGGCAAGGTCGTCGGGGTCGGTGCGGGGGACGTCGCGGAGGCGGACGTCTTCCTGGCGGGCGCGGCAGACCTCCTTGACGCGTTCGGTGAGGGAGTCGGCGGGCGCGTCGACGGTGCGGTTGTCGGCGGGCGGGGTCGCGGCGGGCGGGTCCGCGGGCTCGCCGGGCGGGGTGAAGATCCGGCCGGCGCCGTGCCAGGTGAGGGGGAAGACGGCCGGTTCGGTGCCGCCGTCGCCGGTCCAGCGGGTGATGCCGTCGGCGGTGACCCGCAGCAGCTCGAAGCCGGCGGGGGCGGCCGAACCGTAGAGCGGCAGGGTGCCGTTCTGGAGCGGGATGTGGTCGTGGGCCGGCTCGGTGCCGGTGGTGCGGGGGCCGCCGCTGGGGCCGTGCAGCACGAAGTGGAGGCGGGGCGCGGCGAGTCGGGTGAAGGTGTCGACGTCGCGCAGCGTGCCGGGGCCGCCGGGGGCGTCCTGGGGGCGGCGGCGGGCGGTGAGCGGGTGGCGGAGCGCGCCGATGCGCAGCCAGCCCTCCTCCTCGTAGCCGCGCAGCGCCTCGGCGAACCAGGCGGCCTGGTCGCGGCCGAGGAGGCCGTACTGGTCGTCGGGGCGGTGACTCGCGGCGATGGAGGAGTTGAACCCGGCGACGACGGTGTGGAGTTCGGGCACCGGGAAGAGGGTCCAGGGCTGGTCGCTGTCGAAGACGGTGTCCAGGCCCTCGTAGAGGCCGCGGAAGAGGCGGGTGTAGTGGCGCCACTTGGGCCAGTACGGGGGCTGTGGCGGGATCTCGTCGGCCTCGCAGGTGTGGAAGTAGCCGCGGCAGGCGGCCTGGCTGACGTCTTGGTTCCCGGGGACGACGATGACGCGCTGGGGCGGCAGGTCGAGTTGGGAGCGCAGGCCGGTGAGGAAGCTGAGGGCCTGGTCGCATTCGCGGGGGCTGCCGGAGGCGGTGAGGTCGCCGGTGACGACGAGGAGGTCGGGCGCGGGGGCACCGGCGTCCTTCAGCTCGACGAGGTCACCGCGGATCTCCCGGCGCAGCGCGTCCGGTTCGCGGCCGCGGCCGAAGTCCGGCCCCGCGAGGTGCAGGACGGTCAGGGCGCCCTGGTCGCGGGCCACGCAGGGGGCCTGTGGGTACCGGGGCGCGCGGGCGGGGCGGCGGCGGCCGGACCAGCCGGTGCGGCCGAGCGGGCGCTGCCGGTCGTCGGCGGGGGCGGCGGGCCGGGGCAGTTGGAGGGGGCCGGTGGCGGTCTCGGCGCCGGGGTAGCCGGGGTGTTGGCCGGGGCGGGCGTGGCCCTCGACGGCCTGGCCGACGCGGGTGAGCAGCAGGGTGCGGGCGGTCGCGGCGTCGGCGACGCCGACGAGGTCGACGTAGGTGATGGTGGCGAGCAGCCCCTCGATGGGGATGTCCTCGACGCGGACGGTGAGCAGCTTGCGCTCGGGCTCCTCCGGTTCGGCGCGGAGTGCGGCCTGCCATTCCATGCGGCCGTAGGTGGAGCGGCCGTAGTGGCCGGAGAGGACGGCGATGACGGCGACGGACTCGCTGACGCCGCGGTCCATGAAGTCGATGAAGTTGGTGCCGGCGACGAAGTCCCATGCCTGGATGACGGTGCGGTACCCGGCCTCCTCCAGGGTCCAGGCGATCCAGGACGCCCATTGTTCGTCGGCGGGCGAATAGCTGATGAAGAAGTCCAAGTCCCGCGTCCGGCCCAGCAGTTCCCCGTCAGTCACCATGGGGTCATCGTAGGAGGTCGGGGGGTGGCGGGACAGGTGGTTGCGAGGATGTGGGTGGGAATCCGGACCCCGCCTCCTCGCCGTCCCGTCCGGCGGGTGTGCGACCCTGTCCGGCGTGCGATTCCTCATGCGTCTGCATCCTCTGGACTGGCTCGCCGCCGGGCTGCTCGCCTGTGGCCTGGTGTGCGTGGCCACGGGGCTGCTGCCGACCGCGCCCGCCGGGGAGGCGATGGCGCGCATCGGGCCGTTGCTGGTCTTCCTGGCGACGGTCATCGTGATGGCCGAACTGACCGGCCGGGCCGAGGTGTTCGACGCGGTGGCGTCCTGGGTGGCCCGGACCGGGAAGGGGAGCTATCCGCGACTCTTCGGGCTGTGTGTGCTCTTCGCGTCGGCCACCACCATCGCGCTGAATCTGGACACCACGGCGGTGCTGCTGACGCCGGTGATGCTGGCGTTGGCCGGGCGGGTGGGCATCGCGACGGTGCCGCTGGCCATGACGACGGTCTGGCTCGCCAACACCGCGAGCCTGCTGCTGCCGGTCTCGAACCTGACGAACCTGTTGGCGTCGAACCGGGTCGGCCTCTCCCCCACCGAGATGGCCGCCACGATGGGCCTGCCCCAACTGGCCGCCATCGCCGTGACGATGGGGTGCCTGTGGGGCTTCTACTGGCGGCGCGGCCGGCGGGGTGCCGACGCGTATGTGCCGCCCGAGCGGCGGGCGCCGGCCGATCCGGTGCTGTTCCGGGTGTGCGCGGTGGCGTGTGCGGGCTTCCTGGTGGCGATCCTCGTCGCGGACGTGCCGCTGTGGTCGGCGTCGCTGACCACGATGCTGATCGTGGTGGTCGCGTTCGCGGTGCGGCGCCCGGCGGAGCTGCGGTTGTCGCTGGTGCCGTGGCGGCTGCTGGTGCTGGTGCCGGGCATGTTCCTGGTCGTCGAGACGGTGGACGCGCACGGGCTGCACGCGCTGCTGACCGCGGCGATCGGGCCGGACGGCGGCGTCGGCGGGATGCTGCGCTCGGCCGGCGTGGGCGCGGGCTTGTCCAACGTCCTCAACAACCTGCCGGTGTACATGGCGGGCGAGGCGGCGGTGCCGGTCGGCAACCACCACCAGTTGCTGGCGCTGCTGATCGGCACCAACGTCGGCCCGCTGGTGACGCCGTGGGCGTCGCTGGCGACGCTGCTGTGGTTCGAGCGGTGCCGCGGCCAGGGCACGGTGATCCCGCTGCGGCGCTTCATGGGGACGGGGTTCGTGCTGGCCGTGACGGCGACGCTGGCGGCGACGCTGGCGCTGGCGGCGAGCTGAACCGCCGCCCCCTCAGGGGCTGTCGGCCCCGCTCAGCGCGTCCGCGCGCGGGCGACCACGTCGAGCAGATAGGTCAGGGTGTCGCCGCGGGCGGCGACGAAGCTGCGGTCGGTGTCCGGTCCTGCGGAGCTCACCGTGAAGGGAGCGCCGGTCAGCGTGCGGAACTCCACGCCGGTCTCGGTGGCGAGCAGGGCTCCCGCGGGGAAGTCGATGCCCTCCGCGCGGTAGCCGACGAAGCCGTCGATCGCGCCGCGCGCCAGCATGCTCCAGCCCAGCAGCGGCGCCCAGAGCTGGAGCGTCCGCCGGGTGCGGCACTCCAGTTGGCCCCGCAGTCCCGCGGCCACCGGATCGGCCCGGCCCACCGCGTGGCCCTGGGTCCAGGCCACCACCGGTCCGCTGCGCGGCACCGCGCCGGGCGGCCCCGGCAGCCGGTCGACGCCGCAGGACGCGCCCTGGCCGCGGACGGCCCGCCAGGTGGAGCCGGTGACCGGTTCGTGCACCACGCCGACGACCGGCGCGCCGTCCACGCACAGCCCGATGCCCACGGCGTACGCGGTCAGGCCGATGGCGACGTTGTTGCTGCCGTCGAGCGGATCGACCAGCCAGGTGCGGCGGCCGACGGCGTCGAGCAGGCCGGCCTCCTCGGACAGGATCCGGTCGTGCGGGTAGTGGGTCTGGAGGCGGGCGAGGATGAGCTTCTCCGCGGCCAGGTCGAGGTCCATGAGGACGTCGCCCTCGGCGTCCTTGACGCGCACCGTGCGCGCCGCGCCGAAGCGGCAGCGCAGCAGGGCCCCCGCCTCCTCGGCCGCGGCGACGGCCACCCGCGTCTCGCCCGCGTACGGTGCGGCGTCCCGGTCACTCGCGCTGCTCGGCATGGATCCTCCTGAGTGCTGTGCGGACGGTCCGTTCGGTGTGTTCCGCACCGCACAGCCGGCGCACCGTCGTGTGGCCGCGGCCGTGCAGGGGACCCAGGGAGAGGTCGGTGTGGCCGGGCAGCGACCGGCCGAGCACCAGGGTGGCGGCGGGCTGGCCGCGCGTGACGACGGTGGCGTGGAACTCCCCGGCCGGCAGGCTGTAGGTCTCACCGGTGCCGCTGGAGGCGGCGGGGCCCGGCCGGCAGTGCACCAGACGGGAGGTGGGCCGCAGTTCGTCGACGCCCGAGGGGGCGCTGAGCACCTCGAAGACCCGGTGGGTGGGGGTGCGCGCCTCGTCCGTCACGGCGACCGGGAGGTTGCCGACCCGGCCGTAGAGGACGTAGCTGCGCAGCTCCCAACTGTGGGCGTGCATCGGGGAGGCGGTGGGGTCGGCGGGGGTGTCGGTGCCGAAGAGATGGACGCAGACGCCGCGGGCGCCGTCGCGGACGAGCGGCAGGCACAGGAAGCCGAGCGGGTGGTGGACCGCGCGTAACTCCCGTTTGCCGCAGGCGATGTCCTCCAGGACGCCGGTCACGCTGGCGCGGGGTGCCTCCCGCGGGGTGCCGGGCCGGAGCAGTCGGTCGAGCGTGTCGTAGTCCATGAGCCGCGCCGAGGCGTCTCACCTCCGGTAGGGGTCCTCAGCGTGCAGGGCTTTGTCGACGATCTCGGCGACGTCGGCGTCGCTGAACACCGCGGGAAGGGGGAGGTCGACGTCGTCGAAGACCGCGCGGACCTCGTCGACGGTCGGCTCGTCGCCCAGGGGGGCGACGCCGCGCAGGTCGAGGCGGACGGCCTGTTCGCGGCTCTGGTGCAGCTCGGTGACGTAGTAGTCGTAGAGCGGTTGGTCGCGACCGACCAGGAGGTTGACGCGGTTCGGGTCGTCCTGGGTGATGATCAGGCAGGACTCGGAGAGGTCGAAGCGGAGGGTGGGGACGCCCGAGGAGAGGTGGACGCTGATCTCCAGGGTGTCGAGCCGCTGGCGGAACCAGCAGGCGGCCAGGACCGTGGCGTACGCCTCCTTGCGGGTGCGGTCGGCGGTCCATCGCTGTGCCGCACCGTCGTTGTGGCGGTGGGCGAAGGTCTGGCGGAAGCGGGCGTAGGCGGCGCAGGTGCCCTCGTCCGCCGGGTTGATGATGTCTATCTTGATGCTGAGTTGGGCGCGCTGGCGGGTGGCGGCCTCGATGCACCGGGGCAGCGTGACGGCGCGCAGGTAGGTGCCGGTGCCGCCCTTGAAGTACCAGCGGTTGGTCTGTGCGCGGGCCCGTTCCAGCGCGTCGCCGACCTGGTGTCCCGAGAGGGAGCGGACCATCGCGAGGTCCTCCAGGGCGCGACGGGTGTCCGCGGACGCGGCGTGGATGTCGGTCCTGCGGCGGCCCCGCTCCGTCAACAAGCCGACCGCGAGCGTGCCGAGCACCAGCAGCGTCGCGCCGGACGACACCTTGTCGCTGATCACGTCGCTGAAGACGTGCAACACGCCGATGGTCAGGCCGAGTCCCACGGCGACGATCCCGTCGAGGTTCCTGATCACCCAGGCGACGCCGAACTCCACCCGCCCCACACGCTGTGCCACGTCGATTCCCCTTCCCCGTTTCCTGGCATCGTAGGAGTAAGTGCAGTGCTCTGGCCAGGGCTGCCAGTCACCCGCAAGATCCTTGCCTGGTCCGGGAGTTGCCGCGCCTCGCATTCCCTCAGGTCGCCCTGTTGGGGCTCATCGCCGGCCCGCGGAACGTCCGGCGGAAAGCCCCGGCAGTCGGCCGGCGGACCCGTGGGCACCCGCCGGCCGCATCCTCCACCCCGCGCAGCTCACCAGCGGTCGATACCCATCGTCCTGGCCGCGTCGTGGATCGCGTTGTAGTGCGGGATCGACATATCCGACTTCTTGTCCTTCGGCGGCAGATGCCGGTCCGTCTGCCGGAACTCGTCACGCGCCGCGGCCAGCAGGCTGGTGCCGTGGCCCACCGGCACGTCCTTCTTTCCGTGCACGGGGTGGGACTTGGCCGCCGTCTGGCTGCCGGCCTGCGCCAGGATGCTGCGGGCCTGGTTGTAGGCGGCGGCGCTGACCCGCTGCGGGTTGGCCAGCGCCGTGTGCGCACCCGTGGCCGGCCGGGCACTCTCCGCGCTCACGGCCGCGGAAGCCGGGAGCACGGCGACGGCGAGCGCTCCGGCGGCCAGCGCCGCCACCACACCGGTGCGGACGAGGGACTTCATGCGGTGCTCCTTGGTTCGGTAAGACGATCCCGGTGATCGCCGGGGAGCCTTCCTAGCACCTCCACGTGCCCAACAGCCCGAAACTGACGCGGAATTCATACCCAGACGGCATCCGGGGAACGTTCGGGCGGTGCGGCGCAGTACGCCGACGCGCGACGCCTTCCATCCACTCAGCCCCGCCGACCCCACTGCCCCCTCCCGCCTCAAAAATACCCCCCGGGGTACTCGTGCTACGGTCGATACATACCCCCCGGGGTAATTTTCACCGGAAGCTGGAAGGAAGTGCCGCGTGTTCTTCGTCGACACGATCGAGGTGGCCGGACTCGGCAACCGCAGTTACCTGGCCGGAGGCGAGCGGACGGCGGTGGCGGTCGACCCGCCGCGCGACATCGACCAGGTGCTCGCGGCGGCCGCGCGGCGCGGGGTGCGGATATCCCACGTCGTCGAGACGCATCTGCACAACGACTACGTCACCGGTGGGCTGGAGCTGTCCCGCATCACGGGCGCCGCCTACCTCGTCCCCGCCGGGGCCCGCGTCTCCTACGCACACGTGCCCGTGCACGACGGCGACCGCCACGAGGTCGACGCCGCGGCCGACCTGGCGCTGCGCGCGCTGGCCACGCCCGGGCACACCCCGCACCACACCTCCTACGCGCTGGAGCAGAACGGCCTGGCCGTCGCGGTGTTCACCGGCGGCTCGCTGCTGATCGGCACGGTGGGCCGGCCCGACCTGGTCGAACCCCGGCTGACCGAACGCCTCGCCCGGGCCCAGCACGCCTCGGCCCACCGGCTGGCCGCCGAGCTGCCGGACGACGCGGCGGTGCTGCCCACGCACGGCTTCGGCAGCTTCTGCTCCGCCGGTCGGACGGCGGGCGAGTCCACCACGATCGGCAGGGAGCGGGCCTCCAACGCGGCCCTCACGCGCGACGTCGACGCCTTCGTCGCCGATCTGCTCGCCGGCCTGGACGACATTCCCGCGTACTACACGCACATGGGCCCGACCAACGCCACCGGCCCGGCGCCCGTCGACCTGACCCCGCCCGCCGTCGCCGACGGCGAGGAGATCGCCGCCCGGCTGGCCGCCGGGGAGTGGGTGGTGGACCTCCGCAACCGGGTCGCCTTCGCCGAGGGCCACGTGGCGGGTTCGGTCAACTTCGAGGCCGAGGGGCAGCTCGCCACCTACCTGGCCTGGCTGCTGCCGTGGGGCAAGCCGGTGACCCTGCTCGCCGAGTCGCCCGAACAACTGGCCGCCGCACAGCGCGAGTTGGTCCGGGTCGGGATCGACCGCCCGGCCGCCGCGGCCACCGGGGCAGCCGCGCACTGGGTTCGACGGGGCGAGGCCCCGGCCTCCTTCCCGCGGGCCACCTTCGCCGACCTCGCCGCCCGTCGCCCGCCCGGCATCGTGGTCCTGGACGTCCGCCGGAACGCCGAGCGGGCGGGTGGCCACCTTGCGGAGTCGGTCCACATCCCGCTCCATGACCTGCACCACCGTCTCCACGAGGTTCCGGAAGGCCAGGTGTGGGTGCACTGCGCCGGCGGCATGCGCGCCGCCATCGCCGCCTCCCTGCTGGACGCCGCGGGGCGCGACGTCGTCGCCGTCGACGACCCCCTCGACGCGGCCGAGCAGGCCGGGCTGCTCATGGCCCGCACGCGCTGATGGCGGCCACCGCAGGTCTTCGGAGCGGGAACGGGACCGCCCCATGAGTGCCGTGATACTCGCCCTGATCGCCGGCGCCGTCATCGGCCTGGCGCTCGGAGCGCTCGGGGGTGGTGGCAGCGTGCTCGCCGTCCCCGCCCTGATCTACCTGCTGGGGTTCACCCCCGTCGCCGCCACCACCGCCAGCCTCGTGATCGTCACCGCCACCTCCGCCACCGCCCTGGCCGCGCACACCCGCGACGGGAACGTCCGCTGGCGCACGGGGCTGCTGTTCGCGGCCGCCGGGGTCGGCCCGGCGATGCTGGGCGGCGCGCTGGTCGGGCGCCTCCCGGCGAGCGCGCTGACCGTGGCCTTCGCCGTGATCGCGGCCGCCGCCGCGATCCGCATGCTCACGGCCCGCGGTTCGGCGGAGCGCACCGTCCGCGTACGGCCGGGTCGGGCGGCTGCCGCCGGCGCCGGCCTGGGCACGGTCACCGGCCTGCTCGGCGTCGGAGGCGGCTTCCTCGCGGTCCCCGCGCTGGTCAACGTCCTCGGCATGCGGATGCGGGCGGCCGTGGGCACCAGCCTGCTCGTCATCACCGTCAACTCGCTGGCTGCCCTGGCGATGCGCGCCGGTACGGCCGACGGCCTGGACTGGTCCGTCATAGGGCCGTTCGCCGGAGCGGCGATCCTGGGCGCCTGGGACGGCAAGCGCCTGTCGGCGAAGCTGTCCGGGCCCGCCCTTCAACGGGTGTTCGCGCTCGTCCTGTTGGCGGTGGCCGGCGTCATGCTGGTGGACGCGGTGGTTTGATGTCCGCTCGATGCGGAACGTCTCATGCCAGTGAAAGAAACAGCTTTTCCAGCCGCGCGCGCATCGCCTCGGTGTCCTCACCGTTCTTACGACCCGACTCGATGTCGGTCACGCACTGCTGCAAGCCGGTGGCGATGATCGCGAAGCCGGCCCGGTCGAGGGCGCGCGAAGCGGCCGCCAACTGCGTGATGACGTCCTCGCAGTCCCGACCCTCCTCGATCATCCGGATCACACCGGAGATCTGACCCTGCGCCCGCCGCAGCCGGTTCAGCACGGCCCGCAGGGACGCACCCTCAAGATCCAGTTCCACGATCACTCCTCGAAAAATACCCCTAGGGGTACTGTACGCCCCGGTTCGGGACGACGACGACCGACAAGGATCACCACTGCCATGACCGCTCCCCTCACCCTCGACGTCCACCAGGCCCGCGCCCGGTTGGCCGACCTCACCATCATCGACGTCCGCACCCCCGGCGAATACGCCTCCGGCCACCTGCCCGGAGCCCTCAACGTCCCGCTGGACCAGATCCGTCGCGCCGCGCCCGAACTCCGGCACGCGGCCGACCGGGGCGACGTTCTCCTGGTGTGCGCCTCCGGCAACCGCTCGGAGAACGCCTGCCGCCTCCTCGCCGAACAGGGCATCACCGCGACCAACCTCACCGGCGGCACCACCGCTTGGGCCGCCGAGGGCCACGCACTGCACCGGCCCGCCGCCTGCGACACCCGCGCCTCCTGGGGCATGGAGCGCCAAGTACGCCTCACCGCAGGCATGTTGGTGCTCCTCGGCCTGCTCCTCGGCCTGCTGGTGCACCCGGCCTTCCAGCTCCTCTCGGCCGGCATCGCGGGCGGCCTCGTCTTCTCCGCCCTCACCAACACCTGTGGCATGGCCGTCCTGCTGGCCAAGCTCCCGCACAACCGCCCCCGCACAACCGACCTCGCCACGACGCTCGCCACACTCCGCCACGGCTGACGACCGGCACCCACACTCGCTCTCACCCGCCGGGCGGGCCCACCCCCACGCCCCGCCCGGCGTACGCGGACTCGGTGACCCACCTCGCCGAGCACCACGGCCGCACGCTCCGCCTCCCGCTTGCGTAGCCGCACGGCTGCTCCGACGACTGGGGCGAGGAACCCAGCGATCCGTCCGTCAGGACACCCACGGCCTGACACACCATCAACGACTTCCCGCGCAGGCCAAGACGCGCACTCCTGAACGGGGTTGAGCACCCCCGATCGGTCATACCTCCCGTAGGCGATCACCGACCCCGAACACCCAACCTGGCGCCCTGACAAGGAAGTTCAAGGCCCATACCCTCCGATGTTTTCGTGAGTCCTCACGGGCCCGCCTGCTCGCGTGTGCGCACCACGCGCCACCGGCGGGCACTCCGCAGGTCTGGTCGGTGCTTGGCCTGGGGCGCGTTGGGCTGACCGCGCTGGGCGTTGATATTGCGGACGCCGACGTGGGCGGCGGGGCTACGCTGACCCGATGATCGAGGACGGGGCCACGGACAGGGGCAGCGTGACCACGGTGCGGCGGGTCGGCGAAACGATCCGCCGGCCGGTCGGCGCATGGACGCCTGCGGTGCACGCGTTGTTGACCCACCTGGAATCGGTGGGCTTCACCCGGGCTCCGCGCGTCCTCGGCATCGACGGCGTCGAAGGCACCGACGAGGTGCTGTCCCTGCTGCACGGCGAACCGGCGTTCACGCCCTGGCCGGCGGCCCTGCGGTCGACCGCCGGAGTCGGCGAACTGGGGTCCTGGCTGCGCGACTACCACGACGCCGTCCGGGGCTTTTGGCCGCCGGCCGGCGCGCGTTGGCGGGGCCAGGAGTGCGAGTGGCGGCCCGGCATGGTCATTCGGCACGGCGACCTCGGCCCGTGGAACTCCATCTGGCACGGCGACCGGCTGACCGGATTCATCGACTGGGACTTCGCAGCGCCCGGCCGTGCCCTCGACAACCTCGCCCAACTCGCCTGGTACGCCGTGCCGTTGCGCCCCGTCGAACAGCAGCGGAGGGCATCGATCGGCGGTGAACACACCCTGCGCAGCCGCCTCAACGCGCTGTGCGCCGCCTACGGGGCACGCCCGGCAGCGGTTCTCGACGCGCTGGAGGTCGTCCAGTCGCGCGAGGCCGAACGCATCGAACGGCACGGCCGCCGCGGCCACGAGCCATGGGCGTCGTTTCTCGCCCGCGGCGATGCGGCCGAGATGAGGGCCGAGCGCAGCTGGCTCCGATCGCGACGGACGGTTCTCCTCGGTGGTGCTGACGAGCCACCAGGCGGGTAGTTCGGTCCGGGTGGCTCAGTCGGCTGGTCCGCGGCGGCGACGTAGCAGGGAACGGGCCACGAGCGCGAGGGCGACCAGGCCCAGGGCGATGAGCAGGTAGGTCGAATAGCGGTCGATCCCGGTGTAGATCGTGGTGATGTGGTCGCCGGCCGTGTAACCGACGCCCGCCCACAGGCCGACCCACAGGACCGCCCCGAGCGCGTTGAAGACGAGGAAGCGCGGCCAGGGCATCTTGGAGGTGCCGGCGATGATGCCGTTGAGCTGGCGCAGTCCTTCGAAGAAGCGCGCGACGGTGACGACCTTCCCGCCGTGGCGGGTGAAGAACTGCTCGGCCTTCTCGTACCGTTCGGGCGGGAGGAGGACGTACTTGCCGTAGCGCTGCACCAGCGCCTGTCCCCCGGTGCGGCCGATGAGGTAGCCGACGTTGTCGCCGAGGACGGCGGCGACGATGCCGATGGCGACGACGAGGGCGATGTGGAGATGGCCGGCGCCCGCGTACACCGCCGCGGCGATCAGGATCGTCTCCCCCGGCGAGGGGACACCGAAGTCCTCGACGAAGATCAGGACGCCCACGGCCAAGTAGCCCCAGTCGTCCAGGATCGGCGCGAGGTGACCGAGCACTCCGGGCAGCGGCGGCGCACTCATGCGGGTCTCGTTCCTTCCGCGGGGTGGCGGGATCCGGTTGTCATGCGGCTTTGTCCGGACCGAGCGCCGGGGGGGCGATGCCGTTCAGGGTATTGCCGCAGCGGCGCGGGACGGGCCCGCGCCGCGGATGCGGAGATAGTCGGTGTCGATGGGGCGCCGCCGACTCCCCCGAGGGGGAGTCGGCGGCGCTCCGGTGTGGTGACCGTCTCTCCTCTCCTATGCCGCTTGGAGGGCGAGTGTCGGGGAGAGGCGGGCGGCGCGGACCGCCGGGTACAGGCCGGCCACCGTCCCGATGAACAGGGTGGCGGCGAAACCGCCCCCGACCGCCCACGGAGGGACCACCCAGGGCATGCCGCCCGTGACGGCGAACGCATAGGTGGCCGCGGAGCCGAGCGCCACGCCGGCCAGCCCACCGAGGCCGGAGAGCAGCAGTGACTCGGTGACGAACTGGATGCGGATCTGGCCGCGGGTGGCGCCCAGGGAGCGGCGCAGGCCGATCTCGTGACGGCGTTCCAACACCGAGATGATCATGGTGTTGGCCACCCCGACGCCGCCGACCAACAGTGCCACGCCGCCCAGCCCGAGCAGCAGGCTGTCGAACGCGCCCTCCGTCGCGGCCTTGGCCTGGAGGGCCGAGGACGGGTTGGAGACCTCGACGTTCTGCGGGTTCTGCGGGTCCGCGGTGCGGGCGAGCAACTTGCGGACCGCCTCGACGGAGGCGTCCGTGGAGCGTTCGTAGATCTTGGTGGGGTGGCCGTCGAAGCCCAGCAGGGTGCCCGCTCCCTGCCAGCCCACCAGGGCGGCGCGTTCGATCTCGGGGGCCAGGGGCAGCGGGTCGAGGATGCCGATGACGGTGAAGTACCGGTTGCCGATGAAGACTTGCTGGCCCGGCGTGGTGATGCCCAGGCGCTGGGCGGCGACGTTGCCGAGCACCACCGAGGGATAGCGCCCGTTCGCCCCGTTGAGCCACGTGCCGGCATGCACCGTCCCGCGCAGGGCCTTCAGCAGGTCCTCGCCGGCGGCCTTCACCGTGAGTCCGCCGGTGTCGCCCTCGGGGATCTTCTCACTGCGCCGGACCGTGGGCTTCAGCTCACCGGTCGCCCCGACGTGTTCGACACCGGGGATCCGGCCGATCATGCCGGGCGCTTCCTTGGGGAGCTTGGTGGCCTGACCGCTGAACATGTCCTGTCCCGGGGCGACCGTCAGCATGTTGGTGCCCAGTTCGTCGAGTTGTCGCAGTAGCTGTTCCTTGCTGGAGGCGGAGATGCCGACCACCGCGATCATCGTGGCGATGCCGATGGCGATGCCCAGTGCGGACAGTACGACCCGCATGGGGCGACTGCGCAGACCCGCCGAGCCGACGTGCAGGACGTCGCGCGGGCCGAGGCGGGCCGGGGTCAGTCGGTCGCGGCGCACGGTGCCTCACCTCCCGACGGCATCGACGCCGGTGCCGGTGACTGCGACGGTGCCGGGGGTTTCCGGTGGGTGTCCTCGACGATCCGGCCGTCGCGGATGCGCACCTGGCGAGGCAGTGCGCCGGCGATCTCGGCGTCGTGGGTGATCACCGCGATGGTGGCGCCTTCGGCGTTGAGGTCGTGCAGCAGCTGCATGACGGCGTCGCCGGAGGCGGAGTCCAGGGCGCCGGTCGGCTCGTCCGCCAGCAGGAGGTCCGGTTCTCCCACCACCGCCCGCGCGATGGCGACCCGCTGTCGCTGCCCGCCGGACAGTTCGTGCGGGCGGTGGCCCATCCTGTCGCCGAGGCCCACGCGCGCCAGGGCCTCCGCCGCGCGCCTGCGGCGCTCGGTGCGTGTCAGGCCGGAGTAGAGCAGGCCCTCGGCGACGTTGTCCTGGGCGCTGACTCCGGCCACGAGGTGGAAGGACTGGAAGACGAAGCCGATGTGCCGGGCCCGCAGCGCGGACAGCCGACGGTCGGTCAGGGTGGCGACGTCGTGGCCCGCGATGGTGACCGTCCCGGCGGTGGGGCGGTCCAGGGTGCCGACGATGTGCAGGAGGGTGGACTTGCCCGAGCCGGACGGGCCGACCAGCGCGAGCAGTTCCCCACGGTCGACGCCGAGGTTCACCCCCTGCAGTGCCGCGACCCCGCCGGGGTACTCCTTGGTGACCTGGTTCAGTTCGACGACGGTGCTCATGCCTTGGGTACTCCGACCTTCATGCCCTCCTTGAGGCCGGACCCGCTGACCTCGACCCTGCCCTGCCCGAACAGGCCGAGTTTGACGGGCACTTCGCGGGCCTTGCCGTCCTCGACGACCTGGACGCCGAAACCGCCGGCCGGCAGTGCGAGCAGCGCGTTGACCGGGACCGTCAGCACGTTCTCGTGCGTCTCGCCCGTGAGGTCGACGGTGACCGGGGCCTGGTCAATGCCCTTGACCCGGCCCGGATCGGTGAAGGTGACCCGCGCGGTGATCTTGGCGGACTGGTCCTGCCCACCACCGCCCTGGTCCTTCTCGTCCGAACTCGCGCTGCGGTCGACGGAGGCGACCTTTCCCTTGACCTTGTCGCCGTTTGGGAGGGTGATCTCCACTCGGGTACCGACCTCGGCAAGCCCGGCGTCGGCGACGTCGAGTTTGATCTGCACCTCGCGCTCGGCGCCGGTGAGCGTCAGGAGCGGACGGCCGGGGCCGGTCTGGTCGCCGACGGCCGCTTCCTTCTTCTTGACCCGCACCGCACTCGGCGCGAAGGCGATCTGGTCCGGGCCCGTCTCGCCGGTCTGCCGCAGACCGTGCGACTTCTGCCAGCGCCTGACGGCGTCCGCGGTCCCGGAGGTGTACTCCTCGTCGACGGTCAGGCCCGCTCCGTAGCCGAGGTCGCGGAGGTTCTGTTTCAACTGTCGGACGTCCGGGCCCTTGTCGCCGGCCTTCAGCTTCCGGTACATGGGGCGCTCGCCGTACATCAGCCGGACCTTTTTCCCGTCGGCCTCGTAGAGCGCCTCGTTGCTCCTGATCACCGCGCCGGTGTCCGGGAGCCAGGTGACCGTTCCCGGAGCCCCGCCGTTGGCCTTGCGTTCCTTGGAATAGCCGAGGGTTCCGTCCACCTGGGTGCGGCTGCTCAGGTCCTGCCGCTGGACCGTGTCGGTCCGCTGCGGCAGACCGTCCGTGCGCTGTTGCCGCCCCGTGGCGTGGTCGGCGTTGGTCGCGACGACCGCCGCCCCGCCCACCAGCGCGCTCGCCACGACCGTCGAGGCGATGACGTACTTGCGGAGGGGCCGCCTGCGTTCACTCGCCGAGCTTGTCATTGCACGCCTTCATGGCCTTGTCCATCTTTTCCTTGCTCACGTCGGGGCCGCCGCCAGCGCGCATGCTGAGCTTGCCGTCCTGCATCTCCGGGTCCGGCATGTCGATGCCTTGTTCGCGCATGCACCGGGCGTGCTTGACCGCCTTGTCGAGCGCCTTCTGCTGTTCCTCCGGACTCATCTCCTTGCCGTTTCCGGCACCGGGCAGGTCCTTGCACGCCTCCTGCGCCTTCTTGAGCGCCTTCTCGTCCTTCACCTCGATGCCCGCGGCCTGTCCCGGCTTGGGCTCCTGCACCTTCAGGCCGTTGTCGCGCAGACACTGACGGTATTCATAGGCTTCGTCCTCCTTCTTGCCGTCGCCGGCGGCGCCGGAGCCCTGCGCGCTGCCGCCCTTCGCCGAGTCGGATGCGCCCCCGGTGCAGCTCACGGCGAACAGCGCCAGCCCCGTCACGAACGCCGCCGCCATGCCGTACCTAAATTCCGCCATGGAATTCCTCCCTGTTCCCGGACCGAAGTCCGACTGCACGGAGGCTCACACGGGCCCGTGTTTCGTTTCTCTCACCGTGGACGTTTACGCCGACGAAACGCCCCTCTCAGGTACATGTGATGACATGCGCGTGTTGGTCGTGGAAGACGAGAAATTCCTGGCGGAGATGGTGGCCGAGGGGCTGCGCCGGGACGCCCTGGCCGTCGATGTTGCCCACGACGGCGCGGAGGCGCTGGAACGGCTGCGCCTGGGCGACTACGACGTGCTCGTCCTGGACCGCGATCTGCCCGGCCTACACGGCGACGAGGTGTGCCGCAGCGTCGTCGAGGCGCGCCTGCTGACCCGGGTGCTGATGCTCACCGCCGCCGGTTCCGTGCGGGAGCGCGTCGAGGGCCTGGGCCTGGGCGCGGACGACTACCTGGCCAAGCCGTTCGCCTACGAGGAGTTGCTGGCCCGCGTCCTGGCCCTGGGGCGCCGGGCCCGGCCCGCCCTCCCGCCCGTGATCGAGCGGGCGGGCATCACCCTGGACACGGCGCGCCGACAGTCCTTCCGCGACGGCCGCTACCTCGCGCTGTCGCGCAAGGAGTTCGGGGTGTTGGAGGTGCTGATGCGCGCCGAGGGCGCCGTCGTCAGCGGCGACGACCTGATCGAGCAGGTGTGGGAGGAGAACACCAGCTATCGCACCAACGCCGTCCGGGTCACCCTGAGCAAGCTGCGCACCAAGCTCGGGGAACCTCCGGTCATCGACACCGTGCCCGGCCACGGCTACCGCATCGGCGGCAGCGCGTGAAACGGCCCGCGCTGCGCAGCATGCCCCGCCTCCAACTCCCCGGTGGGGAACGGACCCGCCTGACGATGCTGTACGGCGGGCTGCTCGTCGTCGCCGGAGCCATGCTCATCGGCCTGGTCAACTTCCTCGTGGGTCGGGGGCTGAACACCACGATCAGCATGGCCGTCGCCAGGAGCCCGCTGGACTCCGATGGCGACGCTCCAACCCTGCACGGCTTCGCCCGGGCGACTCCCAGCACCCGCGTCCCGTCCCCGGCCGACCAGGAAGCCGCGGCGAAGGCGGCGAAGGAAATCACCACGGTCGCCGAACAGGCGGCGCAGCACCAGCTGTTGACCGTTTCCCTGGTCGCCCTGGGCGCCTTCGCCGTCCTCTCCGTCGTTCTGGCCTGGTGGATGGCCGGACGGGTACTGCGCCCGGTCGGGGTGATCACCCGCACCGCGCGGCGGCTGTCGGGAGAGAACCTCCATGAGCGCATCGCCCTCGACGCGCCCGCCGGCGAACTCAAGCAGCTCGCCGACACCTTCGACGGGATGCTCGACCGCATGGAGCAGCTCGTCGGGGCCCAGAAACGCTTCGCCGCCAACGCGGCGCACGAGCTGCGGACCTCGCTGGCGGTGCAGCGGGCAGCGGCCGAGATCGGCCTCGCCACCTCCGATCCGAAGGCCGTCGCGCGCATCCGTCGCAAGCTGATCTCGGTCGCCGACAGCAACGAGCGGCTCATCGAGGGCCTGCTGTTGCTGTCCGTCTCCGAGCAGGGACTGGACCGCCGCGCGCCCGTCGCACTCGACGAGCTGGCCCGCACCGTGACCGCCGAACACGCCGCATCGGAGCGGGCCGGTGAGCACGACATCAGCGTCCGGGCCGAGGTCTCCCCCGTGACGGTGCAGGGCGATCCGGTCCTGCTGACGCACCTCGTGCACAACCTCGTCGGCAACGCGCTGCGGTACAACCACGACGGCGGTCAGGTCACGGTCACCGTGCGCAACGGCACCCTGCGCGTGACCAACAGCGGCCCTCGGGTGCCGCCGGAGACGGTCCCGTACCTCTTCGAGCCCTTCCGCCGCCTGCACGAGCGCCGGCACGGCACGGGCGAGGGCGCCGGCCTGGGTCTCTCCATCGTCGCCTCGATCGCCCGGGCCCACCAGGCCCGCACCCACGCCGAGGCCAACCCGCGCGGCGGCCTCACCATCGAGGTCGCCTTCCCCCGTCCCGAACGACTCTCCTGAGCACCGCCCCGCGGTGAAGACGGGCCCGGCCGCTCAGATCAGCGGGCTGATCTGGTCCTCGACGCCGAGCAGGGCGCGGCCGTAGATCTCGTGGGCGATGGCGGGGTTGATCATCGCGTGGCGGCTGCCGGTCTCCAGGTCGCGCCAGATGCGTTGCAGCGGGTGTTCGTCGGCGAAGCTCCTGGCGCCCTGCACGTTCAGCAGGACGTCCAGCGCCTCTCGTGAGCGACGGGCGACGGTGGCGATGTCCATCCGCACCCGGGCCCGGTCGGGCAGGGGCATGGCGCGGCCGCTCGCCGCCCAGTCGTCGACGTCGTCGGCCGCGCGCCTCAGGTGGAGGGCTGCGGTGTCGACGAGTTGAGCGGCCTCGGCGATCTGGGTCTGGGTGGCGGGGGCCTCGCGGGCGTCCGCGTAGAAGGTGTGCGAGATGCCGCGTCCCTGGGCGAGCGAGGCCAGCACCAGTTCCAGGCCGCCGCGGGCCAGGCCCAGCAGCGGGCCGGCGAGGGAGAGGGCGAGCGTGGGGACGAATGCCGCGCGGTACAGGGCCTCGTCCCGGAACTCGGTCGGGTACTCGCCCCGTCTCGCGTCGGTCACCGACAGGATGCGGTCCGCGGGGACGAAGACGCCGTCGGCGACGACGGTGTTGCTTCCGGTGCCGCGCATCCCGGCCACGTGCCAGGTGTCCTCGATCGTCAGTTGGTCCATCGGGACCAACGCCAGCCCCTGGTAGAGCTGTTCGCCGGACTCCGCGGTGACCGGCATGCCGAGCAGCGCCCACTGGGCGTGGCGGCAGCCGGACACGAAGCCCCAGCGCCCGGAGATGACCTGTCCCCCGTCGGCCGCCCGGCTGGTGCCCTGGGGAGGGAGGGCGGAACAGGTGCGGGCGCGGGGGTTCGGCCCGTAGACCTCGCGCTGGGCGCGTTCGGGGAAGAGGCCGACGAGCCAGCCGGAGATGTTGATCAGGCTGGCGGTCCAGGCGGTGGAGCCGCAGCCGCGGCCGAGTTCCGCACTCACCTCAAGGAGGGTGCGGATGCTTGCCTGGTGGCCGCCGAACCGCGCGGGAAGGGCGATGCCGAGCAGGCCGGCCCCGTCGAGCGCTGCGATGTTCTCCTCGGCGACCCGTCGGTCCCGCTCGGTTCGGGCGGCGTTGCGCCGGAGCAAGTCGACCAGCCCGGCGGCTCGTTGGAGTAAGGCGCTACGGGCTTCGACCGTTGCCGGTCCCACGGCGGTCGTCGCCCGGGGCGTTCCGTTCGTCGCGCTGTGCGTCATGGGGTGCTCTCCTCCACGTCCGGGTGCCCCGCCGCAGAGGGGAAGCGCCCCGACTCGCCTCATGGAAACATCGTCGATCGCCGCCGGACGGTGGCGGAGGGCGCGCGTACGCGGTCCTCCCCCACGCGCGCGGCACGTTCCGACCGTCCTGCCGATCCCCCAACTTACCCAGCCGTAACGGGTGTACCGGTCACTACCGGCCTCAACGGCCGCGGTCAGCCCTTGGCGGCCGCGCGGTGCGGCGGGCGCCGGCGGGCGCGCCGCAGGCGGCGCAGTTTGCGGGCGAAGGCCAGTGCGGAGACGCCGAAGAAGACGCCGGTCAACGCCAACCAGCGGCCGAGGAAGACGTCTTCGGACAACCGGGTGGCACCGGTGTAGGGGGTGGAGAGGCCGAGGATGAGGGGGAACCAGACGAGCAGCAGCAGGCCGGAGAGGAAGGCGGGAACCCGGAGGTAGTTGATCCAGGGCGAGGCGGGCAGTGGGGCGGGGGTGCGGTGCCGCAGCACGGTGTGCACCGACGTGTCGGCCAGGGAGTACAGCGGGAGCAGGATCAGGTCGTGGAGGATAGCCGCGCCGACGAACCAGACGGCCACGGTCAGCGGTCGGACGGCGAACAGGCGCACCACCGCGTAGCCGGTGAGGGCGAAGGAACAGAGCAGGACGAGGAGGTGCAGGGGGTTGGCGCCGTACCAGCGCGCGAAGCGGGCCATGGTCAGGTCCTGAAGGTGAGGCGGCGGACCCACTTGGTGTTGTTCACGCCGGGGTTGGCCGGGACGATGATGCGGGCCGGGTAGCCGTGGTCGAGGGAGAGGTCCGCGCCGTTGACGCGCAGGGCGAGCAGCGCGCGGGGGTCGTGGATCTGGTTGCCGCGCAGCACCACCGAGCTGTAGGGGCCGGGGGGTTGGACGGATTCCACCAGGACGCTGCGGGTGTGCGGCAGGCCGGCCAGGGCGGCGAGGTCGGTCAGCCGCAGGCCGTTCCAGTGCTGGTCGGGGGTGGACCAGCCCTCGACGCAGGCGATCGGCAGGGCGGCGCTGTGCCGGTCCATGGCGAGGAGTTGGTCGCGGGTGAAGCGCAGCGGCGGGCCGTGACCGTGAACCTCCAACCGCCAGTCGGGGCCGACGTGCGCCGGGGTGACGCCGAGGGTCGCGGCCGTCTTGTTGATCTGGAAGCCGTTCGGGCCGGTGCCCGGCTCACGGTTGTGCGGGGCCAGCAGGGCGGTGCTCCGCAGCCGGCCGCCGATGCTCTGACCGGCGGTGACCAGGAGGAGCAGCAGCGAGCCGCCGCCCACCATGGCCAGCGCGCCGCGGCGGGTCATCGTCGGCGCGGCGGGGGCGGTCGGGACCAGGCCGTCGGGGTCGGGGGGTTCGGGCCGGGTGTGCGCGAGGTCGGTGCGCAGTTCGGCGGCGAGGCTGCGGGAGCGCAGGGCGCGGGTCATGCGTCCCAGTCGGATGCTGACGTGGACGACGAAGGCGGCGACGAAGATCCAGGCACCGTAGAAGTGCAGGGTGTAGAAGGAGCCGGGGAAGACGTAGAGGAGCTGGATGTTGAGGAGGCCGGTGGCGAATTCGAAGATGGCCCCGCCGACCAGCAACAGCAGGGACAGGCGTTCCAGTCCGTGGGCGAGGCTGCGGACGGGCAGCCAGGTGAACAGTTTCGGGATCACCGACCACAACTTGGCCAGCAACACAGGCAGCAGGACGATTCCCAGCGTCACGTGCACGCCCTGGGTGAGGCGGTACAGCCAGGCAGGGTGGGTGGGCCAGTCGAACAGGTAGAAGCCCAACAGGCCCTTGTCGGGGGTCTGGTCGTTCAGCGGGTCCAGCCCCGGGTTGTAGGCGGCGTAGGAGAGCGCGCCGGTGAGGAACATCAGCGGGATGCCGAACAGCAGCACGAGGCCGAACACCGAGGTCAGCCACGGCCCGCGGAGCGGGCTGCGCCAGAACCCGGTGCGGAACGGGCCCGGTGGCGGCGGCAGCTCGCCGACCCGCCGGGCCAGTGCCGCCCCACCGGCGACGACGCGGGCGGCCTGCGCCGCCGTGGCGGTCCTGATCCGCCGCAACCGCTGCCGGCCGCGGGGCGTTGGGCGGACGGGCTTGCCGGGGCTGCCCGGCCCTTGCGGTCGTCCGTCACCGTCCATCGGCCCTCTCCTTCCTCGTGGGGTCGGCCGCCCTCCGGGGTCGGGGGCGGCGTCCGGGGCGCGTGCGCATGCCTGGCACCCGGTCAACTCAAGGTGGCGCAGGACCGCCCTCCGGTCGCGCCCGACGTGCGGACGCGTGCCTGGCACAAGCCGAACGGACGACGCGCGCAGCGGCGGACCCGACGGGTTCCCGCGTGCCGACCTCATGGTGCTGCGGGGTACCCGCCGCGGCGACGAAGCGGGGCTTACGAAACGCTGACGTCGGGGCGCGCGGGGTGGTCAGCGCCCCGGACCGATGCTCTGCTGGTCACATGGTCAGCGAAAGACAAGGCAGGCCCGTCGGCCGGCGGTTGGTCCTGGGAATGCTCGGGCTCGGCGCCGCGGGCGTGGCCCTCGGGCCGCCGCTGCAGGACCGCCTCGACGCGGCGCTCTCCGGCGTGCGCGAGGGGGATCCCACCGGCATCACGGGCCTGCTGCCCGGCTCGGGCGGCTTCCGTTTCTACTCGGTGGCGCCCTCGGTTCCGCAACGGACCGCCGCGGACTACCGGCTCGCCGTGGACGGGCTCGTCGAGCGCCCGACGACGTACTCCCTGGCGGACCTCCAGCGGCTGCCGCGCACCCGTCTGGTGAAGGACGTGCAGTGCGTGACCGGTTGGCGGGTGCCCAGGACGCCGTTCACGGGCGTGCGGCTGTCCCGGCTGCTGGACGCGGCGGGGGTGCGGCCCGGGGCCGGGGCCGTGCGCTTCACCTGCTTCGACGGCGTCTACAGCGAGAGCCTCACCCTGGAGCAGGCCCGGCGGACGGACATGCTGGTCGCCTACGCGATGGACGACCGGCCGGTGACGCACGCGCACGGCGGGCCGGTCCGGCTGTACGCCGCGCCGATGTACTTCTACAAGTCCGCGAAATGGCTGTCCGGCATCACCGTCACCGACCGCGTGCAGCCCGGCTATTGGGAACGGTACGGGTACGACGTGGATGCCTGGGTCGGCAAGTCGAACGGGCGGGACGATGCCGGCATTGACTGAGCGGACGGCCCTGGCGCGCGATGCGGAGCGGCTGCGGCGGTTCACCGCCGCGGAACGGTGGATTCACCGGGGCACGGCGGTGTTGATGGGCATCGCGCTGGTCACCGCGGCCTGCCTGTACGTTCCTTCCCTGGCCGAGCTCGTGGGTCGCCGCCGGCTGGTGGTCACCGTGCACGAGTGGGCGGGAATCGCGCTGCCGGTGCCGATGTTGTTGGGGCTCGCCTCGCGGGCCTTCCGGGCGGACCTGGGCCGGCTGAACCGGTTCGGCCCGCAGGACCGCGGCTGGTTGCGGGCGGCCCTGCGCGGGCGGCGCCGGCGCCCGGCGGGGAAGTTCAACGCCGGGCAGAAGCTGTATGCGGCGCTGGTGGCCGGAGCGGTGCTCGTCCTCGTCGGTACCGGTCTGGTGCTGTGGTTCCCGAGTCTGGTGCCGGTGCTCTGGCGTACCGGAGCGACCCTGGTCCACGACTGGACCGCCCTGCTCGTCGGCGCCCTCGTCGTCGGCCACATCTGGATGGCCGCCCAGGACCCGGAGGCCCGCCGCGGGCTGCGCACCGGCTACGTCGCGCGTGCCTGGGCCAGGCGGGAACACCCGTTGTGGGAGGAGGAGTCCTGACGGGGGGAGTAGGCGGGGCCGTCGATGCGGTAACGGGCCGGCGGTGACCGGCACTTCGGACCGGCCATGGAGGCGGTGGCTGCGACGGCGGCCTCGCGCCCCGCACCGCCCCCCGTCCCCCGCCTCCCTCCTCAGGCAGTCGGCCGCAGCCCCTCGCGTCCCCTCCCCCGCGGCCACCGGCCCCCGTTGGCACGCGACAAAGCACCGGTCGCGACGGCCAAGGCGGCGGCGCCGTAGGTGACCGCCTGGAGGGGGAAGCCGATCAGCAGGGGTCCGGCGAGGTACAGGACCGCGGCGGCGAGGGGGACGGCCAGCCATTCCCAACGGCCGTCCAGGGCCACGAGGGCGACGACGGGCAGGGCGTACCAGGGGTAGTTGGGCGAGACCAGCAGCAGGGTGGTGCCGGTCATCAACAGGGCGCCGCGCCAGGGGCGTTCGGGGTCTCCGCGCAGCCAGGCGTAACCGGCGAGCAGGGCGAGCAGCACGACGACGACCGCGCCCGCGGCCGCGTCCGGCAGGAGCAGCCGCGGCAGGGCGAAGCGCTGCACGTGCCCGGCCGCGTAGCCCTCCTCCTGGAGGTATCCGGGCAGATAGCCCAGGACTTGGGCGCCGGACGCGAGGACGTACGGCAGGTAGAGCAGCGCGACGGTGGCCAGCAATGGTGCGACCAGGCGCACCACCTGGGCCGGTCTGCGCCGACCGGACAGGGCGCCGGGCAGCGCCAGGACGGGCAGCAGTTTGACGGCGATCGCGGCGCCGAGGAGGGCGCCCCGGCGGCTCCCGGCGGTGGCGGTGCCGAGGGCGAGCACGGTGAGCAGGACGCCGAGGGTGTCGATGTGGGCGTTGTTGACCGCTTCGAGGGGGACGAGCGGACACCATGCCCAGAGGGCCACGAGGGCGGGGGCCCGGGAGGGGTCGCCGCGCCTGCGCACCACCGCGAGCAGGACCAGGGTGGTGCCGAACGCCAGGGCGGCGCCGCCGACCTGGAGCGGCTTGTGGCGACTGTCCGGTGGTGAGAGGGCGTGCACCGCGAGGAACCAGCCCTCGGCGAGCGGTGGGTAGATGGTGGGGACGGTGGGGCGGTTGATGCGGGTGCACAGCCCGCTGTCGGTGTGGGCCAGGGCCGGGCCCGTGCAGGGGCGCCGGGTGGGGAAGAGCCAGTCGTCGCGGAGGTCGGCGAGTTGGGGTGCGGCGGGCGGGTGGGCGTAGGGCGAGATGCCGGCGGCCTGGACGCGACCGTCCCAGGCGTAGCGGTACATGTCGGTGCTGGTGCGGGGTGGGGCGGCCAGTCCGGCCAGCGCGACGGCGGCGGCTCCGGCCAGGACGAGTCCGGTGGCGGTGCGCGCCGGGATCCTGCGCACGGCCCACGCGGCGACGGCGAACAGCGCCCAGGCGAGGACTTGGCCGACGAGGAGGTGGCCGGGGGCGCCGTGACTGTCCCCGGCGCGGAGCGTGACGACGAGCACGGCGGTGAGCGCGGCGAGGAGGGCGGCGGTAACTGCGGTGCGGATGCGGGGGGTTGTGGGCGTCGCGGGTACGGTGGGGCGGCGGGACGGCGGCGGGGACAGGTGGTGGGGGGCGGCGCTGTCGGTCATCGGTGGTCGGGCCTTGCGGTGCGGGTGGGGTGTGGTTCGGGCCGCCCGGGGTTCGGGCGGTGCAGTGCCACGAACGGGCGCCCGCCGGTCGTCCATGCGTCGGTCGGGTGCCAGTCCGCCGCGTCGGCGGCGCGCAGCAGGGCGGTGGTGCCCAGGCGGGCCCAGGGGAAGGGGCAGCCGTGGCGGCCCCGGGCGTCCTCGACGCGGACGGTGAGGCGCTCGTCCACGTCGTGCGCGGCGGCCTCGACCAGCAGGCGTCCGCCCAGGGTTACCAGGGCGCGGAGGCGGGTGAGCAGGGCGACCGGGTCGCCGCCCATGCCGATGTTGCCGTCCATGAGCAGCGCGGTGCTCCAACGGCCCTCCGCCGGCAGGCGGTCGAAGACGGACCGTCGTACCGCCCGGCCGCCGCAGCGGCGGGTGTGGGCCACGGCGGTGGGGCTGACGTCCACGCCCAGCGCGGGCGTGCCCCGGGCGGACAGCGCGACCACCATGCGCCCGGGGCCACACCCGGCGTCGAGGACGGGGCCGAGGCAACGGCGCAGCACGCTGGTGTCGGCGGCGTCGGGGGCCGCGCACCAGCGCTCGACGTCCAGGGGCAGCAGGTCGCCCCGCCAACCGGGGCCCTGTGGAAGGTCCGAGGGTGGCAGGCGGCGCAGGAAGAGCGGGCCGCGGGCGGTGCGCAGGGCACGGGCGTAGGGGTGGTCCGCCCACGGCTCGCCCCCGGGGGCGGGGGCGGGTCGGTCGGTGCGGGGTGTCGCCGTGGGTGGCTGGACCGGTGCCGCGCGCTCGACCGGTGGGTACCGGCCGAGCGCGGTGTGTTGCGGCGCCGCGGCGGCGACGCCCTCCGCGCCGCCGGGCCGGCCGCTCACCGGGCCACCCCCGCCAGTGCGTTGGCGGTGGCGGCGAAGCGCGAACCGGCCGGGCAGCGGTCGGCGACCGGGGCGATGTCCGCGGCGGTGTCCACGTCACGCAGCTCCGGCAGGTCGGCGACGGTCAGCCCGGCGTCGGTGAGTCGGCGGCGCTGGGCCGCTCCGGTGCGGTCGGTGGACATCGGCACGCCGGGCACGAGCGTCGCGGCGTGCCTCGGGTCGGCGAAGCCCAACGCCCAGAACCCGCCGTCGGCGGCCGGCCCGAACCAGGCGTCGGGCGCGTCCCGGCCGGTGTCCAGCAGGTGGGCCGTGGTCAGTTGGGGGGTGTCCATGCCGACCAGGAGTGCCGGCCCGTCGTCGCACTGGGCGAAGGCGGCCGCGATGCGCTCGTCCAGGCCGCCGGGCACCTGGGGCACGACGTCGAAGCCGGGCGGCAGCCACGGGCCGGGGGCGCCGTCGAGGACGAGGACGCGGCGCCGGGCGGGGGTTTGGAGCACCGTGTGCAGCGTGTCGGCGAGGGCGGCCGCGGCCAGGGTGGCCGCCTCGTGCGGCGTGTAGGGCGGGGTGAGCCGGGTCTTGGCCCGCCCGGGGACGGGCTCCTTGGCGATGACCAGCAGCGTGGCCGCTCCTCCGGCCGGGGCGCTCAACGCCCGGCTCCAGGGAGGCTCGTCACCCGGACCGGTGCGGCGGCCGGCCGTTCGGCGAGCACGGCGCGCATGTCGCGGACCGCGTGCCAGGTGCCGCGCCAGGTGCCGGTGACCTTGGAGCGCCCGGTGCGCGGGTGGTAGGGCACGTCGGTCTCCCGCACCCGCCAGCCGGCGTCCGCGGCGCGGACCAGCATTTGCAGCGGGTAGCCCGAGCGCCGGTCGGTCAGGGCGAGGTCGATCAGCGGCGCGCGGCGGGCGGCGCGCATCGGCCCGAGGTCGTGCAGCCGCAACCCGGTGCGCCGGCGGATCAGTCGGGCCAGTTCGAGGTTGGCCAGGCGGGCGTGGAGGGGCCAGGCGCCCAGGGTCGTTGGGCGGCGCCGCCCCAGGACCAGATCGGCGGTGCCGTCGAGGACGGGCCCGGCGACGTCGGGGAGCCGTCGCGGGTCGAGGGAGGCGTCGCAGTCGCAGAAGCAGACGACGTCCGCCGTGGCGGCGGTCAGGCCCGCGTGGCAGGCGGCACCGAAGCCGCGGCGGGGCTCCTGGACGACGTGTGCGCCGAGGCTGCGGGCGATGTCGGGGGAACCGTCGGTGGAGCCGTTGTCGACGACGATCGCGCGCCAGCCCGGCGGAATCCGGTCCAGCACCCATGGGAGCGCCTGGGCCTCGTCGAGGCAGGGCAACACGACGTCGACCCGGGTCGGGAAGGGGGTTGTCTCACTCACCCCCCTCACCTTACGAGAACAAAAGGGGCATAAGGGATTTGACGTCCTTACGGATCGCTGACGTCCCGCGCCGGGAACACGCGTACCACCCTCGCCGTAGCCCCCCACCGGGAATCGGCGGAGCGGTCCGGTGGGCGGCGCGGGGCGGAGCGTCGAGCGCGTGCACCGCGTAGCCCGCGCCGGTGGGCGCGGGTCGCACCGCCCCCGACGTCAGCCGTCCAGCCGGTCGGAGTCCGGTGCCGGCATCCGGTTCCGGCGGCCGCGGAGGGCGGGGCGCAACCGGTCGAGGAGGACGAGGGCCAGGGCCAGGACGTAGAAGGCCAGGGCGAAGGCCACGGCGTTGACGGCGACGCCCTGGTACCCGTGGAGGTCGACGTCGACGAAGGGGTAGGGGTAGCGGCCCTCGGTGCCGGGGGCGAGGAGGGCGCCGCGGATGAGGGCGAACGGGAGGTAGAGGATGGGGTAGGTGAGCCACTGCCAGGCAGAGCGGAACAGGAAGGCGCCGGGGGCCGTGAGGACGAGCCAGTCGAGGACGGCGGCGAGCGGGGTGGCGGTGTGGAGGAGTTGACTGGCGGCCGTTTCGAGGGGCGTGCGCTGGCTGGTCATGGCGAAGCCGCTGGAGTCGTTCGACAGCACGAAATGGAAGACGAGTCCGGTGATGCAGATGTACAGCAGCGCGGCGCCGGTGATGCGCGGGGAGAGGGCCGGTCGCCCGGTCCAGGCGCGATGGGCGGACCAGGCGAAGACGACGACCAGCAGGATGTTGGACTGGATCGTGAAGTAGCTGAAGAGCCGGCCCAGATCGTGTGAGGCGATCACGTCCAGTGCGATGCCGGTGACTCCGATCAGGGCCGCGAGCGCACGGAAGGCCGCCGCGACGGGGCGGCCGGTCCGGGCCGTGGGCTCGGCGGGGGCCGCAACGGCCGTCGAAGTCGTGGGGGATATCGGATCGAGCATCGGCCCACCCTACGGTCCGGCTCCGGAACGCCTTCCTCCGGCTGCCCGTTCCGCCGCCGGCAACCTGGACGGCGTCTCCCGCCTCACCACCGGCACGGCCTGTCGGCCACGGACCTCACGCCGCACACAAACGCGCGGTTGCCCGACCGTTTCGTCAATGACCTCCGCCGGAGGCGCAGTGCGTGGAGGCGCCCAGAGAAAGGGCACCCAGGGACAACGACTCCCCTGGGTGCCCTACGCATTGCTGCCGGATGATCCGGAAAACGCGGACCCGAGCCGCTTCAGCTCAGTCCGCGCGCCGGGTCAGCGGCGGTGCATCTCCCACTTGTTGGACGCCACGTCGTGGCCGAAACGGTGCGGCAGCCGCACCTCGCCCTCGTTGCGGGCGACCTCGATGCGGTGCCCCTTGAAGTCCTTGCGGTCCCAGATCACCGCGTCGCGGCGACCGTTGTTGTAGACCGACTCGATGTGCCGCAGGGCCCGCTTGTGCAGCAGGTTCCTGTTGTCGCCACGGATCACGGTGACCCGGCCGGTGTAGTGGGCGCCGGAGTAGGCACACAGCGCATCGGACGCGCAGTTCCGGGGGGCCTTGTGGCCCTCGTGGCCCTCGTGGAAGGGGGCCGCCTGGGCGGTGGCGGGGGCGGCGAGCGCGAGGACCGCGGCACCGGCCAGCAGCCCGAAGGCCGTACGTGAAGTCATGACGGTGATACCTCCTGGTAAGTGTCTTGTTTCTGATGCCTTGGTGGCAGAGGAAAGCTGGCACATCTCCAGCGGTCGTGAACCCCGCCCATCTGCACGGCTCTTGACTCCGGCGCTCCCGGCGAATCGATTCGCCGACCCACTTCCCCCCTCTCCACAATGGCCGGGAAAGGCCCCTGCGCGAGGGCGTTCACGCAGGTCAGTCGGGGGCGTCCAGCGGCTCCTCCGGCCCCTTGGCGGGGTACCGCGGGCAGCGCCGGAGGAGTCGCGATCGCCGTGTACCCGGAGCCGCAGGTTCACCCGGAAGTGGAAGCAGGAAAGCGCACTTTCATATCGCACCGCCGGAACAATCGCGGCGATATCGCCCGACCCACGGCGCCACCGCCGGATCCCCTCGGGGCGGCACCCGCAACCCGGCCCAGCAGCAGGCCCGTTGCCATTTCACGGCGATTTCAGCGGCCGCTCCTAGCGTGCGGCACGAGCTGGTCCGACGGCTGACCGATCCCGTCGGCACCGGCCCGTACCCCAGCACCACCCGGCGGATGCGCCGCTGCGGCCGGGGACGACCGGTGCCGTCAACGTCCCGTGCCGTCAACAGAGCAGTCGATGCCAACACCGGCGCCAGCGCCACCGGCCCGACACCTGGCACACACGAGCACGGGCACGGGCCCATCGGGAGCGGCCGGTGCCCCGGCACCGGCCCCGGACACCGTCAAACACGAAGAATGGTGGGAAGAGTGAAACGGGCAATCGACGCGGAGCGCGCGGACGACGGGCCACCGGGCGTCCAGACCCGGCTCGTCATGATCGGTGGACTCGCCGGCGCGGCGCTACTGGTCGCCTCGTTGGCCATCAGCCTCGGCGGCTCCATGGACGTCGGCGTTCCGCAGATGCCGAAGCTCCCCTCGATGCCGACGTCGTTCCCGACGTCCCTTCCGACCTCCTTCCCCACGTCCTTCCCCACACCGCCCACTTCCCTGCCGTCGATCCCCCCGGGCTCCCTGCCCACCGGCCTACCGACCAACATGCCGACCGATCTCCCGACCGGCCTTCCCACCAACCTGCCGACCGACCTGCCCACGAACCTGCCGAGTCTGCCGCCGCTGCCCACCGACCTGCCCGGTCTGCACGGCAAGCCGGGAGGTGAGTCATGAGGCTTCCCGCCGCCCTGCCCGTTCGGGACGACCCGTTGGTCCGCGCCAGAGCACTGCTCATCGGCCGCCTCGCCATCGCGCTGTACCTGCTCGAACTGGTCCTCGACCTCACCCGCCCGCGGCTGACGCCGGACGAGCCGACCCTGTCCATCTTCTACAAACTGCCGGGCGCCTCGGGCTCGTTCGCCCAGTTGCTCGCCATGCCACGCGCCGTGTTCTGGACCGTACTGGCGGGCATCGCGGCCGGTGTGCTCCTCCAGGTCTACGCGGCCCTCACGCGCCCGTCCGACCGGCGCTCGGTGCTGCTGACGTGGTTGACGCTGGGATGTCTGCTGCTGCCGTTCGGGCTGATTCCGCTGAGCGTCATGGTGGAGTACTTCCCGTTCGCGCTCGCCTGCCTGCCCAGTACGGCCGTCGTGCTGTTGCTGCTGCACGGTGGAGTGCGGTTCGCCCGGGTCCCGTTGGGGGCGCTGCTGGCCGCCTTCGCCTGGGGCGCGTTGATCGTCTTCGGGTTCGGCCGCGCCTGCAGCGGACTGGTCTTCGGGACCCTCAACGGCTACCTGGGCGGCGCCCCCTCCGCGGCCGATCCCGGCCGGATGCTCAAGAGCCTCTACCACGTCATGGGCCTGACGATCCTGCACCTCGACGCCGTCGACGAACTCGTCGTCGCCGCGGGGGTGGTGCTCCTGCTGCTGATGTTCCGGCACCGCGTCACCGATGTCGTGACCGGTCTGAGCCTCGGCGCGGCCGTCGGGCTCGGATACAACTTCGTGGAGAGCACCCTCCTCATCAAGATCTACGGCTCGTTGGGTTCGTTCCTCGGCGTGTCCGGCGGCTTCGAGTACTGGATCCGGCAGTCGATCGGCCTGCTCGGCGGGCAGGTGACGTTCGGTGCGCTGCTGGGGGCCGGGCTCGGCCTGGCCGCCAAGGCGCGGCGGCGCGGGCTCGTCGCCACGGCCGCCCTGGTGGCGGCGATCGGCGGCACCTCGGGCGCCGAGACGGTGTCCGGGTGGCTGTCGCGCCAGGTCCAGGGCCACGTCGAACTGGGCAGTGCACTCGACACGTTGGTGATCTCGCCGCTGCTGTGGCTCCTCCCGCAACTGCCGTTCACGGCCCTGGCCGTCGCGCTCCTGGTGCACGGGCTACGGGAACGCGGCCGGGTGATGCGGGCCGCGCTACAGCAGGAGGCGGCGGTGGGCCCGGCCGTCACACAGGCGGAGCTGCCGGTCCTGGCCTCCGCGGCGCGGCGGTTCTGGGCGGTGGTGGGCACCTGGCGCTGGTACGGCCGGGGTGCGGCCCGCGCGCTGCACCGTCTGCAGACGGCCCAGTTGGAACTCGCGGGCCGACATGTGCAGAACGATCCGACGGACACCTCACAGGGGGATGACATGCGTACGCGCACGGTGCGACTGAAGGGCGACCTCCCGGCGGTGACCCGATGAGCGCCCGCCGGACCACCTCTCGCCGGAGCGCCTTGCGCCTGGCCGCCGTGGCGGCCCTGTTCGCCGGGATCGTGCCGCTGCTGACCGCGCAGGAGGCGTCGGCCTGCGACGTCGGGTACGGCTACCGGCCGTCGGTGAACATCAACGACGTGCTCCACCGCAGGACTTGCTCGACGGGCACCTCGCTCGCCGGCGCCGCGGTCGTCGACGCCCTGGCCCTGGTCGGCGTCGTCGGCGCGGGTTGGGGCGCCTACCGACTCGGGGACCGGGACTCCGGCTCGCCTTCCAAGGGCCTGTCAGAACCGAGCCCCGCGCTGACCGCCTACCTCCACGCCGCGGGCACCGTCCCCGAACCGCCCGGTGCGCACCACGAGTCGTAGACCGGGCGCCCCGCAGTGTTCGCCGCGACGTCCTCACCGGTCCCGGGCAGGCCCCGCCCGGCCATGCGCGGCCCCGCCCACGTCCCACCTCGCCCACACCCAAGAAGGAGGCCACGGTGCGCACCCTTGTTCATCGCCTGAGGGCGAGGAGACGGGCCGTCGAAGGCTCACCTCCACGGCGAACGCGCCGCATTGCCGCACTCCTCGGCGCGGTGGTCATGGCCTTCGCGCCCACCGCACCCGGAGCGCTCGCAGAGCCCATGCCCTCGCCCTTTGTGGACGCCAGCGGCGTACGGCTCGTCGTGCCGCCGGGCACGAGTCTGGACACCGGTGAGCAGTTGGACGCGGCGGCCGAGCAACTGCTACGGGATCCTCAGGGCGCGAGGCTCGTCTCGGCCCGTTCGAGGTTTGGCACCGGTCCCGGAAACGTCTCGGTCGAGTGGTTCGACTTCTCCTGGCTCGGGAACGACAAGGATCTTCCCTGGTTCCGGGTGGACCAGTTCCACGCCGACATGTTGAAGGCGCCCCGTGCGCACAACTCCGCCTTCGACATTCCGGGGGACTACAGCATCGCAGCCAAGTCCATCGACTCCGCGGGCAATGCGGACCTCTACTCGCAACTCGGCGCGGACCAGACGAGTTCCCTCTTGGAAGTCGCAACGAGCAATGTGTTTCACGGTATGCACTCCGAACTGATCCCTCTCGCGCGAATCCGCGCCGCTGTTCCGGCGAGCGTCAAGAGAATGAACAGCGGCATCAGTGACGAGGAGGCCGCGCGCCTGGCCGAGTCGATCCTGGAGAAGTCGTCGCGGGGGCTCGCGAGCGAGAACAGCCCGTGCCTCAACACGTGCGACAAACAGACCCGAAACTTCCGACAGAGGTTTGCGATAGCCCGTTACGGTCGGCGCGGAAGTCGAGACTCCAAGGCTTCCGTGGCGGTCGCGCAGAACGTCATGGGCAAGGCAACCGCCAAGCAGCGCAGGGACAAGAGCCGCACGGCGGAGCGGGAGCGGGAGGCGGCCCTGGGGCTACGGCCACCCTGCGAGACCGGAGCAGCGCGCCGGCCCGGAGGGGGCGAACGCGGCGGCCCGGTCATGGCGATGGCGGCGCGACCACTTGCCGCCCCGTGCTCCTCGCCGCACGACGCCTCGTCCAGCGGTCTCGCCGAAGCGCTCGGGGGAAACGACTACGGCGGCGTCGATTTCTCCACGGTCAGACTGCGCTATCTCTCCGATGACCCCGGTTCCGGCGGCGTGCGGTACTCCTTCTCGGGGCAACCGGTTGCGTCCGGGACCCCGCAGGACCTGGACTCCGGCCTCGACGCGCTGACGAACAGCCTCCTGGACCTGCGGACCTGGCTGACGCTCAACCCCAACAAGTTCTGGGTGAACCTGAATCCGGACGAGCCGGACCGCATCGTCGATCCCGATCTGGGGCGGACGAACGCCGGGCGGGCGCTGCTCGAAGCGGACCTGCGGATGAAGCGTGACGCGGGCCGGCTCGTGGACCCGAAGACGCCGTTCGGCGCGCGGTATTGGAAGGCGCTCGGCGCGGATTCGGGGTCCGTTTGCTATGCGTCGCGGCTGTGGATCGTGCCGGGGGACGTGGAGGTGCGTCAGGACGGTGCCTCCCTCTACGTCCTCAAGGCGAGGCTCGACGTCAAGACGCAGGCCATGAAGATCAACGCCATCGGCAACACCGCGTGCAATGCCGACCCCAAGGCCACGGCGCACAACGAGCGGCTCGAACAGACAACGGTGGTGCCCAAGATCGCGGAGGCGGTCAACTCGGCCCCCGAATACGCCCCGATACGGCAGGCGTTCCTGGCCCGGGTGGTGGCGCAGTGGATCCGCGACCGTCACCAGGACGGCCACACCACGTCGTTCGACGCTCTCATCGACTCGCACGACCTGGGCCCCGCCGAACTCGGGGGCTCGTGGCGGCCGCGGAGCGTGTACGACAGCTTTCTCCGATCGATCCGGAACGGGGACTTCACGTACCGGCAGACCGCCCGCGTCGGCAACTCGACCGTCACCTACGTGATGCGGACCGGGGGCGTCGACTTCAGCAAGTTGAGCACCCGGAAGCTGAGCGCCGCGCGGACGGACCGGCTCTACCCCGGGCTTGCCCAGTCCGCCCGCAGCTCGACGGACCATCCCGCCTCGACCGCGGACGGGTCGGTCTGGCTGGGCGAGGCGGCCGGTTCGCAGCCCGTCGGCGTCTGGTCCACGATCAGCACGTACGTGGGCGGGCGCACCGGCCTCCTCGTCGTCCTGCTGATCGCGCTGGGCGTCGTCGTGTTCCTGCTCCGCGACGGCTCGACCCTCCGGCGGAAGAAGGCCGGTTGACGCATCGCCGGGGCTCCGTGCCCGCGCCTGCGCCGTCGTCCGCGTTACGGGGTGCCGGTTTCGGGGGCGGCGGGTACCGGGCTCACGCGGGCATGCTCCGCCGCGTCGGGGCGCGGGGAGCGGTGGGCGCGGGCCAGGTGGTGTTGCAGACGGGCGTGGCGGAACTGGTAGACCGCGCCGGCCTGGCGGAGCACGCCCCGTTGGTAGGCGTCTTCGAGGAAGGCGACGACGGACCAGGGAAGCCGGCCGGTCAACGGCAGCCAGAGCCGGGAGAAGACCGTCCACTGGCCCCAGGAGGTCAGGCTGAACGCGTAGCCGAGGGCGCCGCCGAGTCCGCTGATGAGGCCCAGCTTGAGCGCGGCCGTGAGGTTCCAGACGACGGCACCCAGGATCGCCGACGCGGGGCCGACCACCGCCAGGGATCCGAAGCCGACCAGGACGCCGAAGACCGGGGCCCAGACGAGGAGTTGGGTGGCGACGGTGCGGCCGTTCGTCCGGAGCAGGCTGACCGGGTTGAGGGCGGAGCGGATGTCGAGCGGGGTCTCGAAGAGGGTGAGCAGGCCGAGGGTGGGGCCGGCCGCCAGGGCGAACATCAGGCCGTAGATGAGGCCGTCGCCGAGGCTGCCGGCCAGGAGGACCGGGAGGCCGGCGTGGAACTTGAGTCCGTTGAGCACCCCGCGCACGAAGCCGTAGCCGGTGCCGAACACCAGGCCGCAGAGCACGCCGATCGCCAGCCGGCGGAGCGGGTGCCGCCCCGATCTCCCCTCCCTGCTGCGGATCTTCATGCGGACGACGGACGGCTCGACCGCCGCGTCCTTGGCCGCGACCATGAACCAGTACGCGATCCCGAACAGGAGCCCGGCGAGGAGCCCCGCCACCAACCCGTCGACGAGTTGGAAGGCGAAGGAGTCGAAGAGGACGCCGACGACGCCGTCGACGAGGGCGACGGCCAGGCCGATCACCAACGCGGTCACCAGGGTGCGGGTGGTGCGGCGCATTCCGTGGCCGAGGCGCCACCATTCCAGGTTGGGGGTGTCGAGCCGGTTCAGGTGGTCGGCGAGGTAGCCGAGCCAGTGCCGGGCGCGTACCGGGTCCCAGGTGCGGAACGACGCGCCGCCGGGGCGGGGGCGGTAGGCAGTGGTGAGGAACTTGTCGAGGAGGTGGTCCTCCAGTTCTTCGGGGGTGCCGAAGCGACGGGTGTCCAGCAGCGCGGCCGGGTCGCCGTCGGGGGCGTCGCTGTAGACGGCGCGGGCGAGGGTGATCATCAGCGGAGTGGTCAGCACCGCGGCGAGGTTGGCGCCGGCTGGGCCGTGCGGGCGCTCGCGCAGCTCGCTGAGCACGGGTTCCCAGGCGGTGGCCGAGCGGCCGCGGGCCTTGCGGGCGGTGCGCGGCAGATAGTCGGCGAGGTCGTCCAGGGTGAGATCGGTCAGTTCGACCGCGGCGGCGGAGGTGAGGACGTCGGTCTCGGCCACTGCGGCGGCGTACTCGGCCGGACGGCTCGTCAGCAGCAGCGGCAGCGTGGTGGCGTTGAGGGCTTCCAGCGCGGGGCGGCGCAGACCGTCGGCGATCTCGTCGAAGCCGTCCAGCACGGGGAGGATGCGGCCGGTCTCGACGAGCGCGTCGGCGAGGTTCGTTCCGCCGCCGGGCCCGGGGGCGGCGAGGCCGGGGTGATCGCGGGTCAGTTGCGCGGCGAGCCAGTCCCGGAGCGTGATGGCGGTCGGGTCCCATGAGCCGATGCTGAAGATCACCGGTACGGCGTCGGCGCGCCCCCGGGACGCCAGGTGGTCCAGGACGAACCGCAGGGCGAGGATCGTCTTGCCCGAGCCCGAGCGGCCCAGGATCACCAGCCGTCCGGACGGTATCCGCCGGTACACGTCCACGATCGCGTCGAGTTGGCCGACCAGGTCCAGGGGGTCGGGGGTGCTCCCCGGGGGCAGGCGGCGGATGTTGGCCCAGTGGTCGGTCAGTTCCTCGGCGACCTTCCGCCAGCGCACCGGCAGCGGATAGGGGTCGTGGACCTGCCGCTGTTCCTCCTCGCGACGCCAGCGGGCGGCCACCGCCTGCGCGACCTGATCGGAGATGTCGGCCAGGGTCTGGTGGAACGGCGAGCCCTGCGGGCCGCCGGCCGTCGGCACGGGGGCGGCCGGCGGGACGGGCGGCTCTTCCGGAAGGTCGCCGTCCGCGGGCCGGCGGACGGCGGACGCCAGCAGCCGTTCGCGGTCCTCTGGGCTCAGCCCGAGCGCATCGGCCAGCAGCCGCACGGTGGTCACCCGTGGGTCGGCGCGCTCGCCGGTCTCCAGCCCGCGGATGGTGCGGACGCCCACTCCGGCGCGCTCCGCCAGTGCCTCCTGTGTCAGGTTCGCCGCACGTCGCAGCCTTTTCAACAGCGCGCTGAACTCACTGGTCACGGGTCTCGGCCTTCCCCCGGCGTGTCGATCTCCCCAGGTGAGGACTCTAGCGCGGGCACCGGCCGGATACGGCCGGTCTGCCGGCCTGTCCGTCTGGCCGCCCCGGGAGCAGCGTCGAGGGCACCTGCCGACCGCCTCAACCCAGGAGAGCCCGCAATGCCGACGACCGCGGCCCTCGACCGACCGACCGTCACCAAACTCACGCATCAAGAGCGTGCGGTGCTCCGCGCGGTCGGCTGTGGCCTGACGGACAGCGAGATCGCCCGCTCGCTCGCCCTCCCCGACAACACGGTCGACGACCACCTCGGCCGGATCCTCGCCAAGCTGAAACTCCGGGACCGGGCCGCCGCGATCGTGCACGCCTTCGACTGCGGGCTGGTCGTCCCCGGCCGGGGTCCGCGGGTGGCGGCCCTCCCCGTCCAGCGGGCCGCCGTCCGCCGCGCGCCCGAGCAGCGGGTGCGGATCTCCGTGCTCGGACCGCTGCGGGCCTGGCGCGACGGGCAGCCGGTGGACCTCGGGCACCTGCGCCAGCAGGCCGTGCTGGCGGCGTTGGCGCTGTGCCGGGACCGGACGGTCAGCAAGGACGAACTGCTCGACGGGATCTGGGGGATGGAGCCACCGCTCACAAAGGTCGTACCGGTCTATATCTATCGGCTCCGGAAGGTCCTCCAGGTGGCGAGCGACACGGAGTCGGTGATCCGGCACGACCGGTGCGGCTACCGGCTGGTCCCGGGCGCGGTCGAGGTGGACGTGGCACGCATGGAGGAACGGGTCACCGCCGCCGGTGCGGCCGAGCGGACCGGCGAACTGGCCGAGGCGGTCCACTGCTTCACCCGGGCGCTGGACCTGTTCCGTGGCGAGCCGCTGGCCGGACTGCCGGGACCGTTCGCGGAGTTGGAGCGGCTGCGGCTCGCCGAGCGCAGGACCGGCCTCGTGCTGCGCAAGCTGGACCTGCAACTGCGGCTGGGCCGGCACGCCGAGACGGTCGACGAACTGTGGGCGCTGGCCGCGGCGCAGCCGTTGGACGAACCCGTCGCCGCGATGCTGATGCGCGCACTGTGTCTGAGCGGCCGGCAGGCCGACGCGCTGACCGTGTTCGCGCGCACCCGCCGCCGGCTGGCCGACGAGCTCGGGGTGCCGCCGAGCGACCTGTTGCGGCGGACGCACCGGACGATCATGCGCGGGTGCGATGCCGGCCCCGCCCCGACGACGCCGTGACCAGGTCGACGCCGCCCACCCGGGGCGAAGAGCTGCTGCTGGCGCGGATCTCCGCGGCGGCCGGCCGCGCGCACCTCGGCAAGCGGCTGGCCACCCACACGGCAACCGCGTACCGCGCCCGGAACGGACCCTTCCGGCCGATCCGTTGCCTTGTGTCCCTCGCCCGACACGGCCGGTACCCCACGGCGCGGGCGAGTCCGAACGCGCGGCTGGACCTGTACGAGCACGGCATGACCGTCGCCGTGAAGGGCCGGATCCACGTCGTCCGCTACGACACCACCTCGGTCTTCCGGCACCGCACCCGGCCGCGCGGCTCCTCCCCCGCCGGCGCCGCCCTCCTCCACACGCTCACCGACACCGAGCGGAAGCGCCTGGCGCTGCACGGCGGTCCGGAGGGCGGCGACGCGCGGGATTGGGAGCACCAGATCCAACGGGCCGTCACGCGCGCCCAGTTACCCGGCGCCCTGGCCGCGCTCCACCGAGGTGAGCGCGTCTCCTTCGGGGACGTCTGGCTGAGCGGAACACACATCGGGACCGGGGAACGGTGCACGCCCTGGGCACGGGTGCAACGGATCGGCGTGGCGGAGGGGTTCCTCGTGCTCACCATCGACGGCGCGCAGCACAGATGCGGGCCGGCCATGGCCGGGATCCCGAACCTCTTCGTGTTCTGGGCGCTGGTGGAGCGCTGTCGCACCGACGGCACCCACTGACCGCCCTGGGCACGGGCCGCGTGGCGTTGCCCGGCCGGCACCGCGCCCCCGCGTTTCATTCCCATTCCAACGACCACGGCTAACGTCGAGCCCTCACACCGTACTTGTCCCACCCGTCCCACCCCAGCTCAAGGAGAAACAGAGCGATGACCCTGCGCACCAGATGGAAGAAGGCCGTCGGCGCCGCCGGAGCGGCGGCGGCCACGGTGGCCCTCACCGCCGCCACACCCGCCGTCGCCCAGGCCGCTCCGGTGCACCACTACTACCTGGAGGTCGGCGGCACGGGTTCGGCGGCGCCCGCGCCCGGCTGCACCTCCACCTACGCGTTCGCCAACAAGCATCTCAACGGCGGCATTCCGGTGCCGGTCTGCTACCCGGCGAGCGCCGGCCCCTGGCTCAACGGCCACAACGCCCCGGACATCCACGCCCTCAGCTACGACGCCAGCGTCCGCGAGGGCTACCGCAATCTGCTGGCCGCCGCCGAGCAGACCTACCACCGCGACCCCAACGCCCGCTTCACGATCGTGGGTTACTCCCAGGGCGCCCAGGTGGCGGACCAGGTGCTCCGGACCATCGCCGCCGGCCGCACCGCCATACCCCGCGCGCAGGTGAACGGCATGCTCTACGCCGATCCGATGCAGGCCGGCACCGGCATCTGGGCGCGCGTTCCAAAGGGGTGGAGCGCCTTGGGGTTCACCTCCACGGGGGCCGCCCCGGCGAAGTACGACGGCGTCCCGGTGCGGCGCTTCTGCATCCACACCGACCTGGCGTGCGACGCCACCTCGATCCGGTCCGTCCCCGGATTCCTGAAGCAGCACCCCAAGTATTGGCAGGACGGCAACATCATGACGCAGACCATCGGCCACGACGGCGGTGACGGCGTCACCTGGTACGACGCCCAGTAGGACGTCGGCCGCCAGCGCTGCGGGGCGGCCACCGAGAAACCCGGCCTGCTTCGTCAACCGCCCCGCAGCCACGGCACTTCCCCTCGGCCGCACCACCCGCGGCCCGCACCCCGGCAGGGTTTCATCGCCATTTCAGCGCCGCCCACGACAGTGGTGCGAACAGGGCGTCGGACCGTCGGTCGCGCGCCCGCCGCGCCCGCACCCCTCTCCGTGGGTGCGCGCCCTCAGCGAGCGAACGGGTTCCCCATGAACGATCTTCTGCACAAGCTGGTCTCCGGCGCCATCACCGGCGGGCTGATCGCCCTGGTGGGATACCTCAGCATGACCGTGCGCAAGCGCCGGGTCGCCCGCGAGGAAGCCGCCGCGCCGGCCCCCGTCGAAGACCCCACCCAGGCCATGCTGCGGCAGGCCCAGCAACTGGACGTCAGCCGCGACGAGTTGGCCATCCGGGGGCGACAGGCAGACGCGCTGGCCCGGGCCGGCGAGGCCGCCGACGCCTGGCGCGCGCTCACCCGGGCCCGGCCGGGACGGTTCCAGGCGGAACACCGGGAAGCGCTGCACCGGCTGAGCGAACTGCTGGACGCCGAGGGGCAGGACCAGCAGGCGGCCCGGGTCCGCCAGGAAGCCACCGGCCTTTCCTGACCGAGCAAGGAGAAACGCCCATGCCCGCCGCGATCTGGTCCGGCCGGAACGCCACTCCCGAGCAGACTGCCGTCGACCTCACCACCGCGCTGGTGGACGAACTCGGCCTCACCGCGCCACCGTTGGCCATGACGCTGCCGGCCGAGAGCACCGGCGTACCGGCCGGGAGCCTGCTCCCACCGCGCGCTCGGTTCAGCGGAATGCCGGTGCCGACGCACTGCTTCCTCTATGTCGACGCCCGGTCCCCCAGGCGCTTCGAACTCCGCGCCTCGGTCCTGACCGGGCGCTCGGGCATCCGCCGGAGCCTGGGACTGGGGCACCTCCTCTACGCGGTGCCCCTGGCCCCGACGGTCCCCTCCGCCGTCGAACTGAACACGCCCAGCGGTACCACCTCCGCCCACTTCAACGGAGACCCCGCGACCGCGGACCGGCTGAACCGGAACACCCGTCTCCTGGACGCGGCCCGCGCGTTGACCCCCACCACGGCCGGCCCCGACCGCAACCACACCTGGCAGGTGGCCCGCCGGCTGGCGATCGAACCGCTCCCCGAGAGCCCCGAGGGTTCGGTCCTGCTCGTCCAGACCCTGCACCGCCCCACCGACCGCGCCTGGTCCCTCCGTGCCGCCGCGGTGATGGACTTCGCGACCCGGGTGGAAGCGGCCCTCGGGCAGCACCGGGACGCCTTGGGGTAGTACCGGCGCGGAATCGCGGCGCCGCCATCGGTCGGGATGCCCGGACCGCGTGAAACGCCGCCGTGGGGCGGGGCATTGAACGAGCGCCCCGCCCCGGCGACCCGGCCGTACGACAGCGGCCCTGCGTCCGGCCGGGCACCCGATCGGATCGGATCGCAACGATCGGGTACGGCCGGGCGCCCTCTGCCAGGGTTGAGGGCGAAGGGAGGCCCCATGATCTCGGCCCTCAACCAGCTCGTCGCCCTCGTCGAGGAACACCTCGCCGAGGAGCTCGACGTGAAGGCATCGGCCACGGCGCTCGGCACGACCGAGTACCACCTGCGCCGGATGTTCTCGTCGTTGGCCGGCATGCCGCTGTCGGAGTACGTGCGCCGGCGCCGCATGACCGTCGCCGCCGCCGACGTCGTCCGGGGCGAGGACGATCTGCTGAGCATCGCCGTCCGACACGGATACGGTTCGACCGAGGCGTTCGGCCGTGCGTTCCGAGCCGTCCACGGCGCCACGCCCCGTGCGGTGCGCCGCGACGGAGGTCCCCTTCGCACACAACCGCAGCTCAGGTTCCGCCTGACCGTAGAAGGGAGCACCCCCATGGACACGCGCGTCGTCGAACGCCCCGCGTTCCGGCTGATCGGACACGCGGCCCGGGTCCCGCTCATCTATCAGGGCATCAACCCGCACATCCAGCAGCACATCGCCGCACTCCCCCAACAGGAGCACGCCCGGCTGAAGGCCCTCGGCAACACCGAACCGGCGGGCCTGCTGGCGGTCTCCGACGACCTGGCCCCGGACGCCCCGGAGGGCAGCGAACTGACCTACCTGCACGGAGTCGCCGTCACACAGGACACCTCCGCCCCCGACGACCTCGACGCCATCGGGATACCGGCCGGCAGATGGGCGGTCTTCCGCAGCGCCGGCCCGTATCCGCAGACCCTCCAGACGACTTGGGCCGCCACCGCGACCGAGTGGTTCCCCGCCAACCCGTGGCGCCTGCGCCCGGGCCCCTCCATCCTCACGATCCTGGAACGCGCGGACGACTTCACCACCGCCACCTGCGAACTGTGGCTACCCGTCGAACCGGCATAACAGACCCCGAGGATCCAACCGCAGCATTTCCCACGACACCAAAGGGTGCGCCCAGGCGCCTAGTTGGCCAGTTGGCCAGTTGGCCGGTCGACGGGTTCACCGTCCGGCGTCCCGGGTCGGCGCAGGGCCGTTCAGCCTTGCGCCGACCCGATGTTGACCAACCAGCGGACACCGAACCGGTCCGTGCACATGCCGAACGTGTCGCCCCACATCTGCTTCTCCAGGGGCACGGCCACGGAGCCGCCCGCGGAGAGTCTCTCCCAGTAGCCGCGCAACTCGGCGTCGTCGTCACCGGTGAGACTGATCGCGAAGCTGTCGCCCGACGTGTACGTCATCCCCGGCGGGGTGTCGCTGGCCATCAGGGTGAAGCCGCCCGGGCTTTCCAACACGCTGTGCATGACCTTGTCGGCCTCCGGTGCACCGGCCTGACCGAACTCGCCGAAGGTCTTCAGCTCCAACGTGCCGCCGAAGACCTCCTGGTAGAACTCCATCGCCTGTCGGGCGTCGCCGCCGAAGGTGAGGTAGGGGTTGAGACGCGAAGCCATGGAAACCTCCAGAGTCGGACCGAACCATCGGATGCCCCAAGGCTAGGCGGGACCACTGACAACGGCCCGGACGACGCCTCCCGGCAAGGCCCACCCACTCACGCTTCCGCCCCATCGGCCCCAAGGCCCCACGGCCTCAGGCGACTTCCCAGGCCGCCTCGATCATCCGGAAGATCTCGTCCACCGCGGCCTCCGGTTCGGGCGCCTCGCGGGCCAGCGAGTAGGCGTCGAGCACGAACCTCGCGATCGTCCGGCAGGCCGTGGTGGTCTGCGACAGGTCGAGGTCGGCGGCGATGGCCGTCGCCAGCGACTCCGCATGACGCAGCCTCATCAACTCCTCGTACTCCCGCAGGGCGGGCGACGCGTCGATCATCCGCCAGATCGGGGCGGCGCCGTCCGCCGTGCAATGTCGCACCATGGCCCGGATCTCACGGCGCAGCGCGGGCACGAGCGGCTCGCGCGGCGCCCGGTCGGTGACCGCCCGCGTGAGTTGCCGCTCGAAGTCCTGGTCCCGCTCGAACACCAGGGCCTCCTTGGAGGCGAAGTGGGAGAAGAGCGTGGTGACGGCCACGTCGGCCTCGGCGGCCACGTCACGGATGCCCACCGCGTCGTACCCGCGTTCCAGGAAGAGCCGCAGGGCGGTGTCGGCGATCTTCTGACGGGTCGCGGCCTTCTTGCGCTCGCGGCGTCCGGACGGCTCGTTCATGGCCCGAAAGCTATCAGATGCGAAACCAGAACAGTTCCAAAACACTAACCGTTAGTGTTACAGTCCGCCGCATGAAGAGAGTGAGCTTCGCCGAGTTCGGCGGTCCGGATGTGCTGCAACTCGTGGCTGCCGAGGAGCCCCACGCGGGCCCCGGCCAGGTACGGATCGCCGTGCGCGCGGCGGGCGTGAACCCCGTCGACTGGCGGATCCGCGAAGGCCAGTTCCAAAGAGTCCATCCGATCGAGTTGCCGGCCGGAGTCGGGCAGGACGCCTCCGGAGTGGTGGACGAGGTCGGCGAGGGCGTCGAAGGGATCGCGGTCGGCGACCGCGTTTTCGGTGAAGGCACCCACACCTACGCCGAGTTCGCCGTGTTGTCGGCCTGGGCCCGCATGCCGGAGCGGCTGACGTTCCAGGAGGCGGCCGGGTATCCGTCCGTGGTGGAGACCGCGCTGCGCATCCTCCGCGAGGTCGGTGTGCGGTCCGGACAGACGCTGCTGGTCAGCGGCGCGTCCGGGGGCGTTGGATCGGCGGTGTTGCAGATCGCCCGCGACCGGGGCATCGCGACGATCGGCACGGCCGGGGCCGCGAACCAGGACTATCTGCGCGGCCTCGGCGCCCTCGCCACGACGTACGGCGCGGGCTGGGCCGAGCGGGTGCGGCAACTCGGCCGCGTCGACGCGGCGCTCGACCTGGCAGGCTCGGGCGTGATCCGCGAACTCGTCGAACTGACCGGGGATCCGCGAAAGGTGCTCTCCATCGCCGACCTCGGCGCACCGGAGTTCGGCGTCCGGTTCTCCGGCGTGGCCGGGAGCGTGCCGGAAGCGCTCGCCGAGGCCGTCGACCTCATCTCGCGGGGCAGGCTCCACATCCCGGTCGAGAAGTCGTACCCGCTCGCCGAGGCCGCGACGGCGCACGCCGAAAGCCAGGCCGGTCACACGCGCGGGCGCCGGGTCCTGACCGTCTGAGCCGTTTCCCCCGCAGACGCACGGCCAGGCAAGCGGGCAAGCCGCGTTGCGTTCCCCCAGAGACCCCGCCGGGCCCACCCGGCAGAAGTGCCCCACGTAAGGAGCCCCATGCACCTCCCCGTCACGATCATCGGCGCCGGCCTCGGCGGCCTCGTACTGGCCCGCGTCCTGCACGTCCGTGGAATCCCGGTCGCGGTCTACGAGGCGGAACCTTCGCCGACGGCGCGTTCACAGGGCGGGATGCTCGACATCCACGACCACAACGGCCAACTCGCCCTCCAGGCAGCCGACCTGATGGACGAGTTCCGCAGCATCGTCCTGGAGGGACGCCAAGCGATACGGCTCCTCGACCGGAACGGGACCGTCCTGTTCGACCAGGCCGACGACGGCACGGGCACCAGCCCCGAGGTACAGCGCGGCGAGCTGCGACAGATCCTGCTCGACGCGCTGCCCGCCGGCACCGTCCGATGGGACCACAGGGCCGTCGGCGTCCGCGCCGTCGCCGAGGGCCGTCACGAGGTGGCCTTCGCCAACGGCACCACCGTCATCGCGGGCCTGTTGGTCGGCGCGGACGGCGCGTGGTCACGCGTCAGACCGCTACTCTCCGACGCCGCACCCGCCTACGTCGGCCGGTCCTTCGTCGAGACCCACCTGCACGACGCCGACATCCGACACCCGGCCACCGCGAAGGCGGTCGGCGACGGGACGCTCGTCGCGCTCGACCCGCACGAGAAGGGAAAGTGGTTCGTGGCCCACCGGGAGAAGGGCGGGGCCCTCCACGCCCACATCTCGCTGACCAAGCCGCAGGACTGGTTCGCCTCCGTCGACTTCACCAACGCCGCCGCGGCGACGGCACGGATCGCGGAGGAGTACCACGGCTGGGCACCGGAACTCACCGCCCTGATCACCGCCGGCGGGACCGCACCGGTCCTGCGCCCCCTCCACGCCCTGCCGATCGGGCACCGCTGGGACCGGGTGCCGGGAGTGACCCTGCTCGGTGACGCCGCCCACCTCTCGCCCCCCGACGGCGAGGGTGCCAACCTGGCGATGCAGGACGGCGCCGAGCTCGGCCAGGCCCTCGCCGCCCACCCCAACGACGTCGAAGCCGCCCTCACCGCATACGAACGAGCGCTGTTCCCCCGCAGCGCAGCGGCCGCAGCCGAAGCCCCCCACCACCCCACGCCCGAGGAACTGGTCCACTTCTTCACCCGGGGCGAGCGGGGACCCGCTGCCCCAACAGGCACCGCCCGCACCTGAGTCGGAGGCGCCGAGAACGCGGAGCGCGGGGGCGACCACCTCGGTGACCGCCCCCGATTCGACCGTCTCGGCTCAGCCCGGCCGGTACTCCTCGTGCGGGATCGCTCGCTTCCACACGGCCTCGAACGCCGAGCTGGCCAGCTCCACGACGGCTGGTTCGGTACACCACTCCCGCTCAACCACCTCACCCACTCCGGAGAAGTGGGTGAACAGCACGGACGACCCGTCGAACATCCAGAGGTCAGCACCGGGCAGCGGTATGTCCGCCGCTCTGCGTCGAGGGAGCCACCGAATCAACTCCCCGGCCGCCACGTTGGAGAAGCTGATGTCGTACTCGTACTTGATGTAGTCCGTCACGGGCTCGGACACGACGCGCGCCCGCCGCATGCTGACTCCGCGTGCCGTCGCCTCGGCGACCGCGTCCAGGAACGGACGCCACCACGTTGACCGGTCCGCGGTGGGGTCGAGGCGCTTGCCGTTCCGCCACGCGATGAAATCGGGATCGCCGGGCTGGTAGGCGTCGCGCATCTCCAGGTGGACAGCGGAGTGCTGAGCGCTGGCCAATCCTTCAAGTGCCAGGTTTGTCACCGGCGTTGTCCTCCCACCACGGAATGTACTGACGCATGGGCCTCGGCAGCCGGACGATCGACTCGTGGCCCGGTACGACCATCAACTGGCCGGAATCGATCGTCAAGAGTGCCAATTCGGTCACGCGGGCGCACTGGCGGCACCGCGCCGGGTCAGGAGGTCCGGGTGTGATGGTCCAGCAAGCGGGTGAGCAACTGCACGAGGTGGTCGCGTTCGGCCGGGGCCAGCGGCGCGAGGAGCTCGTCGTGGAGGTCGTCCAACTCCTTGTCGAGGCGGCGTAGTCGACGGCGTCCCTCGACGGAGATCGTGATGACGTTGCGCCGCCGGTCGTCGGGATCCGGTGCGCGCTCGACCAGTTCGCGCTCGGACAGTTCGTTGAGCACGCCGACCAGGTCGCTGCGGTAGATGCCGGTGCGCCCGCTCAGCGTCGCCTGGCTGCCCGGCCCGAAATCCTGCAACGAGGCGAGCACGGCGTAGTGCCACTTGCGGGCGTCGACCCGGGCCAGCCCGTCGTTGATCAGCCGGTCCGACCGCACGGTCAGCTGCGACAACAGTCGGCTCGCCCGCCGACGCAGCCTGTCGGGCGTCCTGGGCATACCGCCGTCGGGCGCGTCCGCGGCTCCGTCTCTGCTCACGGTGCTCATCCCCTCCATTGCGTTAGTCCAACTAACGATATACCTTCGGCCGAGCCGACAACGTCGTTGTGGCCCGTGCCAGTTGAGCGGACACCAAGGAAGAGCACGGAAGAGCAAGAAAGGGAAAGCTTGCCCATCAAGACAGTTCAGATTCCCACCACGGACGGCCGGGCCGACGGGTTCGCCGCCTTCCCCGACGGCGACGGGCGGCACCCGGGGGTGCTGCTGTACGCGGACGCCTTCGGCATCCGGCCCGTGCTACGGGAGCTGGCCGGCGAACTGGCCGGGCACGGGTACTACGTGCTCGTCCCCAACTTCTTCTACCGGCACGGCCCGACGCCGGTGATCGAACTCCCCGAGCACATCGGCGAGGACGTCCGACCCGCGCTCGTCGAGCAGCTCATGCCCTTGGTCAAGGCGCACACCGCCGAACGCATCCTGCGCGACGCCGACGCCTACCTCCGGTTCCTCACGGGCCAGCCCGAGGTCAGTGCCGGACCGGTCGCGGTGACCGGCTACTGCATAGGCGGCCTCCTGGCGATGCGCACCGCGGCGGCCCACCCCGGGCGGGTGGCCGCCGTCGCCGGATTCCACTGCCCCGTGGACGCCGACGAGCACCTCCTCGCCAAGCTCACCGCCCGGGTCCATCTCGGCCACGCCGCAACCGACATGACGCCCGCGACCCTCGCCGAGCTCAACCAGGCGCTGGACGCCGCGCGCGTCAACCACACCTCAGAGATCTACCCCGGCACCCTCCACGGCTTCACCATGTCCGACACGGACGCCTTCAACTCCGCTGCGCTGCAACGCCATTGGGACCGCCTGCTCCCCCTCCTCGGCGACAGCCTGACCAACAGCTGAGACGCCGACCGGATGCGGCGGGGGCACCCTCGTGCGCGCCGGCGATGACGTTGATCCGACTTCCGTTCGGAACGCTCGCTACCCAACGCGCCGCTTGCGCGCATGGGTGCGCGCCTTCATCCGGTTGCCGCAGGCCGCCATGGAACACCAGCGGGCGGTCCCGGGACGGCTGTGATCGACGAGGAACAGATTGCATTCCTTGTTGGCGCAGGCCCGCAGCCGTCCCGGCAGTTCCGTGGCGACGCGCGACCAGGCGAGTACGACGCGGACGGCGAGCTCCTCCCCGGGCTCCGCCTCCAGTTGCCACGACACGCCCGCGGGCGAGACGACCGGGCGAAGCCGCGCCCCGTCGAGGGCGAGCGCCAGATTGCCGACATCCGAGGACGTCCGCCGGACGAGCCGGTGCAGCGTGTCGCGCACAAGACGCAGACGACCACACTCCTCCTTCGTGCCGCGACCTCCCAACGCCCGTATCCAGTCGGCCGCCCCCTCCCCGCTCAGGAAATCCGTGGGGGAACCATCAACCACCGGTGCGCTGTTGAGCACGGCGAGCAGCAGATCCTCGTCCTCGACCACGGCCCACCCTCCTTGACACCTCATCCGGTCCCGCGCATGATTCAGCATAACCTAACCAGTTAAAACCAATTAAGGGGTTACTGTGGTTGCTGTTCATCACCGGACCGCGGACGTCGACGGCCTGACCGTCTTCTACCGGGAGGCGGGCCCCTCGGACGCCCCCGTCCTCCTGCTGCTGCACGGCTATCCGACGAGTTCCCACATGTTCCGCCACCTGATCCCGACACTGGCCGGTCCGTACCGGGTGATCGCACCCGACCACATCGGCTTCGGCCGCTCGTCGGCGCCGAGCGTGACGGACTTCCCCTACACCTTCGACGCGCTCACCGAGGTGACGCGCGACTTCCTGGCCGGCCTCGGCGTACACCGCTACGCGATGTACGTACAGGACTACGGCGCCCCCATCGGCTGGCGACTCGCGCTGGCGTCCCCGGAAGCGGTCCTCGCCGTCATCTCGCAGAACGGCAACGCCTACGAGGAAGGGTTCGTCCCGGACTTCTGGGAACCCATCTGGGCCTACGGGGCGCAGCGCACTCCGGAGAACGAGGCACGGCTGCGGCCCGCCTTGGGCCGCGAAGCCGTCGAGTGGCAGTACACCCACGGTGTCCCCGACCCCAGCCTGGTCGATCCCGATGCCTGGGAACACGACCTGGCGCTGCTCGCCCGCCCCGGCGTCGACCGGGCCCAACTCGCCCTGTTCGGCGACTACGCCAGCAACCGCACCCTGTACCCGGCGGTGCAGGAGTGGCTGCGGTCGAGCCGTGTCCCCGTCCTCGCGATCTGGGGCCGCAACGACGAGATCTTCGCGCCGGCCGGCGCCGAGGCGTTCCGGCGCGACGCCCCGGACGCGGAGATCGCCCTGCTCGACGGCGGCCACTTCCTCCTGGAGAGCCATCTCGACGCGGTTGCCGAGGCCGTCATCGGATTCCGCCCGCGCGTACTGGGTGCGCCAGCGCAAGGGTGACGGAGCGCCAGGCCCCGGAACGGCTCGACAACGCGAGCTCCGCCAACGGCGGTCCCCGAAGAGGCCGCTCATGGGGCCGTTCCGCGCGCGGCGCGTGCCTTGGGTCCGGCCGCGTGTGGAGATGTTGTGACATGCCGTCATGTGCCATCGTCAAGGGTTGCCACCCTGCCGCGGTGCGAGTTGTCTGAGATGCCGGGAGCCTGGGCGACCGCCCGTCCCGCGCCCGGTCGTCCCACGACCGGGCGCTCAGCTCCCTGGCCAGCGCGACGGAAGGCCATGACACATGACGCTCGTCCCTCCGATGCCTCCCGTTTCCCCAACGACCTCGACCACCCCCGCGACCGGCGAACTCGACCTGCCTGCGGCCCGCTACCGCGTCGAAGCGCTCCTGACCGAGTTCCTGGACCACAAGCGGACCGAGGCCACCGCAGGCGGCCTGCCCGGCGAAGTGCCCGCGGCCTTACGGGACTTCTTCGACGCGGGCGGCAAGCGGCTGCGTCCGATGCTCTGCGTGCTCGGCTGGTACGCCGCCGGCGGCGCCGCTCCCGCACCGCGTTCGGTGCTGCAGGTGGCCGCCGCGTTGGAGATGTTCCACGCCTTCTGCCTGGTCCACGACGACGTCATGGACGACTCCACGACCCGCCGCGGCCGGCCCACCGTCCACCGCGCCTTCGCCGACCGTCACGCCGAGGACCACCCCGGGCAGGCAGCCGATCGGTTCGGCGCCAGCGCCGCGATCCTCGTCGGGGACTTCGCCCTGGCCTGGAGCGACGAACTCATCCACACCGCCCGCCTCTCCCCACCCCAACTGCTCCGCGTACTGCCCCTGTTGGACGCCATGCGCGCCGAAGTGCTCTACGGCCAGTACCTCGACGTGGACGCCACCGGACGGCCCAGCGGCGACATCGAGCGGGCCCGAGCGATCATCCGCTACAAGACCGCCAAGTACACCTGCGAGCGCCCCCTGCACTTCGGCGCCGCCCTCGCCGGAGCGCCCCCACAACTGCTGGACGCCCTCTCCGCCTACGCCCTGCCGCTGGGGGAAGCCTTCCAACTCCGCGACGACCTCCTGGGCGTCTTCGGCGACCCCCACGTGACGGGCAAGTCCCGCCTGGACGACCTCCGCGAGGGCAAACACACCCTGCTCATCGCCCTCGCCCTGCGCGACGTCGCACCCGGCGACAAGGACCTGCTGCACCGCCTGCTCGCCGACCCCCACCTCACCGAGGCCGAGGCCGCGCAGATCCGCGGCGCCCTCACCGCCTGCGGTGCCCGCGCCCACGTCGAGGACCTCATCGACCAACGTCGACAAGCCGCCCTCGACACCCTGGACACCGCCACCGCCATCACGCCCGCTGCCCTCCCGCACCTGAGGTGCCTGGTCGACACCGTCACCCGGAGGGCCTCGTGAACGCAACGCACGCCTGAGGACCACGACTCGGGGTGCGAGTCACCGCATAGGAGAGGCAAGTGAGCTGCCCGAACATCACCGTTCCCTTCCCGCTGCGCATCAACGCGCATCTCGCCACGGCCAGACAGCGGGATCTTGCCTGGGCCGGGCGGGCCGGGCTCATACCGACCCCGAACGACGAGCGGCGCTACCGTTCGTGGGACATCGCCCTGCTGGTCGCGGGATGGCTGCCCGACGCACCGGCCGACGGCCTGGAACTCGCGGTCAACGCGTTCAACTGGTGCACCATCTACGACGATCTCCACGTAGGCGAGAAATCCACCAACTTCCGCTACGCCCAGTCAGTCGGCGGGCCGCTGCTCGCCTACCTGGAAACCGGCGTGGTGCCCACCCGCCCCTCCCCCTTCCTTCTGGCGCTCCATGACGTGATCACCAGAGAGAAGGAGCTCTACCCGACGGAGCACCACGCCCGCCTGACCCAGGACTGGGCCGTCTTCCTCAGCTCGACCGTGGAGGAGACCGACAACCGGGCGAACAGAAAACCGCTGGGCTTCCGCGCATACCGCGACTTCCGGAGGAAGACCGGGGCCGTTCACCTGATGACCGATCTCATCGAGGTGGCCAACGGCTACCACACGACCGCCGGCGTGCGCGCCGCCCCGGCCTTCCGGTCGCTCTTCGACTCGGCGAACGACGCCATCTGCTACATCAACGACCTCTACTCGCAGGCCAAGGAAGAAGCGGCTGGCGACCACCACAACCTCGTCTTCGTCTTCGAGCGGGAACTCGGCTGCACGCGCCGGGAGGCCGTCGCGCGCACCGTCGAGGTCGTACTCGAAGCCTGCGACAACATGCTCCTCCAGCAGTCGCGGATGCGGACGGCGTGCCACCGGCGCGGCCTCACCCCCGAAGAGACCGCCTGCGCCTTCCGGTTCGCCCACGACATCATGTACCCGATCTCCTCCATGGTGTCGTGGCAGCAGAGGAGCGCCCGCTACACCCGCCCGGACAACACGCCCTACACGAGCGTCCTGCATGCCAGCGGAGCGCCACGGAAGGGCAGTTGAACCCCGGGTCCGGGGAACTCACGGCGTAGGACGGCACGGCCCGCTGTCGCGGGGCGCGAGGTTCCCTCTGACCGAGCGCTACGGAGGGCCGACTTTCCGCCACCACAGGTACCACCGGCCGCGCGCCACCGCGTGCGTCACGCGCCTACCTCAGGAGTGGTTTGGGTCAAGTCTCCGGCGCGAGTCTCCCGATGACGTGGGTGATCGAACCTCCTGGATATCGCTCACCGTTGAACGTCGTGCAGTCCCGAGTACGGCCTCCGCGGCAGGCGTCCGGAGAAGGTGATCGTGTCCCGCCTGTCCCCGAAGGAGACCGAAATGAGCACGGCACGAAAACCCCTGCGCACCTGTCTGCGAGCCATAACCCTGACCCTCGCCGCAGGTGCGTTAGCAGTCATCCAGATCGCCGGCACACCCCTCGCACAGGCAGCCGCCGCACCCCACACCCCCACGCTGACCGGTGCCTCTTCCTTACAGGCCCGAGAAGTCATCGTCTGCGAGGAGGCGCGGGCGGAACTGCCCAACCTCTTTGCGCAGCGGTGCAACAGCAGATGCCGGGGCCCGCTCTCCGATGTCGTCGTTGTCCGCGGCAACGACGCAGCGTATTACCGCCTGACCGGCTGGGTCGAAGGTTCGACGTGGCCGCAAGGCCGAGACTGCCGACGGATCTCCTCCGGCGGCTGAGCCACCACCGGTACTCCGCACAGACGACCAGACGCGGGCCAAACGCCCGCAACAGATGGGAGGAACCATGGCCACCTACGACACCGAAATCCACACCGAGGGCGGCGGCTGGCAGACGGACGCGCCGCTGTCGATCAAGATCAGGAACCGTGACCACATCGTCCCCGAAGACGGCCGTCCCGCCGAGGGAACGTCGGTGACGTGGAGCAGCGAAGCGGGGAACGGGTCGGTGACCTTCTTCGACGACGGCAGCCGCTTCGCGGGAACCGCCCAGTTCCCCGACGAAGGCCCCGTCGGATACCGCGGCCAGGTCCGGTACTGAGCCACCGCCCCTGAGGCGGTCCCGCGGCCCCGGACGCGCGTCCGGGGCCGCGACCGTCAAGATCTTCCCGCTTGCGCTTCCTAGGGCCCCTAGCTTATACCTAGGGGCCCTAGGACGTGAGGAGAATCCATGGCGCGGGCGGGACTGACGACGGAGCGAGTGACCATCGCGGGTGCCGAGTTGGCGGACGAGGTCGGCTTCGACCAGGTGACCATGTCGCGGGTGGCACGACGACTCGGTGTGAGGGATGCGAGCCTCTACACGCACGTCCGCAGCCTGGAGGACCTCCGTGGCCGGATCGCGCTGCTGGCGGCGGACGAGAAGACGTTGCGGATCGCGGAGGCGACCGCCGGGCGGTCAGGCAGGGACGCGCTGGTCGCGTTCGCCAACGCCTGGCGGGAGTACGCCCATCAGCACCCGGGCCGCTACACGGCGACGCAGGCCCCCCTCACCATCGACCCCGAGCTGGCGCAGCAGGCGCCCGGCCCGCGACGCGCGATCGAGCTGACCTACGGCATGCTGCGCGGCTACGGACTGACCGAGCCCGATCTGACCGACGCGGTCCGGCTGCTGCGCAGCACCTTCCACGGCTTCGTCGCCCTGGAGGCCACCGGCGGCTTCGGCCATGCCCGTCCGCCGCGGCGCTCCTGGGCGCGCAACCTCGACGCCCTCCACACCCTCCTGAAGAACTGGCCCACACCGGAAGAAGAAGACCTGTCATGACCAGCCCCACCACCGGCACCCTGCCCGTCGACGGCGCGACCCTCTCCTACCAAGTACGCGGCCAGGGACCGTTGTTGCTGCTGATCCCCGGCGGGAGCGGCGGCACGGCCTCCTTCGACGCCGTCGCCGACGACCTGGCCGCGCACTACACCGTGGCCACCTACGACCCGCGCGGCATATCCCACAGCCCCCTGCACGACCCGGACGCCGAGCAGCACGTGGCCGAACACGCCGACGACGCCCGCCGGTTGCTGGACCTGCTCTCCCCCAACCAGCCGGCCCGGGTCTTCGCCGCCAGCTCCGGCGCCATCGCCGCCCTGCACCTGCTCACCACCCACCCCGCACGCATCGAACGCCTCGTCGCGCACGAACCCCCCGTCGTCGAGGTCCTGCCCGACGCCGCCACGCACCGCGCGCTCCTGGCCCGCGTCAAGGAGACGTTCCGCGCGCAGGGGCTCATGCCGGCGATGGCGGTCTTCGCCGCGGGGTTGAAGAAGGAGGGCGACGACCACGCCCCCGAGCCGCAACCCGAGATGAAGCTGCCGCCCCAGGCAGCGGCCCGAGCCGAGCGAACGATGGCCAACCTCCCGTACTTCGTCGAGCGCATCGTTCCCGGCTTCATGGCCTACGTCCCCGACATCCACCGCCTCAAGGCGGCATCGGACCGGCTCGTACTCGCCTGCGGCCAGGACTCACACGGCGAACTCCCCCACCGGGCGGCCGCCGCCCTCGCCCAACAACTCGGCACGCAACCCCATCACTTCCCCGGCGGCCACACGGGCCTGACCACCCACCCGGCCCCGTTCAAAGAGCGCCTGCGCGAGACCTTCCGGCGCTCGGACGTCCGGCGCTAGGGCGCTTCTGACGGATCTCCGTGGAGGAAGGAGCGGCGTCTGGTGCGTACGATCGCAAGGCGCCGGGATGTCTTCATAGCGGAGCTATGGGGACATTTCGGCAACGCCGCAGGGGGTCCCCCCGCGCCCTTAAGGCGTGGGGGAGTGCGTGCCAGACGCCGCGACGCCGCGGAGATCCGTCAGAAGCGCCCTAGCCCGTCAACTGCCAAGCCCCGGCCGCAACGCGCCGGGGCTGACCAGCAGTCAGTAGTCGCAGCCGTTCAACCCGCGGTAGACGAAACGGGTCAGAGCCTCGGTCGCCTCCTCGTCGCCGGCCTGGTCGGCGTGCTGCTGACGGGCCCGCAAGAAGGCGTGGATCAGGTCGAACGCCATGCGCAGGGAGGTCTCCGGCGAGGCGGGCAGGGCGCGACCGGCATCGGTGACACAGGTGACGTGGCCCAGGATGTCGGCCATCTCGCCCGCCTCGAACCTGGCCAGCGACGCGGCGAAGTCCTCGCTGACCAATGCGGCCTCCTGCATGGCGCGCATCGTCGCGGCGTGCTCCCGGTAGAGGCGCACGTAGATCGCGACGTGTTCGCGGACCGCCGCCGGATCGGTGAAGTCCGACAGGTGTCCCGGAGCGCCGGCCAGGGTGTCGCTCTCGGCCGACATGTCGGCCATGAGCGCCTCCAGGAGCGCTTCCTTGCCGGCGAAGTGGTTGTAGAAGGAGCCCGCCGCGCGTCCGGCTTCGGCGGTGATGTCCGTGATCTTGGTGTTCAGGTAGCCGCGTTCGGCGAAGACCCGCTTGGCCGCCACCTTCAGTGCGGCCTCGGTCTCCGCGGCCCTTTCCTTGCGCTTCACGGCACCTCCTTGACTCGGAACCCTACCAACGAACATACTGAATCCACATTCACTGAATTCTGATTCAGAAACGAGGTCCGATCATGGACGTTCTGATTGCGGGTGCCGGTCCCACCGGCCTGACCCTGGGCATCGACCTCGCCCGGCGCGGGCTCGGCGTACGCGTCATCGACAAGGCGAGCGAGCACTTCGCCGGTTCGCGGGGCGACGGCCTCCAACCCCGCACGCTGGAGGTCTTCGAGGACCTCGGCGTTCTCGACGCGGTCCTCGCACAAGGGCGCGCGGTGGCAACGGTCCGCGTACACCTCGACGGCACCCACGTGATGGACCGGCGGACGGCCGAACGCCTGGAAGCGACCCCCGACGTGCCGTACCCGAACGCCTGGGTGCTCGGCCAGTCCCAGACGGAGGGCGTCCTGCGGGACCGGCTCGCCGAGTTCGGCGTGCGTGTCGAACTCGGCACGGCGCTGGTCGACTTCACCCAGGACGAGGACGGGGTGACGGCGCGCCTGTCCACCGGCGAGACCGTACGCGCCTCCTACCTGGTGGGGGCCGACGGCGGGCGCAGCACCGTCCGCAGGGCTCTGGGCGTCCCCTTCCAGGGGACGACGGACGAGACCGTCCGGATGCTGCTCGGGGACGTGGCCGCCGACGGACTGGACCACGCCTGGGGCTACTGGTTCGCCCGCGCGGACACCCCGTGGGCCGGCGTCGGCCTGAGCCCGCTGCCCGGTACGCCTGGACTGTTCCAGTTCAACGCGCCGCTCCTGGAGGACGACGACGAGGCGTCGTTGGACACCCTCCAGGGCAAGTTGGACGCATGCGGCGCGGGCGTCCGGCTGACCCGGCTGACCTGGTCCACCGTCTGGCGGCCGAACATCCGCCTGGCCGAGCGCTTCCGGGTGGGCCGGGTCTTCCTCGCGGGCGACGCCGCCCATGTGCATCCGCCCACCGGCGGGCAGGGGCTCAACACGGGCGTGCAGGACGCCTACAACCTCGGCTGGAAGCTGGCCGACGGCTCGCCCGAGCTGCTCGACAGCTACGAGGCCGAGCGGCGCGCGACCGCTCAGAACGTCCTCGCGGTCAGCTCCGAACTCCTGCGCAAGCACCGGGAGGGAGCCGCGGATGCCCATGAACGCGGCGCGAACACCCGCCAGTTGGACATCTCCTACCGGACGACCGAGGGCCGGATCGTGGCGGGCGACCGCGCACCGGACGCACCCGTCACCGACTCCGACGGCCGCACCATACGACTCTTCGACCTCTATCGCGGCCCCCACGCCACCCAACTGACGTTCGGCGCACCCGCACCGGACACACCCCACGCCTACGCGGTCCTGCGTCCCGGTCAGACCTCGACCAGTCCTCATGTCATCGACACCCACGGGCACGCCTACAGCGCCTACGACGCCTCGGACGGCACCTCTCTCCTCATCCGCCCCGACGGCTACATCGGCCGACGCCACTGAACGAACGCCGGGACCGGGGGCTGACTGGCGTCAGGGACGCCCCTGGTCGCCGCCGGTCGCCTCGCTCAGGCGGTCACCGTCCAGTCGGGTTCCGGCCTGCTTGATCTGACGGGAGATCGGGCTGATCTCCATCCCTTCGACGCCGGGCAGGGTTCCCACGCGTTCGGTGCTGAACTCGAAGAGTCTGTCGAGGTCGTGACAGTGGACGACCGCGTGGAGGTTGTGCGGTCCGGAGACCGCGGCGGCGAAGCCCACCTCCGGCATCTGCGCCATCGCCCGCCCGACGGTCTTGACCTCGGCCGGATGGACCCGCATCCAGAGGTTCGCTCGGGCTCGGTATCCGAGGGCGATGGGTGCGATCTCCACGTCGATGTGGACCACCCCGTTGGCGAGCAGTGCCTGTAGGCGTCTTGACGCTCGGCCCGGGGTGAGGTCGGCCGCGGCTGCGAGGTCGACGTGGCTGGCCCGCCCGTCGACGGCGAGGGTCGCGAGCAGTCTCTCGTCATGGGTGTCGAGCTGTGACGGATGCGCACGCACGACCGGCTGCTCGGTGAACGGCCGATCGCCCGATCCGACACCGGAACCGGCCCCGGATCCGAGGGCGGACTCCTGCTCGGGGCTCAACGTGCCGGTGAGCGCGGCCCAGTAGTGCCCACGTCCGCCGAGGAACTGACGGAGCATCACGGATGCCTGGAGGTCGAGCACGGCGGCGGTGCGGGGAAGCCGGCGGCCGAGGAGGTCGTCGCGCTGCTCCGCCGAGCGTGACCGCACGGCGCAGGTGACCTCGGAACCGGCCGCGCTCAGGGCGACCCAACCGATGTCGTCGCGTTGCGCGAGCGCTTCGGCGATGGCCGCACCGCTGCCCGGCCGGCACCGCAGGCGCACCATCCACCGGCTCTGCCCGAGCGCCCCCGGGTCCACCACCCCGATCACCCGGATCAGCCCGGCCCGCCGCATGCGGCGGTAGCGGCGGGCGACGGTCAGCTCGGAGACCCCGAGGACCGTCGCCATGGTCGCGAATCCGACCCGGGGATCGACCTGAAGCGAGCGAAGGATCCGCACATCATCAGGATCGAGAGTGACGGAATCTGCGATCTCGTGGCGCACCATGGCCGTGATGTTACAGACGGCGCCGATTCCGGGTCGCCGTGCACCGGGCATCGCCGAGGCTTGGACGTGCACGACGGAAGGTGCGCACAGACACAACGGAAGGAGCGCACGATGCGCCGTACACGGTTGCCGCGGGGAGCCGGGCACAGGAGCGTGAAGCGATGAGAGTCGTCGCCATCGAAGAGCACTGGACCACCGCAGGCATCGACCAGGCACTGCGGTCGCGGCCGGTGGGTGCGCGCGACGAGAGCGTGGCGTTGAACGACCGCGGGGACATCCCCGCGCGGCTGCTCGACATCGAGGCGGGGCGAGTTGAGGCGATGGACGCGGCGGGCGTCGATGTCCAGATCCTGTCGGTCGCGCCGCCGGGGACGCATGGGCTTCCGGCCCGGGAGGCGGTGGCGCTGAGTCAGGAGGCGAACGACCGCGCCAGCGAGGCCGTTCGCCGCCACCCGACCCGCCTGAGGGCCATGACGACGTTGCCGATGTCAGACCCGGACGCGGCGGTGGCCGAGCTCCGGCGGACCGCGAACGCGCCCGGACACGTCGGGATCATGTCCTACGGCCGCAGCGGCGAGCGCCCGCTGGACGACCCCGCCAACGACGAACTGCTGGCGGCTACCGCCGAGTTGGGGCGTCCCGTGTTCCTCCATCCGCAGATTCCCCCGGACGCGGTCCGAGCGGCTTCCTACCGCGGGTTCGACCCGAGCCTCGACCTCGCGTTGGCCACGTTCGGTTGGGGATGGCACATCGAAGCGGGACTCGCGGCGCTGCGTCTCATCCTGCGCGGCACCTTCGACCGCCATCCGGACCTCCAGGTCGTCCTGGGGCACTGGGGCGAGACGCTCCTGTTCGCGCTCGACCGGGTCGACAGTCTCTCCCACGTCGCAACCCACCTGGAGCGGCGGGTCGCCGACTACTTCGCCACCACCATCCACATCGCGACCAGCGGCATGCTGACCCCGCGTCTGCTCCGCCACGCGCTCGACTACACGAGCGTCGACCGCATCCTGCTCTCCGGGGACTACCCGTTCCACCGGTTCGACGCCGCGACCCTCGCCGACTTCCTCCACACGCTTCCCCACCCCGACGATCGACACAAGATCGCCCACGCCAACGCCGAGTCCCTCTACCGCCTCGACCGACTTCCCTCCGAGGCGGACAACCAGCCGGCGACGGGGATTGCGCACCACGTCAAGGAGCGGCCATGAACACGGCCTCGCCGAACCCCACCGTTCTCCTCATCGGCGCCTCGCGCGGCCTGGGGTGTGCGATCGCCGCGGAGTACCTCGACCGGGGTTCCCGCGTCGTGGCGACCGTCCGCGGCCCGGGCCGCACCGCCCTGCACGAGTTGCAGGACTCCGCCGGTGGCCGGCTGGAGATCGAGCGGGTGGACATCAACTCGCCCGAGCAGGTCCGGGCACTGCGCGACCGACTGGCTGCCCGCAGCTTCGATCTGCTCTTCGTCAACGCGGGCGTCACCAACCGCCAGGAGGAGACCAGCGCCGACGTCACGACGGAGGAGTTCACCCGCCTGATGGTCACCAACGCGTTGAGCCCGATGCGGGTCATCGAGGCGCTCGGTGGGCTCGTCGACTCCCACGGCACCGTGGCCATCATGTCCTCCGGCCAGGGCAGCGTCGCCAACAACGAACGCGGTGGCTTCGAGATCTACCGAGCGAGCAAGTCCGCCCTCAACCAACTCATGCGCAGCTACGCCGCCCGGCACCGCGACGACCACCGAACGCTGTTGCTGATGGCGCCTGGTTGGGTCAAGACCGGACTCGGCGGCCCCGACGCCCGCCTCACCCTCGACGAGAGCGTCCCCCACCTCGTCTCGGTCGTCGACGCCCAACGCGGCCGGGCCGGCCTGCAGTACCTCGACTACCGGGGCCGGACAGTCGCCTGGTGAAGCGCCGAGGCGTCCGGCCTCGTCCCCTCCGGGGTCACGCGCGATCGGCCGCGATGAGGAGGTAGTGGAAGCTGCCCTCCTTGTAAGCCGTGAGGAAGGCGTCCTCGATGCCGGTGGCCAGGGAGGAGCGGGCGCGCAGTTCCCAGTACGGAATGGTCAACGGGGTGAGGTCGGTGACCGCGATGGGGACGAGGCCGTGGGCGGCGAGGGCGTTGAAGTAGGCGCTCCGGGGATGGATGTTGCAGGTGTAGTGCGAGTCGATGTGGCTGACGGCCTTGGAGCGCCCTCCCGTGAGGTCGTTGGAGCAGCCGGTGATGCAGACATAGCGTCCACCGGGTGTGAGGACGCGGGCGAACTCGGCGAAGGCTTCGCCGAGTTCGACGTACATGGTGGTCTCGTTGGTCCATATCGCGTGCTGTGAGGCGTTCGCCAGTCCGGTGTCGAGCATGTTGCGGAAGTGGAAGCGCACGCGGTCGGCAACGTGGTGCTGTTCGGCCTGGGCGGTGGCGAAGTCGACCTGGTACTGGGAGATCGAGACGCCGTCGACCCGGCAGCCGAAGCGCCGGTGGGCCATGAACGAGGTGCCTCCGCGTCCGGATCCGGCGTCCAGGAGGCGGTGGTCGGGTGCCACGGGGCCGAGTTGGTCGAGCAGCAGGTCGGCCTGTGCGCTTTCCATGCGGTGGAGTTCGCGGATGATCCGCTGTTCCCGGTCCGGCGGGGCCGCGTCCAGTACGGCGGGGTCGTAGGGGCCGATGCCGTAGTGGTGGTGGTAGAGCTCGTCGACGTCGCCGAGCAGCAGGTTGACGCTGTCGTTCTGGTGGGTGTCCCAGTACTCGGCGACCGCCTTCTGGTAGTCGGTGCGCAGGACGGCGGCGTTCCGGTCAGGTGTGGTGGCCATGCTCTGTCCTTGTCGTAGGCGGTCGGTCCGGGGACGTTCGCGGGTGGTAGCGGGGGCTGGAGCGGTGCCAGGCGAGGCTGCCGGCGCACCAGTCGCGTACGCCGTCGAGGTAGCTGCGCAGTTCGGGTTCGCCGCGGCGCCGCAGGGCGTCGGACTGCTCGTGGAAGCGCTGCATGAGGTCGTTGTGGAGTTCGGCGCTCAGGACCAGTGCTTCCTTCGGGGTGCAGCGACGCTCCTCGACGAGGGCCCTGGGAAGGTTGAAGTCCTCGCCGGCGCCGTGGTCTTCGACGTCGACGGAGTAGATGTCGTTGGCCACGCAGCTTGCCAGGCCGGCGATGCCGACGGTGTCGTACACCTGTGGGTCGGCCCAGAGATGGGCCGGGAGGTGGTAGCCGCCGATCGCGTCGATCACGGTCATGCACGGCAGGAAGCTGTTGGCCTGGCGGTTGACCAGGTATTCCCATACCCGCGGCCGGTGGTGGGTGGCGCGCCAGGAGGCTTCCTGGGCCAGCGCGGTGAACAGGTAGCAGAGGCTGTGACGGGTCCGGTCGAGCTGGGTGGGGGTGGTGAGGTGTCCCAGGTAGGTGACGGCGGATCGGAGCGCGACCAGGACGGGGTCGGTGCGGGTGGCGTCGTCGAACTCGCCCTCGTGGCGGTCCGGGAGGCGGACCTTGCCGAGGACCGCGGCGGCGGTCGCCAGGCGGGAACCGAGGAGGCTGGGCTCGGCTCCCAGGCCGGGGTCGTCGCAGTAGTGGTCGTCCATGGCCCAGATGGCGAGCGCGCAGCGGGCCGGTACCGTGAGCCGGTCCAGGTCGTCGGTGCTGGGGTAGCACAGGGTGGCCAGGCTGCCGAAGTCCGCCGCGCGTACCCGTTCGAGCCGGCCGTGGTAGAGGCCGATGCGGTCGGCCCAGGCCACGAGGCGTTCGTTGATCCTGTCCGCGGTCACCGGATCGTGGCGGCGTGGGGGTGGGCAGTGGAGGTCGAGCGACTCAACAACCTTACCGTCGAGGGAAGTTGACGGGCGTGGCGCGAATCGGCGGGCGGCCGAGGTGCCCAAGCCGGTGGGGCCGCCCAGCGGACTCACAGTGCGTCCGGGGGTTCGTTGTAGTGGCCGACTTCGGCGTTCTCCAGGATGCCCAGTGCGCTGGGCAGGAGGACGGCCACCGAGTAGTAGGTGCTGACGAGGTAGGAGAGCGTCGCCCGGTCGTCGATCCCCATGAAGCGGGCGGACAGGCCCGGTTCGTACTCGTCGGCGAGACCGGTCTGGTGGAGGGCGATCACCCCGCCGTTGTCCTCGCCGGTGCGCAGTGCGAGCACCGAGCTGGTGAGGTTCGCGGAGATGGGGATCTTGTTGCAGGGCAGGAACGGGATGCCGCGCCAGGCAACCACATGGTGACCGTGGAATTCGGTGCCCGGCGGGCAGATCTTGGCGCGGGTGCACTCCCGCGCGAAGGCCGCGATCGTACGGCGGTGTGCGAGCAGGAACCTGGTCTGCCGTCGCATGGAGATCAGTTCGTCCAGATCGTCCGGCGTCGGCGGCCCGTGCCGGGTCGAGATCCGCTGCTGGGGGTCGGCGTTGTGGAGCAGCCCGAAGTCGGGGTGGTTGACCATCTCGTGCTCCTGCCGCTCGCGCAGGGCCTCGATGGTCAGCCGCAACTGCTGATCGGTCTGGTCCTGTGGTCCGTTGTAGAGGTCGGCGACCCGGGTGTTGATCCGCAGCACGGTCTGGGCGACGCTCAGCGGGTACTCCCGGGGTGACGCCTCGTAGTCCACGAACGTACTGGGCACCGGCGCCTCTCCGTGGTGGCCGGACGCGAGCGCGATGTCCGCCTCGCCCCGCCGCGTCATCGCCGGCCGGGGTCGGGAGAGGTACGCGTCGACGTGGGCGCTCAACTCCGGTGCGGCGGAACGCAGCTGCCGGAAGGCGCGTCGCGGGAGGGTCAGGAGGGTGCAGGCGGTCATGGCCCGGTAGGTGAACTCCCAGGACCCTTTTCCGGTGAGGTACTGATCGCCGAAGTAGGAACCTTCGGCGAGTACGCCGTGCGAGACCGACTCCGTGTAGTTGCCGGCGCCGATGCGCTCGACCTTGCCGCGGACGATGAGGACCAGTTGGTCCCCTTTGCCTCCCGCCCGGGCCAACACCGTTCCAGGTTCCACCTCTTGCTGCTCGAAGGCATCGGACAGGGCACCGAGTATCGATATCGCTTCCTCAGGGAAGTCCCGGAACAGTGCGATCTCGCGCAGCGTCTGCGGTATCACATGGGCGCGAAGCCCCGCGTTGTCGAACTTCACCCTGCCGTCGCCGATCGTATAGGCGAGGCGCCGGTTGACCCGGTACGTACCGCCGGGAACATTCACCCAGGGAAGGATGCGCAACAACCATCGGGAAGAAATGCCCTGCATCTGCGGAACGGACTTGGCCGTGTGGGCGAGATTCCGGGCGGCCGCAATGCCCAGCGCCGATGGCGCGACCGGAGGGTCTTCTGTCCCCGATATGGATTCCGGCATGGTTAATTCCCCTTCTCGGCACGGGTGTTGGCCGCCTCGTGACATCCGGCGCGGCAGAGCGTGAGCGACCTGATGGCGTCGACGCGGAGAACGGCACTGCGGGCCTGGCCCAGTGATTACCAGTCAAGGCAGACCCGGGGCGCGCGGCAACGGGATACGGGCCATTCGGCGTATCGCGATGCCGCCCCCGTGCCCGGCGCAACTCCCGGTCGCGTTGCGGTTGCGGACCCGTGGCCTGCTGCTGACGATCGCATTGCGGCGTTCGCCGTGGCTCGGCGCCGGGCGGCATGCGCAAGCTCGTGCCGAACAAAGAGGCGGGGGATCGATACGGCAGCACCCACATGAGCGGTGCCGCGCTTGCGAGGACTCGCGCCCGGCAAACGTTCACGTGGCAGCATCGAAGCCACTCAAGAGGAGATCCGAACGTGCCCGAAGAATCCAGCGACATCGCGGGGTCGGGAAAAGGCGCCCCTGAAGGAGCGTGCCCCGACCTCACGGAGAGCGAAGTCGTACCGAAGTCGAAACTCAAGGAAGCCAGGGACTACGCCGCGCAACAGGCCGCGAAATACGCCGAGAACCCTCGGACCACGACGGAGTACACCCGGCTAGAGGTGTATACGGCGATCAACGATGTGCTCGGCAAGGCCCTGTAGAACTCGCCTGTGCAGCAGGGACTTTCAGGCGTCGACCTCCGGCGGGCCCAGCGTCATGACTCGCCCGTGCCGCTAGGACTGTCGGGAAACGGGTGGGGTGAGGGTGCGGGTCACGAGGTCGTCGACGACGTCGGTGAAGCGGTGGCGTCTTTGGTAGGCGCGGCGTTGGTGCGATGCGCCCGTGCCGTGGTGTTGCAGGTGGCATGCCAGGGCTTCGAGGTGTCGTAGGTCGTTGTGACGGTGCAGGGCGGTGCGTAGCCACGTCAGGAAGTCGCGCAGATGGTGCTGGGCGGGCTCCAGACGGTGGTGAGGGTGGCTGAGGTTGACGGTTTGGCCGGCGAGGCCGTCGCGGGCCGCTCGCCAGTGGGCGGCCCGCATGAGGTGCGGCTCGGGCCGGGCCACGGGCTCGCGACGGCGCACGGCATTCAGGGCCGTCCCTGCCGCGGCGCGCACGAGGGCGGCGAGCAGGACGGTGTGGTTGACGGTCAGTGCGGCGTCGGCGACCCGGACTTCCAGGGTGGGCAGGTGGTGGGAGGGACGGATGTCCCAGTAGACGCCTCGGTGGTCCAAGATGGCGCCCGTGCTGATCAGCGTGGCGACCAGATCGTCGTAGTGACTGGTGGAGGCGAAGTACGGCGGAGGGCCGGCGACCGGCCACCGGTTCCACGCGATGGTGCGCCAGCTCGCGTATCCGGTGTCGCGGCCGCCCCAGAACGGGGAGTTCGCGGCCACGGTGATGAGTGCGGGCAGCCAGAGGCGCAGGTGGTTGCTGACGTGCAGGGCCTGGTCGCGGTTCTCGAAGCCGATGTGGATGTGGCAGGCGCAGGAGACCTGTTCGTCGTCGAGGGCGGCGAACTGGGCGGCACTGCGGACGTACCGTTCGCCGGACGACAGCGGCGGGGGGCCGGCCGGGAGGAGGACGGGGGCACCGCTGGAGATCAGCCGCGCGCCGCTGGCGGTCGCGGCCTGGGCCAAGTGCAGTCGCATGGCGTGTAGTTGCTCGGCGAGGTCGGCCAGGCTGGTGTGTGGTTCGGAGCGGGATTCGACTTGATATAGCGTCAGTTCGGGGGTGACGCGGTCGCCGAGGAGTGGCGACGCCTTGGCGATGACGGCTTCCGCGACGGGTGCCAGGGTGCGCGTCTCGGGGTCGATCAGGAGGAATTCCTCCTCGACCCCGACGGTCATGGGGCCTCCGCGACACCCGGGCGCGGGGGCGACGTCAGGAGCGGTCAGTTCACCGGTGACTGGCTTCATCTCCGAAGACACAGGGTTCAATGTCCCATCAATGTCCCGGAAGACACAGTATTCAACTTGCCACAGATCTGTTGGTGGCGGTGCGGGACCGGTGAGCCGCCTCGTCCGGACGAAACCCGCGCTCGAAACCCGCCCTGTCGTAGCGGTGTTGTGCCCCGCTACGGGCATCGGCCTCGCGCCGTCTGACGTCGGGCGGCGTTGAGGGGGCCGAACAAGGACAGTGCGCCCGGCATGTGGCTTCTGGTGCGCTGACCCGGCCCGGTCGCGCCGCCGACCGCCGCGCCCAAGGCCGGGTCCCGCGCACACCGTGCACGGGACCCGGCCGCCTGCCGAGCGGCGTTCACCGACCGTCAGTCGGCGTCCTCAGCGGCGGACGCCCGACGGCTTGGGCAGGGTGCAGCCCGCGCCGTTCAGATCCAACGTGTTGCCGGCGCCGAAGCACTTGGGGATGGTGTAGACCTCCTCGGCGTAACCGGTGCCCTGGTGGATCGTGACGTTGCCGTTCGCGTCCACCTCACACGGGTTGTTGAGGGTGCAGCGCTCGCCGCTCTCGTTGGTGGTGTTGTTGATGGCGGTGATCTTGCCGGTGCTGTTGTCGACCACCGGCGACCCGGAGGTGCCGCCGATCACCTTGCACTCCGCGGTGTAACGGACCGAGTCCTTCCAGGTCCAGTCACCCTCCTTGAGGGTGGGGACGAACCCGTCGATGCCGCAGGTGTACGTCTTCTTCCAGTAACCGGAGACGACGGTGATGCCGGCGCCCTTGGTGGGGTGGTCGGTGGAGATCTCCAGCGGCTTGATGCCGTACTTCTGCTCGATCTGCGCGTAGGTGGAGCTGGTTTGATACAGCGTCACGTCGGTGTCGGTCATCGTGGAGTAGACGACCTTGGTCGCCTGCAGCGAGCCGAGGTCACCCGCCGACTTGTCCAGCACGGTGAAGTCGCGGCTGGAGGGCTGGTCGACTATCACCTGGCCCGCGGACGGCATCCCGCTCTCCAGACAGTGACCGTTGGTCATCACCAACGCCGGGTCGTTCGGCTGCGAGCTGGGCATCTTGACGATCGAGCCGGAGCAGTCGTCCAGCGCCACGGTGCCGGCGAAGTCAACCGCCTTGGTGTGCGGGGGCTTCGGCTTGTGGGCGGCGGCGCCGACCGGGGCGGCGCCCGCCGGGGTTGCGGCGGTGACCAGGGCGGCAGCGCCCAACACGGTGGTGGCCAGGGCGCCGACGAGAGGTCGAGACATGTGGGGTCCTCTCAACTCTGGTCCGGAGTTCCACGGAGGCGGTCGCCTCCGCCACTCCGGTTTTGACATGCGCATTGTGTGCCGAAGCGTGCCCCACGGCAATGACCTTCGTGAATCGATGAGAAATCGATGCGGTTCGAGGAACGCCGATCCCACCGGGCTTCCCGCGTCAGGATCCCCATTCCCGCCCAGCCAACTACGCGCCCCGACGCCCTCGACACCGCCCCGTACGGGCCCGCGACCCCACGGGGCTCACCGAGAGGGGCCACCCGGCCCGCCTGCTTCAGCGCCTCCACCCCCACCGGGTCGCTCCGTTCGATGCGTCCGGAACTTTTCGGCGCGGCGGGGCATCTCCTCCAATACATGTTCCGACAGGAGGAGTTGTTGCACATGACCGGTCGCGTACGCGTGTCGCTACTGGCCGCCTTACTTCTGGTGACAGGCGCGGTGATGTCGTCCGCGCCGGCCTCCGCCGTCATCGGCGGGTCGAAGAGCACCTACGGGCCGTGGGCGGTGCGCATGCTCGTTGACGGCAAACCGGCGTGCACGGGGACGGCGGTCGCGCCCCAGTGGATCATCAGCGCCTCGCACTGCTTCTTCGAGCAGGCGCAGCCGGTCGCCGACAAGCGGATCTCGTTCCGGGTCGGCAACCTCGACATGCGCAAGGGCACCACGGTCCGCCCGGTTCCCGGCAAACGCGTGGGAAGCGCGCACGCCGACATGATGCTCATCAAGGTCCCCCCGATGAAGATCCGCACGGCGCCCCTGGCCACGTCCGGCGTCCATCCCGGCCAGGTCGTGCGCCAGTACGGGTGGGGCGCCACCTGCGCCGGCGACGAGAACTCCTGCCAGTCCCCCGTGCTCAAGCAGTCGGACCTGCGGGTCGTGCGGCAGGACGACCCGCGGTGCGCGGGTCACACCGCGCCGGGCGGCTCGGACTTCTGTATGGAAAAGGTGTCCGGTATTCCCGCCGGCGGCGACTCCGGGGGGCCGGTGATGAGCATCGCCCGCAACGGCGCCGAAACCCTGCTCGGCGTCTTCGACGGCTCCGACCGCGAGCAGATCGCCGAGGCCGGGGAGGTCTCCCAGCAGCTCGCCTGGATCCGCTCGGTCACTCGGCGGTAGCCCGGAGCGGGGCGGGGTGAGGCAGGGCGGGGCGGGCGCGACGCCGCCGACGCCCGGCACCGCGGTGCGCCTCCCGTGCGGAGGTGGACTCTACGACACGTCCGGCGGTTCAGCACCCGCCTGCGGACTGCCGATACAAGAGCCGGCACGGGAAAGGGAACAAGAGCGACAACGGACGAGGAGCGCGGACCATGGCCGTCATCGACGAATGGCTGCTGGTGGAGAACATCACTGCCGGGCTCGGCTTCGGCGCCGCGATCGGGCTGGAGCGGCAGTGGCGGGCCCGGATGGCGGGGCTGCGGACGAACGCGCTGGTGGCCGCCGGGTCCGCGCTCTTCGTCCTGTTGTCCAACTACGGCTTCGCGCAGGCCACCAGTGCTGTGGGGTACGACGGTTCGCGGGTCGCGGCCCAGATCGTCTCCGGCATCGGCTTCCTCGGCGCCGGTGTGATCATCCGGGACGGGCTGAGCGTGCGGGGGCTCAACACCGCGGCCACGTTGTGGTGTTCGGCCGCGGTGGGCGCCCTGGCCGGTTCGGGGCTGTATGTGGTGGCGGGGCTCGGCACGGCCGCGGTGGTGGGCGCCAACCTGCTGCTGCGGCCGCTGGGCCGGCACTTGGACCGTGAGCCGCGCGGCGGTGCCGAGGTCACCACCGACTACTACTTCGAGGCGGTGTGCGCCGAACCAGAGGAGGCGCACATCAGGGCCTTGCTCGTGCAGTCCGTTGCGCGGCCCGGCTTCCTGTTGCGTTCGGTGTTCAGCCGCGACGCGGAGGAGGGGAAGGTCACGGTCGCCGCGGAGCTCACCACCGAGCGGCGTGACGACTCCCTGCTCGAAGCGGCCCTCAGCCGGCTCTCGTTGGAGCCGGCGGTCTCCGCGGTGAGTTGGACGGTGGTGGGCCAGCCGGACGAGGACGACCGCTCCTACGGCTCGGACGACGCGTCCCGGCACCGCTTCCGGGTCTGGCTCACGCGGCGCGGGCGCGGGGAGACGGAACGGTAGCCGTCGAGCAGGGGCGTGCCTTTCAGGGCCGGGCCAGCACGGTGGTAGGGCGCTTGGCGAAGGAGCGGGCCGGGGCCCGCAGGATGGCGCCGGGGGGAGAGGGCTTCGTCGTCACGCCGTCTTGCTCGCGCCTCCCGCATTCCCTGGCCGGATCACCCCACCACGGACGCGTCAGCCCACCAGCAGCACCAGCTTCCCGCGCGCATGGCCGTCCTCACCGGCGCGATGTGCCTCCGCGATCTCGGCGAGCGGGAAGGTCTGTGCGGCCGGGAGCGAGAAGCGCCCGGCCTCGACCAACTCGCCGATCTCGGCGAGCACATGGACCGCGCGGCCGGCGTCCCCGCGGCTGAACGTCACCCCGTGCTCCCGCGCACCGGCGAAGTCGGCGATCGTCACGACCCGCTCCGGTCCGCCCGCGAGCTCGATGAGCTCGGGCAGCACACCGCTCCCGGCGACGTCGAGCGCCCTCGCAACGCCCTCGGGAGCGAGCGCGCGAACCCGCTGGACGAGGCCCTCCCCGTAGGCGACGGGGTCGGCCCCCAGAGAGCGGAGGTAGTCGTGGTTTGCCGGGCTGGCGGTGCCGATCACGCGGGCCCCGCGCACCACGGCGAGTTGCACCGCGGCGCTACCGACGCTTCCGGAGGCCCCGTTGACGAGCAGCGTGCCGCCGCTCGCGACGCCGAGTTGGTCAAGCGCGCGCGTGGCCGTCTCGATGGCGGCCGGCAGCGCGGCCGCATCGGCGAAGCCCAGCGACCGGGGGATCGGCGCATAGTGGGACAGCACAGCCAACTCGGCCTGGGCCGCCCCCTCGGCGGAGAAGCCGAATACCCGATCCCCGACGGCCACGTCCGCCACGCCCTCACCGAGTGCGTCGACGACGCCCGCCGCCTCGTGGCCCAGTGTCTGCGGGAGCCCCTCATCCATCAGGCCCCTGCGCTTCTTCCAGTCACTGGGGTTGACGCCGGCCGCACGCACCGCGATCCGGACCTGGCCGGGCCCCGGATGCGGATCGGGGAGCTCCACGATCTGCAGGACCTCCGGGCCCCCGAACCGGTGGAAACACGCTGCCTTCATCATCCGCTCCGATCTCGCCCCCGGGTGTCGCACGTGCCGCGCGCCCACGGCGAACGCTGCTCATTCCGCTACCAACACCGTACGTAACGGACGATCGTTTTTCGTAACCGTTTGCCGGGCGGGCTCGCGTACGCGTCAAGGGAGCCGGCTCGCCCGCCGCACAACTCCCCTACGAGGGACGTGCATGGGTCGATCGGGCGAGCCAGTCGCCGAGAGCCAGGCACACCCGCGACGGCGTTTCGACCGGGGCGAGGTGTCCCACCTCGTCCAGCGTGACCACGGGTGGGCTTCCGGGGAGCAGGTCCTGCAACCGGGTTGCCTGGTCGACGGGAATCCAGGGGTCCTGCTCGCCCCAGCCGATCGTCACCGCGCAGCGCACCTGCCGCAGGCGTTCCACGACCGGCCGGGTGTGGACAGGCCGGAGGGCAGCGATCTGGCGGTAGAAGGCCGGCTGGCCCGACGTTCCCCGCCACGGCTGGCTCAGTGCGTCCACCCGGGCAGGGGCCAACTGGTGGCGCGCCGCTCCGGCGATGTACTCCTTGACCAGGGCCGCATGGAGCGCGGCGGGGAGCTTCGTGAACACGTCTGCGTGGTCGGCGACCAGTCGGAAGAACGGCGACCCCCATGGGTCGAGTGTCACCACGTCCCAGAGGAACAGGCCGGCGTATTCGGCGTCGTGGAGCAGGTGCGCCCCGAGGGCCACGGCCCCTCCGATGTCGTGTGCGACGACGTGTGGCCGGTCCAAGCGCCAGTGCGCGAGCAGCCGGGCGAACCGCGACATCTGGGAGGCGAGGTCCACCGGCACCGACGGGTCCCTCGTCGACCGGCCGTAGCCAGGCATGTCCCACATGAACACCCGGTGGTCGCCGCTGAGGTGTCGTGCGGCCTCCGCCCATACCTCCGCCGACCACGGCGTGCCGTGGCACAACACCACGTCCCCGACGGGATCCCGGCCCTCGGGAGCCAGTACGTAGGTGGCGATGCTCGCCCCGTCGACGGTGACGTGGACGGGTTCCGGCAGCCGCGATTCCCACGTGCTCTTGCTCATCCCCATGCTCCTCCTCGTACTCATGCGAGGAAGCTAGAACCTCAGGTCGACCTGAGGTCAAGCAGGGAGGGAGCGATGATGGCCTCATGAAGATCGGAGAGGCCGCAAACCGTCTCGGAGTGGCGGTGCATGTGCTGCGGCACTGGGACGACATGGGTGTTGTGGTGCCCGACCGCACGCCGTCGGGCCAGCGCGAATACAGCGAGGAGCAGCTCCACCGCCTGCGGGTCCTGCGGGCGTGCCAGAGCGTCGGCATGAGCCTGCCGGAGATCCGACAGGTTCTGCATCGAGCCGAACCCGAGAGAGGGGACGCCATCGCGCGGCAACTCCACCGGATCCGGGCGCAACGCACGCGACTTGAGGATGCCGAGCGCTTCCTCGTACACGTGATCAACTGCGAGCACACGCTCCTCACCCGGTGCGATGCCTGCACGAGATACGCCGTGAGCGTCCCCCTGCGCGAGGGGAAGCACGTGACGCCGCGAGCAACTCCCCTGCCACCCGATGCCGGTGAGACGTTCGGGCCCTGAAATGCGTACGGCGCCCCGGGCTGTGGGGCGCCGACGCTATCGCCGCGCTCACCGGCGGCGGCGCGACCCCTCGCACCTCCGGAGGCCCCAGTCCACGGGCGCTCACTGCGCACTGCCACAGCCCTAACCGCCGTACTCCTATCAAAGTGTCGGAACATCACCTGACCGAGCGAAGTCTTCGTCAGTCCTTTCGCGGGACCGGACGGGCCGGTGGGTCGAACTGGGCGCGTGGTAGAGCGTGTTGGGTAGAGCTTGCCCGGATGTTGTCGGGCGCGGTATCGGCTCCGGACCCGGTTTGTCCAATCGGCCCCGCAGCGGTCATGCTGACCACCCTCCTGATGGCCAATCGGAGGGGGCGCGGCGGAGCCTGGGGTCCGCCGCGCCCGCCGCACCACGCCCGCGCCCGGTCCGCCGGCGGGTGGGGAAGGGTAGGCGGGCCGGGCACGGGCTGGTGAGCAGGAGCGTTGCGCGCGGATGTTACGCGGGAGTTGCTCCGCGACGGCGGCGGTGGAGGAGGTAGGCGCCACCGCCGAGGAGGAGGCCGCCGCCTGCCGCCGCGGCGGTCGCCGCGACGGCGGAGTCGGGCGCCGAGTTCGGCGCGGCGGCCGCGACGGACCCCGTGCGCGGGGAGAAACCGCCGAGCTTCCCGGAGCGTTGGTACTCCGAACCGGCCAACTTGTCCGCGTACCGGGTGTGGACGAGCTTCCGGTACGCCTGCGCCGTCACCCCATGGGTGCCGACCGACTGCCGGGCGCTGTCGTTGAGCGGCAGTACCCGGTTCCCCGACAGCTTGTACCAGGCGGCGATCTGCGGTTCGGTGAAGACCGCGGCGCCCCCGGCCCGGTGCGTGTACGTCAACTCGTCGGCGCCGGAGAGGATGTTGGCGACGACCCACTTGTGCGTGCGGGCGTCGCGCACGGTCCACACCGTCGCCTCCTGGCCGGTCGCCGAACGGGCCTCGGCGGCCAGGTAGGAGAAGCGGGCGACCGGCGCCGCTGCCTGGTCACCGCGGACGAAGCCGGGGTCCAAGGAGTAGACGGGCATCGCGGAGCCGACCAGTTCCGGTGCCTGTGCCGCGGCGTCCTGCGGCGTCACCTTCGCGTCGGCTATGGTGCCGCGCTTCGATGCCAGGTGCTCGCGCAGGTGGACGAAGAAGGAGGCCAGTCTGTCCGTGGTGGCTCGGCTGCCGAGCGTCCGATCGACCGCGGCACGGTCGGCCGCGCTCACTGAACCAGCCAGTGTGGAAGGCGAGTTGGAGTTGTCGGCGGCGAAGGCGGTGGTGGCGGGTAGCAGCGTGAGCGCGCAGAGACCGGCGGCGAGTGCCGCGCCGCCGATGCGGTGGGGGCGAGAGGGGGAGTTGTCGGTCATCGCACTCACTTCTCTCCGTACAGGGACTCGGCCCAGTTGAACTGGCCGTTGCTGACGTAGGTCGAGTAGTCCATCTCGCCGTAGCGGGGGTTGGAGGGCCAGGGGTCGGCGTACAGCATCGTGTTGCTGGCGGAGTCGTAGCCGTACAGGACGTTTGCGTGGCCACCGCCCGCGGTCCAGTAAATGCCCACCTCCACCGGGGAGTTGGCGTCGATGGACGAGGTGACCGTGGAGAAGGGGACGACGCCCGTGACGTTGCCGGGGCTCATGCCGAGGCCGGACCAGGCGTTCTGCACGTCGGTGAGCTCGCCGGGCTGGTTGGGGCAGGAAGAACCGCCGTCCTGTCCGTGCGCGAGGTTGCAGAACGTGTTCTGGTCGGTGTCCTTTCCATAGCCCAGGTGTTGGGCCACCGACAGGCCCGTCGCCACCCAGCACCACTCGTCCTGCTCCTGGGTCAGCTCGGTGAAGTCGAGCTTGGAGTCGTGGCTCCGTGCTTGTTCGGCGGGCGCGGCCGCGGCCGCGGCCGTCCCGGCCAGCGGCAGGGCCAGGCAGGCGGCGGCCGCGAGCCCGGCGAGCGCCTTGGGGCGACACCGCCGCGGCGTCGGGGGCGCTTGGGTGGCTCTCAGCGGTGTCCGGCGATTCCGCAGAATCATGGAGACTCCTTCTCGCCCGGCTGATGACGCCGGGGCCACGATGAGGGGAGGGGCCGTCGAGGTCGTGTCGTGGGGCCGCACCGCACCTCCGGTGTGGGCGGGAACTCGTCGGCCGACTGGAGACGAACGAGGCCACGGTGGGGTCGCCGGGACCCGGCCGGGAACCCCCTTGACCTCAGAGCAAGGGGATCTCCGGTATCCCCCTTATGGCGCCAGGAACAGCCAACTTGACTGATGGTTGGGGCTGTTGGGGAGCCGGAGTCCAGCGGGTGCTGTCGCCGGTTTCACCGCAGCGGGGCGTTCTCCGGTGCGTGTGCGGTGTGCCGGCACAGTCCGATCAGCTCGGCGCGCGAGCGGATGCCCAGCTTGCGGTAGACGCGGGTGAGCGTCGACTCGATCGTCTTGGCGGACAGGAACAGTTGAGCGGCGATCTCACGGTTGGTGGCACCGTCGCCGGCCATCTGCGCCACCCGCCGCTCGGCCGGTGTCAGCGCCCGCCACCACGGCGTCGGTGCCGCGCCACCGCCCGCCGCCTCCGCACTGCCCGTGATCCGGTGCAGCTCGGCACGGGCCCCGTCGAGCCAGGGGTGCGCCTCGGCCCGCTCGAACACGGCCGCCGCGTCCTGCCAGCAGGTCAGGGCCGCCGTGACATGCCGTCGACGCCGCTCCACGCTGCCCAACGCCAGCAGATCGCGGCCGTGTTCCAACGGCAGCCCCAGGCCCTGATGGCGTTCGGCCGCCTCCCGCAGGGCCGACACCGCCCCGGCCAGATCGCCGGAACCGGCGCGCACCAGCGCCTCGGCCCGCAGCAGTGACATGGCGGCGCCGGTCCGCCCCAGTCGGAGTGCGGTGTCGCGCACCTCGTCGACGACCGCGGCGGCCCGGTCGTGCTCGCCGGCCGCGATGAGCGCCTCGGCGAGGTCCGCCGTCCACGGCACCGGGACGGGATCGACGATGCCGCGGCGGCGGGCGATGGTCCGCGCCCGACCCAGGCAGTCCACGGCCGCCCAGGCGTCCCCCGCCCGCATCCGGACCTGCCCCAACAGGCAGAGGGCGAGCGGGAGATAGATCAGGTCCCGCTCGGCGTCCGCCACCCGGACGCTCTCCTGCGCCAACGCGGCGGCCCGGTTGAGGTCGCCGCCCGCGGCCTCGGCGACGGCCGCCGAATAGCATGCCTGCCCGAGGTGTGCGCCCAACTCGCGGGCCCGTCCGAGCGCTTCGCGCGCGACGGCCGTCGCCCGTCCGCAGTGACCGGCCCGCACCTCCACGTCGACGGCCGCGCACAGCAGGAAGATCCTCCCCTCGGCGTCGCTCGACGTCTTCGCGCGGAGCAGCAACGCGTCGAGTTCCGCGCCCGCTTCGGCGAGCCGGTCGGCGAAGAAGTCCAACCTGGCCTTGATCGCCCGGGGCCCGTTGTGGCTGCCGAACCAACTGATGTCCTGCGGCAGGGCCAGCGCGCGGGCCAGTGGTTCGGGGGCGTCGGTGCGGCCCAACAGTGTCCCGACGAACGCCTGGAGCCCCAGGGCCAACACCTCGGTCCAGCGGTCGCCGGCACGCCGCGCCCAGGACGCGGCCCGGTCGGCCTCCGCCCAGGTGACGCCGGCGTCCCCGTCGGCGATATGGGCCTTGCAGGCACGCAGGTAGTGCAGGCGGGCCCGGTCGCGGGGTGCACCGCCGGCGTGCGCGAAGGCTTCCGCGAAGACCTCGTCCAGGCCCGAAAGTGCCTGGTCGGCGGCGGTGATGAGGAGGATGCGGGCGCGTACGTGACGGCCCGGGGTGTCGGCGTCGGTCGCGGCACCCAGGGCCAGTTCCCGGCAGAGTTCGTGGTCCCCCGCCGCGTACGCGTGCGCTGCGCCGACCAGCAGGCGTTCGCAGCGGCGACCGGCGAACCGTGCCGGGGTACGCGCCGCCGCGAGGCGGGCCAGGGCGGCCGCCGCCTCGGGTGCGCCGTGCCTGGCGGCCTCTTCGGCGACGTCGGCCACGAACGCCGCCACCTCCTCGTCGGGTTCCGTACCGGCCAGCGCCAGGTGGCGGGCGCGCTCGGCACGGTCGGTGCTCACCACCCCCAACCTCGCGTGTGCGGCCCGCCGTTCGGCCACGGTGGCGCCGCCGTACACGGCGCAGGCGAACAGCGGGTGGGCGAACCGGAGACAGTCGCCGTCCTCGTCCGCGACGAGCACACCGGCGGCGAGGGCGTGCTCGACCGCGCGGGTCACCGGGTCACGGGCGGACCGCCCCGCGGGACGGCCGCCCGACGTGACAGCCGTGTCGTCGCCCCGCCCGCCGTCGAGCGCGGGCCGCGCGGTGCCTGCGGCGGCGGCGCAACGCAGCAGGCCGGCGCTGAACCGCGGGGTGCAGGCGGCCGTCAGCAACACCTCCCGGCCTTCCGGTCCGATGCCCGCCAGCCGCTTCGCGAGCTCGCGGCGGATGCGGGCCGGTACGGGCAACGGTCGTTCACGGGCGGGAAGTTGGGCTTGACCGTCCATCGCCCGGACGATCTCCAGGGCTTCGCCGGGGTTCCCCGAGCACGCCTCGTGCACCCGGCGGACCAGCCACCCGGGGAGCGCGGGGCCGTCCCGGTCGCCGAGCATCTCCCGCAGTTCCGACAGGCCCGCCGGCGGCACCTCGAACTCCCGCACGGGGTCGGGACAGAAGGCCGTACCCACCAGCGCCCCCTGCCCGCGAACGGAGGTCTCCGCCGTGAGCACCCGCACCCCGGACGCGCGCAGGCGGCGCGCGGTGTACCAGAGGACTTCGGCGCTCGGGCGGTCCACCCAGTGCGCACCGTCGACGGCGAGGAGCACCGGGCCGCCGCGGGCCAGTCCGCGGAGCAGCGCGAGCGCGCCCAGCCGCAGGGCGAGCGGGTCCGGCGCATCCGCCACCGGGGGCTCGCGGCGCAGCACGACGCGCAGCGCGGACCGTTGCGGCGCGGACAGCCGCGCCAACTCCTCGTCGGCCAGCGGGTCGAGCAGATCGGCGAGCGTCGCGTATGGCAACCCACCTTCGGGCGCGGCGGGTTGGGCGTACAGCACGGTCTCGGCGCGGGCGCGGGCGGCGTCGACGAGGCCGCCCAGGATATGTGAGGTACCGATGCCGGTGGGGCCGTGCAGAACGGCGCTGCCACCGTCCGCGAGGTGCAGACGGGCGGCGCGCTCCATGTCCTGCCGCGCCCCGGGATCGCCCGGATCCCCGGGATCATTTCCCACCACAGGCGATCCTCACAGGGTTCCGAGAGCCCGGGAAGCAGCGCCCCTCGCACCCTCTGCCGGAAACCGACCCGTCGATCCACCGACCCAACAGCTCCATCATGTTCATGCCATGTTGTTCAGAAGTCAACATTCACGGGACGACACCCGCCCCGGCCGCCCCGCCCCACTCCCCCGCCACCGGGGAAGCACCGCGGGCGGCGCGATCAACGGCTCAAGGGGATCCGGCAATCGGCCCAGGCACACGGTTTTCGGCGCCAGCGGGCTCCGGCGCGCGGCAGCACCCTTCTCACCTGGGTTTTGTCACGGTAGGTAACGATGCGCGTCACCCGATCGCCGCATCGCGATAGCCCGGGGTGCCACTCGTTGGTGTGATGCCTTGGGGAGCTCTCCGGCCCGAGTGTGGAGGTCCGCATGATCCCTTTCTCGATGCGCGCCGTGTCCATGCGTGCGATGTCGACGGGCGCCCTGGCGGTGGCGGTCAGCGTGCCCGCGGGCGCCGCCGCGCTGTTGACCCCTGAGCTGGCTCCCGGGCTGCACGCGCAGTCCCGTGCCGACCTCGATGCGTCGATGCAGGGCGAGGCGTACGCCTACGCCACCTACTCCCTCTTCGCCGACCAGGCACGCGCCCAAGGGCTGCCCTCGGTACAGCAACTGTTCCAGCGCACTGCGGCGGCGGCACTGTGGGAGCACTTCGCGAAGGAGGCCGAGCTCCGCGAGGTGATCGGCGGCAACACGGCCAACCTGCGATCCGCGATGAAGGACGAGGAGTCCGCATCGCATACGATGTACCCCGGTTTCGCCCGTCAGGCCCGGCAGGACGGTGACCTCATCGCCGCCCGGCTCTTCGAGGAGATCGCCCGGGACCAGAGCGCCCAACAGGCCGCGTCCGCCCGGGCGTTGGAGGTCATCCGTACCGGCAGGGGCACCATCCCGGCGCCCCCCAGCGTCAGGCCCGTGACCGTCCGGGCGGGAGCGCCCAAGGTCCGCGCGGCCCGAACCAGGCAGAGCCTCAGCACCGCACAGCACAGCGAGGCCATGGCGTCGGCCAGGTACGCACAGTTCGCCAAGGCGGCGACCGCACACGGCAACCCGGCGCTGGCCCGCCTGTTCAGTGTCACGGCCGACACCGCACTGCGCGAGCACTTCGCCGGCGAGGCGCAACTGGCCGGCGCCGTCGGCTCCGCCCGCGAGAACCTCGGCACCGCACTCAACATCGAACAGTACGAGTCCCGCATCATGTACCCCGCCTATGCCCGCCAGGCCAGGGCAGCGGGCGACGCCAAGGCAGCGGAGCTGTTCACCCACAACGCCAAGACGGAGGCCGACCACGCCCGCGCCTTCGAAACCGCCCGCACCCAACTCCCCTGACATTCCTACGACTTGACGTCCACGGCACGCACGGCGGCTCACCTCCGCGGCACGACGGCGACCGGGCAGCAGGAGTGGTGGAGCAGGGCCAGCACGGCCGGGCCGAGAGGCATGGGCGAACGGTGTGGTTGACGGCCGACGACCAGCAGGCCGGCCCGCGAACAAGCCCTCAACAGGACGGGGGCGGTCCGCCCTTCGACTGCCCGCTCGGCCACGTGGACCTCGGGGAACTTCTCCCGCCACGGGACCAGTTCGGCCCGGAGCAGTTCGCGCTCGTCCGCGGCACGCACGACGTCCTCCCGGTGGTCGGCGGGGGGAGCGACCAGTCCGCCGAGAGCGGTGCCGGGCGTCCAGGCATGGACGGCGCAGAGGCCCACGCGATGGGCCTCGGCCGCGGTGAACGCGTAGTCCAGCACGGCTTCGTCGGTGCCTGGTTCCTGCACGCCGACGACGATCTCCCGGGCGGGAACCGGGGACCGCTCGTCCTCACGGACGGTGACCACCGGGCACTCCGCTCGTCCGAGGACCCGCAGGCTGACCGAGCCCAACAGGAAGCCCGCTATCGCGTCGTGTCTGCGGGAGCCGAGCACCAAGAGGGAGGCCGTACCGCTGCGTTCGGCCAGCGCGTCGGGCGCCTCCTCGCCGACCAGTTCGGGCACGACGTGCATTCCCGGGTGCAGCTCCTCCACCACCGCTTCGGCCCGCACCAGTACCTCGGTGCCGTGCCGGCGCAGATCGGTCTCCTCCCGTGCGAGCGCGGCCGGCCAGTGTGCGGCGGACCAGGAATGCAGGAGGTGCAGGGGCAGCTTCCGGGCGGTTGCCTCCGCAACGCCCCAGCGCACGGCCGGCGCGCTGTTGCCGGTACCGTCCAACCCGACCACGACCGGGCCGTCCATGTCGCACCTCCAAGGAGTCGTTCGTCGGGCGGGCCCGGGCCGCGGTGGCCCGGTCCGTCGGCGCCGGCGGGGTGCCCGGGGCGAACGCCGGCAGAGGGGCGGTGGCGTGTCCGGGCTCGCCCTCGACGCGTCGGCCCCGCCGCGTCAGGAGACATCGGCCAACCACGCCGCGCCCCGCCCCTCACCGCCTCGCGGATGTCCTTCCAGAAGGCGACCGGTCACCAGCTCCGGGGGAATCCGGATGAAGGTGTCCTGCGCCACCGCCAGCCACGAGCGGAGCCCGACCGCACGCAGCCGTTCCTGCTCCTTCGGATCGGTCACCACCGCGGCCCGTCCGATCACGCTCACGCTCCACCCCGACCGCGCCGCCTCGTCGAACCAGTCCGCCTCGAACGCCACGACGGCCCCGTCGACGGCGTGCGCCAGGCGCGACACGGCGGACGTCCGCAGGACCACGGCGTGCTCCTGGTCCAGGGAGAAGTTGACCGGCAGGACCGCGGGCAACGCCTCGTGCGTGTAGACCAGGCGTCCGATGGGCACCAGCGTCAGACGCCGCAGACACTCCTGGCGATCCAGCATTCGCAAGCCGTTCTCCCGCTCCATGCCCGCATCGTCCGCGGAGCGCGTCGGCGCGGCATAGGGCCGGTGGACCTCGGCCGTTGGGCAGATCGGGCCCGCCTGGTGGGGCCTCTCGCCGCCCGCCGGGACGTCGCCGCCCCGGCCCGAGCCGGTGGTGGAGGGCCGCCCTTCCGGCCAGCCCCTTCCCTGCGGATGCCCGGTGGGACCTCGTCGCACTACCGTGAGTGGTGTGGCCGGGTCAGCCGGATCCGGCACAGCGGAGCATTGTCGTGGGAGAGCGATCCGGCCGGACGAACGGGTTGCGTGCGCTGGGGCACACGCTGCCGCAGGACCTGCTGGAACGCCTGCACACCGTGCAGGCGACGGCCGGTGGGCCCCACCACCTCCTGCTCGAAGCCATTCTGTCGGTGGGCACGGGGTTGGACGTGCAGCAGGTCCTGCGCCAGATCGTCGAGGCCGCCGCCGTCGTCACCGACGCACGCTATGGCGCGCTGGGGGTGATCGGTGCGGACGGCAGGCTCGGTCAGTTCCTGCCGGTCGGTCTCACCGACGAGCAGTTCGCGGCGATCGGCGCCCTGCCGGCGGGACACGGAATCCTCGGCGAGCTGATCCGCCGTCCCGTTCCGCTACGACTGGCAGAACTGGGCAAGCATCCCGCGTCCTACGGCTTCCCACCGAACCACCCGGCGATGCACACGTTCCTGGGAGTGCCCATACGGATCCGGGACGAGGTCTTCGGCAACCTGTACCTCACCGAGAAGCGCGGCGGCGGACCCTTCACCGACGAGGACGAGACGGTGCTGGCAACGCTGGCGGTGGCCGCCGGAGTTGCCGTCGAACACGCCCGGCTCTACGAGGAAGCCCACCACCGCCAGGAGTGGTTGGAGGCCAACGGCGACATCGTGTCCCAACTGCTCCCAGGCGCCCGGAAGAAGGACGTGCTCTCGACGATCGTCGACCACGCCGCCCGCATCCTCTCCGCAGACCTGGCGGTCCTGGCCCTCCCGGTAGGGAACGACCGCCTGCGCATGGAGGTGGCGTCCGGGGTGGACGCCGACGCCCACCGCGGTCTGGTCCTCCCCCGCCACGGCTCGTTCTCGGGCGCCGCGCTGGACGCCGAACGCCCTTTGATCAGCACCGACATCGAGCACGACCCGCGGGTCACGACCGGCCCGCCCCGCTGGCAGGGACTGGGACCCGCGGTCGCCGTCCCCATGACCAGTCGCGCCCGGCTCCGCGGCGTCCTCCTCCTGGCCCGGCTGCGCGGACGCGCGCCGTTCACCGCCCCGGAGACCACACCGCTGCTCACGTTCGCCGGCCAGGCCGCCCTCGCCCTGGAACTCGACGAGCAACGCAGCGCCGCGGAGCAGGTGACCCTGCTCAGGGACCACGACCGGATCGCCCGCGACCTGCACGACCTGGCGATCCAACGGCTCTTCGCCATCGGGATGACCCTCCAGAGCGCCGTCCGCTTCGTCGATCACCCCGAGGCGAGCGAGCGCCTGCTGCGCGCGGTCGACGACCTCGACGAGACCATCAAGATCATCCGCTCCACCATCTTCGGACTCCGCCCCCGCGACCCGACACCCGGCAGGCAGGGACTACGCGCACGCACCGTCACGGCAGTGGAAGAAGCCTCCCGCACCCTCGACTTCACCCCCTCCCTCCACATGACGGGGCTGCTGGACACCGACGTACCGGACGCGCTCGCCGAGCAGGTCCTGGCCGCGCTCGGCGAAGCGCTCAGCAACGTCGCCCGGCACGCCCGCGCCAGCGCGGCGGACGTGTCCCTGGTCCTCCGCAACCGACGGCTGACCCTCACCGTCGCGGACAACGGGGTGGGCATCCCCGAGCACACCAGTCGACACAGTGGTCTGCGCAACCTCGCCGAACGGGCCGAGGAGGTCGGCGGCGCCATGGCCGTCGACGCACGGGACGACGGCGGCACCCGCCTCGTCTGGTCGGCGCCCGTCCCCGACTAGGGCGCTTCTGACGGATCTCCGTGGAGGAAGGAGCGGCGTCTGGTGCGTGCGATCGCAAGGCGCCGGGATGTCTTCATAGCGGAGCTATGGGGACATTTCGGCAACGCAGCGAGCGTGCGTGCCAGACGCCGCGACGCCGCGGAGATCCGTCAGAAGCGCCCTAGCCACGGCCCCGGCCCCCACGACGACGCGCCCCGTCTCACGGCCGCACAACTCGCCCTCACCGACGAGCCGGACGCCCCGCCGATGGAACAACTCGGCCAAATGCAGCCGCCGTTGTACGGCCCGCACGCCGTGCTGGGGCTCCGCTTCCGTCAGGAGGAGCGCGGCTGGGCCGAACTGCTCGGCGCCCCGGGGCTCATGGCGTGATCGTCAGGACCTCGTCCACCGGTCGGCGCGGTGTGCTCGGGCCGTCGGGTCCGTAGCCAAGGCGCAGGATCATCTGGACGTGGCCGGCGCCGGAGCGTGGGTCGCGCAGCAGCCAGCGCAGGTCGGACCATTCCAGGGGCTGGGTGGCGAAGGAGCTGGCGAGCCCTTGACGGGTGGCGAGGAGCAGGACGCGTTGGAGTGCCTGGCCCGCGCGCAGCCAGTCGGCCGGGGTGTCGTGGGTGGTGCTGAGCAAGGCCAGTTGCGGGCTCTTCTCGAAGTCGGCGTAGGGGCGTTCGGGGATCGGGCGGCGGCCGGCGAAGTCCCGCATCGGGGCCGCGCCGCCACGTTTGGCGGGACCGAAGGCGTACTTTGGGATCCCGTCCGCCGACGTTGCGGCGGAGGCGTCGCGGGTCCAACTGCGTTGTTCGACCTCGCGACCGTCGTCCATGCGGTCGTAACCCTCCGCGTGCAGGATGAGGTCGAGCACCGCCTCACGGTGCGGGGCGGTCGGGAACGTGAGCGCCGCGCCTTCCCCGGCCGCCGCGTCGACCAGGGCGGCGCGGAGGCCGGCCGGGATGCGTCGCTCGGTGAAGGGCAGGCGGCTGGTGTGCCGGACGCGGATCGCGTCGTGGAGGCCGGCCAGGCCCACCTCCAGGGGGCCGTGCGGCACGTCGAACCGCACGGAGGCCAGGAGTGTGGGGGTGTGCGGGGCCGGCAGCAGCGTGGTGACGGTGCGGTGGCCGGCGTGCGCCGCGGCGGCGCGGAGGTTCAACAGGGCGGCGCCGCAACCGAGATGGAGCGCGCGGGTGGTGGGATCGGCCAGCGGCATCGCCCGGTCCAGGTCGGCCAGGAGCACCATGGTGCGCGACGCCCGCGCGTACTCGAAGAGCCACGGCTGGGCGTTGTGCATCGAGGGCGCCGTGACCGCGTCGGCCACCAGCGACCTGACTGCCGTGTCGTCGAGGGTGGAGTGAGTGAGCACCGGGAACCTCCCGGGCGGGGAGATCGGCAGGGTCCTCTCCAGCGTCGCGGAGCGCCCTCGTCGGGGTCAGGGGCCATAGGGCCCTGACCGGGTGCCGGTCGGCCCGCGGGGGACGGCCGGCCGGTCGATGGGGCCGAGTGGCTCATGCCGGACCGCGCACCGTACCGGCCACGCTGGAGATACGGCCGCACCGCCGGTCACCGCGTGGAAGGAGCCGGAGATGGAGCACCGCACGATAGGTGAGCTGATGACCAGGAAGGTCGCGAGCGTGCGGATCGACACTCCCTTCAAGGAGATCGTGCAGACGCTCGCGGACAACGCGGTGAGCGCCGTGCCGGTGCTCGACGGGCTGGGCAGGCCGGCCGGCGTCGTCTCGGAGGCCGATCTGCTGCGGAAGGCGGCGGACCGGCCCGATCTGTCCGGACTGACGGCGCTGCCTCATCTGGAGGCGTGGGAACGGGCCCGGGCGGAGGGGCGCACCGCCGGAGAGCTGATGTCCGCTCCGGCGGTGTGCGCCCGTCCGGAATGGACCGTGGTGGAGGCGGCGCGCCTGATGGAGGTGCAGCACGTCAAGCGGCTCCCCGTGGTCGACGAGACGGACGCCCTGCTGGGCATCGTCAGCCGCGCCGACCTGCTGCGGGTGTTCCTGCGCAAGGACGGGGCGATCCGGGAGGAGATCCGGCGGGAGGTCATCGGGCGCACGGCACGCCTGGGTGCGTCGGGCGTGACCGTCGACGTGCAGCGGGGGCAGGTGGCCCTGCACGGCAGTGTGGCGGACCCGCTGCTGGTTCCCGTGCTGGTGCGGATGTGCGAGAGCGTCGACGGGGTGGTGTCGGTGGCCGAAGACCTGAAGCCGGCCCCGTCCGAGGAAGACGGGTCCCCGGGATGAAGAACGTCGTCACCGTCGGCGTGGACGGCACGCCGCACGCCCTGGCCGCGGCGCAGTGGGCGGCGCACGAGGCGCGGCTGAGGCAGTCCCGGCTGCGGCTCCTGGCCGCCTGGCAACCGCTGCCGGCGCGACCGCGCGGTGCCGCCCCGTGGGCGCGGGAGATGCCGCACTGGCCCGACCGCATCATCGAGGAGGCCAGGTCCGCGGTCGAGGTGGTGGAGCCGGGGCTACCGGTCGAGGAGGTTCTGGTGCGCGAGCTGCCGCTGGACGCCCTGGCCGAGGCCGCCGGGCGGGCGGACCTGCTGGCCTTGGGGTCCCGCGGGCTCGGCCCGGTGGCGCGGTTCGCTCTGGGTGAAACCGGTCTGGACCTGGTGCCGCGGGTCGCGGTCCCGATCGTCCTGGTGAGGGCCCAACAGGACAGTGCGGCAGCCGAGGAGGCGGGCAGCATCGGCGTCGGCGTCAGCCTGCACGACGCCGGCGGGGGGCTGCTGGCCTTCGCCTTCGAGACCGCCGCCCGGCGGGCCGTCCCGCTCCGTGCCGTGCATGGTCGGAGCCTTTCCCCGTTCGGCCACGACCGGGACGGCGCCGCGGAGCGGGCCGGCGCCGAGGAGACGGCTCGATGTGCGCGGGAGGAGCTGTCCGAGGCGCTGCGCCCGTGGCGGGAGAAGTTCCGGGACGTGCGGGTGGAGGAGCAGGTGGTGCTGGAGAGCCCCGCGCCGGCCCTGTTGCACGGTGCGGCGGGATGCCAGTTGCTGATCGTCGGCCGCCCGCACCTCGGCCGCCCGGCCCCGCGCATCGGCCATGTCGTCCATGCGGCCGTCCACCACGCGCCGTGCCCCGTGGCGATCGTGCCGCACGAATGAGCCCACGGCGAAGACGGGAACGTGGCAGACACGCGAACTCGGCGGGGGCGAGGACCTGTTGGGGACGGGAACGCAATCGTTCGCCGAAGGAAGGTGTGCCCGATGACGACCGACCAGGCATCCGGCTCCGGTCCCGAGCCGGCGCGACCGCGCAGCGATCTGGGGCGGCGTGTGGCGCTGCGCCGGCAGCAGTTGGGGCTGACCCGCGAGGACGTCGCGGCCCGGGCCGGCGCGTCGCCCGGCTACCTGGAGTACGTCGAGGAGCAGCCGGCCGAGCCGGGCATCGGGTTCCTGCTGCGCCTCGCCGGCGCGCTCAACACGACGGTCGCCGAGTTGACCGGCGGAACCGTCGATCTCCCCCCGGGCTTCGGCAAGGCCGGCGCGCGTCCGGAGGTGCTCGCGCTCGGCCCCACCGAATGCCGGGAGTTGCTCTCCACGCACGGCGTCGGCCGGGTGGCCGTCACCCTCGACGGCAGCCCCGCCGTCTTCCCCGTCAACTACTCCGTCATCGACGACGTGATCGTCTACCGCACCCAGGCGGGCTCCGGCCCGTCCGCCGCGGCCGACCACCAGGCCGCGCTGGAGGTGGACCACCTCGACGACGCCTTCAGCCAGGGGTGGAGCGTGCTCGCCGTGGGGCCGGCCGAAGTGGTCACCGGCTTCTACGAAACCCGCAGGTTCGAGGAGCAGGCGTACTCGGCCCCTTGGGTGGGCAGCGGCCGGTATCAGTGGATCGCCATCCGACCGACCCACATCAGCGGACGGCGCATCCGGGTGCCGGGGGCGCCGGTGCCGCCGACCGCAGGTGCCGGGGGCGACTTGAACGCGTGACCGCCGCGGCTGGCAAGGCGCCCGGACCCGGTGCCGGGCACCGGCGCTCTGGTTCCCGGCTACCGACCGTGCCCCGCTTCCGTGGCGGTCGACGGAACGCTCCGCGTGGCGAGCACCGCGGCCTGGATGCGTCGCTCGACGCCGAGTTTGGCCAGCATGCGGGAGATGTGGTTCTTGACCGTCTTCTCCGACAGGTAGAGCCGCGCACCGATCTGACGGTTCGTCATTCCCGCGCCGATCAGCTCCAGGATCTGCCGCTCCCGCGCCGACAGGCTGGACAGCACCCCCTCCTCGGGAGGCGCCTCCTCGACGGCTCGCAGGCGACGCATCAGCCGCGCCGTGGTTGCCGGGTCGAGCATCGATCGTCCCGTCGCCACCGTCCGTACGGCGGCGACCAGGTCCGCTCCCTTGATCTCCTTCAGCACATAGCCGGCGGCCCCGGCCATGATCGCGTCGAGCAGCGCGTCATCGTCGTCGAACGAGGTCAGGATCAGACAGGCCAACCCCGGCATCCGCGAGCGCAGTTCCCGGCACACCGTGACGCCGTCCCCGTCCGGCAGTCGAACGTCGAGGACCGCGACGTCCGGCCGCAGCGCCGGTCCACGGGCCAGCGCGTGGTCGGCCGTACCGGCGTCGCCCACCACCTCGATGTCGGGTTCGGCGTCGAGCAGGTCCTGGACCCCGCGCCGGACGACTTCGTGGTCGTCGACGAGGAAGACCCGGATCGGCCGCTGCGCCGAGCACGCGTCCGTCTCGCTCATGAGGCCCTCCGACGGTGAATCCGAGCCCCTGTCCATGGTGGCGCCGGCGGCGACGACGTGCCAGGGCCGAACGGTCCCCGCCCGGCCGGCCCGGACATCCCCCCGGCCCTTGATCGTGCCCGTTCGGCCCTCCTCCCCTCCGCCCTGCCCGTGGGAGCGTCGAAACAGCAGGTGATGGGGGTGTGTGATGTCTCGGAAGAAGGCGCACCGACCGTGGCGCCCCGGTCCGCTACGGCGGGGCACAGATGTGGCGCAGTCGTGGTTGGCCCTGGCCACCTGGGTGTTGATCGTCGTGGGGGTCCCGACCGCGGGCGTCGCGGCGGGCCATGCGGTGGACGCGGCGTTCGGGCAGCAGCAGGCCGATTGGCATCGCGTCTCGGCCGTCGTGACGAGGGATGCGCCCGCCCGCATCGGCCTGGACGCCGGGGCGGGTCCGGGCGGCCCGGCGCACACGACCGTGCGTTGGACCGCCGCGGACCGCACGGTGCGGACGGGAGAGGCGGCCGTGGCACCCGGCGCGCACGTCGGCGACCCGACGACCGTCTGGCTGGACCGGCGCGGAGCGCTGGTTGCGGACCCCAGCACCCCGACGGACTCCCTCGCCCGGAGCGTGGTGGTCGGCACGGTGAGCGCCGCCGGCACCGGGTTGCTGCTTCTCGGCGCGCAGAAGACGGGCGTGCATCTGTTGGACCGCAGGCGTGACGCCCAGTGGGAGGAGGAGTGGGAAGCGCTGGATGCGCGGCTGCGGCGCCACCAGCAGTGAACGTACCAACGCCCGTTCCGGGTCTCCCGTTCCGCCCACCGCAGGTCCACCACAGTCCGCCGCCCGTCCGGAAACGCGCGCCCTGCCTGCCAACTGGGCGGATACGCGCCCGACATCCGTCTCAGCGGGCCGCCCGGTGTTCCGCCGTTCCCCGTCCGACGTGCACGTCGTCGAACGTCACGTCCACCACCCCCTCCACCGCCCGCACCAGACGGGCCACGACGGGCGGCAGCGCGCTGTCGTGGATCGGACCGTGCAGTGCCACGACGCCGTCCTTGACGCTCACCTCGACGTCCCTGGCGCTTCCGGTGAACAGCCGGTCGACGATCTCCGTCCGCACCTCCTCCGCCAGTTCCTCGTCGGAGCGCAGGAAAACCTTCAGCAGGTCCGCGCGACTGACGATGCCCTGGAGCATCCCGTGACCGTCAACCACGGGCAGCCGCTTGACCGACCTGTGCACCATCGTGCGCGCCGCCTGGGCAAGGGTGTCGTCGGCGTGCACCGTCAACGCCGGGGCGCTCATCAACTCGCCCGCCGTCAGACCACCGGCCTTCCGCAGGTCGCCCAGCCGCTGCCGCTGCTCCAGCCGGTCCGGGTCGGCGCTGCGGAACTCCTCCTTCGGCAGCAGATCGGCCTCGGAGACCACGCCGATCACCCGCCCCTCCCCCGCGAGCACCGGCAACGCACTGACCTTCCACTGCTCCATGGTCTCGACGATCTCCTTGAACCGCGCCGCCTGGCCGACGGCCACCACCGTCTGAGTCATCACGTCGCCGACCGTGTGCGGACCGTGCACCATGACGCCTCCTCCTACCGGCGGCTGTCGCGACGGGGCTGCGACACCTTCAGCGTGTGGTGGCCCGCCCGTGACCGGGCAGGGGCCGTCCGGCCCTTCCTCCCGCCGACCGGGGCACCCGCCACCGCCCCCGGCCCGGTTGGGCCGACCGGCCTTCCTCCGGGACCAGCGGCCCCTGCTGCGCACCGTGCGCGCCGCGCAGTGTGGGAGACGCGGCTCGCAGCTCCGTCCCCTGGGAGGTGGCCATGGCGCACCCCGTGTTCGTCGGTGTGGACGGCTCGCCGGCGAGTCTGGCAGCAGCGGACTGGGGCGCCCGCGAGGCCCTGCTGCGGGAGCTGCCCCTGCGTCTGGTCCACGCCTGGGAGTGGCCCTGCTCCTCCGCCCCACCCGCCGGCGAGGAAGCCGCCCGGCGCTGGTCGGAGGGGGTGCCCCAGGAGGTGACCGACCGACTGCGACGCCACTACCCGGGCCTCGACATCACGGCGGACCACGTCATCGGGCTGCCGCGGGACGTGCTGTGCCAGGCAGCCAAGTACGCCGAAGCACTGGTCATCGGCACGGTCGGGGTGGGCCGGGTCGCCGGGTTCCTGCTCGGCTCGGTGGCCATGGCCGTCGTCGCCCACGCCGAGGGCCCCGTGATCCTCGTACGCGCCCCCGCCTCGACAGAACATCCGGTTCCGGGCGAGGAGTCGGAGCTGCCCTCGCCCGACCCGGCTGCCGGTGCGGCCTCGCCCGTCGTCCTCGGACTGGATCTCGGTCGCCCCTGCGACGAGGTGATCACCTTCGCCTTCGAGGCCGCGGCGGTGCACACCGCGCCCCTGGTGGTGGTGCACGGCTGGAACCCACCGCCGTACTACGTCTACGGGCTCGGCGCGGCGCTGAAGTTCGGCACCGACCTCTCGGCCGACAAGCGGGAATCCGTGCACCAGGCGCTGCGACCGTGGCGGGAGAGGTACCCGGGCGTGGCGGTGACGGCACAGGTCGTCATCGGCGAGCCCGCCCGCCACCTCCTCGACGCCGCCGGTCACGCCGCCCTCGTCGTCATCGGCCGCCACCGCCTCACGGCACTGCCCTCGGTCCCACGCATCGGACACATCGCCCACGCCGTGCTGCGCCACTGCCCCACCCCGGTCGCCGTCGTCCCGCACGGCCAGGGGCATGCACGACGCCCACCGTCGAACGGCCGCCGCCCTGGGGCTCAACCCACGTGCGCAGGGCCGTGATCCGCCGGCCGAGCGCCGCACGGCATCACAGGGACGGGGTCTCCGCCGACGCGAGTCCGGGGACCGTCGCCACACCCGTCACGTCGTACTCCACATCCACCACCCCCTCGATTCCGCGCACCAGACGGGCCACCACCGGCACCAGCGACCGGTCGCGGAACCGACCGCTGAGTGTGACCACCCCGTCGGCGACCGCGACGCGCAGGTCCTTCGCGGGCGCGGCGAACAGCTTGGCGAGCACCTGCCGGGCCTCCGCCGCGATCTCGTCGTCGGACCGCAGGAACACCTTCAGCAGGTCGGCGCGGCTGACGATGCCCACCAGCACCCCGTTCCCGTCCACCACCGGCAGTCGTTTGACGGACGCCCGGGCCATCGTGCGCGCCGCCTGAGCGAGGGTGGCGTCGCCGCGCACCGTGACGGCAGGGCTGGTCATCAGCTCGCCGGCCGTCACGGCCTCCGCCCGGCGTACGTCATCGAGCGCGCGCAGCCGCTCCAGCCGTTCCGGATCCGCCTCCCGAAACCCTTCCTTGGGCAGCAGATCGGCCTCGGACACCACACCCACCACCCGGTGTTCGGCCGAGACCACCGGCAGAGCGCTCACCCGCCACCGCCGCAGGGTCTCGACGATCTCCTTGAAACCGGCCGCCCGAGCGACGGCCGCCACGGGCTGCGTCATGACGTCGCTGACCCTGCGCGGGATGTTCGGCATGGTCGTGCCTCCTCGGAAGCGACCCCGCGCCGCACGGTCGCCGCCGGGCCATGCGGCGTCCCTGTCCGGCATCACTCACCAGCCTGCGACGTGCCGCGCGCGCCAGACAGGGCCGTCCGGCCCTTTCCCCGCGCCATGGCGATGCCGACACTGCGGTGCCCCTCGTTCGGCTCCCCCGCCCGCCCGCACCCGCGCAACCCTTCGTACCGTCGAGGCATGACGGACGACCAGGAAGGCGGCCCCCGCGCACTGGGGAAGCTGCCGAAGGCCCGGTACGAGCGCGAGTTGTACCGGTTGCAGACGGAGCTGGTGAAGCTCCAGGAGTGGGTCCGCGCCGAGGGCGCCCGGCTCGTCGTGGTCTTCGAGGGGCGCGACGCGGCGGGCAAGGGCAGCACCATCAAGCGCGTCACCGCCTACCTCAACCCCCGGGTGGCGCGCATCGTCGCGCTCCCCCGCCCCACCGAACGCCAACGCACCCAGTGGTACTTCCAACGCTATGTGGAGCACCTGCCCGCAGCCGGCGAGATCGTGCTGTTCGACCGCAGTTGGTACAACCGGGCCGGCGTCGAACGGGTCATGGGCTTCTGCACCCCAACCGAGTACCAGCGCTTCCTCCACCAGTGCCCGGTCTTCGAGCGGATGCTGGTCGAGGACGGGATCCTGCTCCGCAAATACTGGTTCTCGGTCGGCGACGACGTGCAGGAACAACGCTTCCGCCAACGCCTGGACGACCCCACCCGCCGCTGGAAACTCTCCCCGATCGACCTCGAATCGCTGACCCGCTGGGAGGACTACTCCCGGGCCAAGGACGACATGTTCATCCACACCGACATCCCCGAGGCACCGTGGTACGTCGTCGAGAGCGACGACAAACGCCGGGCCCGGCTCAACATGATCGCCCATCTGCTGTCGACCGTGCCCTACCACGAGGTCCCACCACCGGTGTTGGAACTGCCGGCCCGGCCGCCGTCCACCGGCTACCGTCGACCACCACGCGACCTCCAGTCCTATGTCCCCGACCACGCCGCCCAGTTGGAGAAGTGACGCCGCAGTTCGGCGAATCGGCACCGCCCGGCACGAACGGCACGAACGGCACGGCATCATCAGCGAAGCGGCAACGGTATCGGCAACTCTCCGTTCCCTGCACCGAATTGATCCTCCGTCACAAACTTCCGCCTCGGAGTCAGACCGCGGGCCAACGCGTCCGTCCGCGCGGCCGCACGGCCGCCGAAGGCAGTTCGGGTGCCAGAAGTCGGTCGCCGTCGTAGCCGCGTACCTCGCTCGTGCTTCTCGGAGCCGAGGTGCTCGGTCATCTCCGCGTCCCGGGCCCGTTCCAGCACGGCCCGGGTGACCTCCGTCAGCAGCCCGCCCTCGCCCGGCAGCGCCGGCGCCTGAGGCGTCGGCACGGTCCATCAGCCGCTCGACGACCTCGTCCACCCGCTTGTCCTCGGCCGGCTCGACAGCCGACAGCTCCCTCTCGTACACGCCCAGTCCGTCCCGGATAGCAGAGGCCCGGGTCCGGGTCCCAGCCAACCCGCCACCTCACGGACTTACCCGATCTTTCAGACACATTCGGTCCGCGGTCCTCGCCGTTCGGTCGATGGCGATCGGGTCCTGTGTCAGTGGCGTGTGTAGGGGGCCACGAGCTGAGCTGAGGCGAAGGCTCGTCGCTTGATCTCCTGCAGGGTCCGGGTGGGCGGTGTGCTGCCGTCGAAGGAGGTGGGCATCGGCTCGTGGAGCGCGTACAGCGTCAGCTGGTACCTGTGGGTGGCGCCGTGGGGCGGGCATGGTCCGTCGTAGGTGGCCTCCCCGAAGTCGTTGAGTGCCTCGCGGGCACCTGGGAGGAGGTGGTGGGCGCTGATTCCGTGGGCAGTTGGGGGGATGGCAAGCTGGAGCCAGTGAATTTTGTGGACGTTGAGGTCGACCATGGTCAGGGCGAGTTCCCGTGTTCCGGTCGGCACGTTCGCGAAGTTCAGACCTGGCGAGTAGTCCCTTGGATCGTCGCAGGTCATGAGCGAGGTGAATGCTCCGGTACGGTCGAATCCCTGCCCTCGGGTGAGGGTGAGGGGTCCGGCGGGCGCAGTGGTGGTGCGTGTGGTGGCCGTGGAGGACGTTCGGGTGCCGGGGGTGGGCTCTGATGTGCCGGAGCAGGAAACGCACGCCAGCAGCACCGCCGTGGCCGCGGCGGTTGCCGGCGTTGGGTGTCCTCGCATGCCGCCCACTGTAGGGAGACGGGCGCGCAGGATGAGGCATCCACGCTGGCCCGCCCTCTGACGGCGTACGGACGGCAGTCCCGATTCATGCCGGGAACCGGTCTTCGGCTCCTTGCGATGGGGGTTGCTGCTCGGCGTCGCGGATGGCGCGGGCTGCGTTGATGAGTCCGATGTGGCTGAAAGCTTGGGGGTAGTTGCCGAGGGCTTCTCCCGTGGCGGGGTCCGACTCCTCGGCGAACAGGCCGACGTCGTTGGCGTGTGTGAGGGCTGCCTGGAATACCTGTCGTGCACGGACGGGATGACCGGTCAGGGCGAGAGCGTGGGCGAGCCAGAAGGTGCAGAGCAGGAAGGCTCCTTCCGCTTCCTCGATCTCGTCGCCGAGGTAGCGGCGGACCAGGCCGTCGGGGTCGGTGAGGTGGGTGGTGACGGCCAGCACGGTGGACCGGATGCGAGGGTCCTGCGGTGGCAGGAAGCCGACGATGGGCAACATCAGCGCCGAGGCGTCCAGTTCGTCACTGCCGAACGCCTGGGTGAAGGCTCCCGAACGGGAGCTCCAGCCGCGCTCTTCGATGGCTTGACGGACGTTCTCTCGCTCGTGGCGCCAGCGGGGTACGTGTTCGTGGGCCTGGAGGGCGGTGGCCATGGAGATGGCGCGGTCCAGGGCGACCCAGCACATCAGTTTCGAGTGCAGGAAGTGTCTGCTCGGTCCGCGTCTCTCCCAGATGCCCTGGTCGGGCTCGGTCCAGCGGCGGGCGGCTGTGTCGGCCGCCTGGACCAGGAAGGTGCGGGTGGGCGGGTCCAGGAGCTCTCCGGGTGGGAGGCTCTCGTGGGCGGCGTCGAGGAGTTCGCCGTAGACATCGAGCTGGCGTTGGCTCCAGGCGTCGTTGCCGGTTCGTACCGGAGTACTGTCGCGCCAGCCGGCCAGGTGGGGAAGCAGCCGCTCACTCAGATCGCGTTCACCCCCGACGCCGTACATGATCTGCAGGCTCACCCCGCGGTGGAGCTGGGTCGCCGCGGCCCGGGCGAGGAAGCCGAAGAACTTGTCCTTCTCCTTCTCGCAGGCGGCGGTGGCGAGTGCCTGCAGGGTGAAGCTCGCGTCGCGGACCCAGGTGTAGCGGTAGTCCCAGTTGCGTGTGCCGCCGGCGCACTCGGGCAGTGAGGTGGTGGGGGCGGCGACGATGGCCCCCGTAGGGGCGAAGGTTAGTGCTCGCAGCACGCGTCCGCTGTGTGCTACCTCGTCCTGCCAGGGGCCGACGTAGCGGCGGTGGAGCCGGGACCACGAGCGCCAGCCCTCGGCCGTGTCGTTCAGGCGCCGCCTGATACGCCCCGCTCGCCAGCGCACCGGCTTGCTTCCCCACGCCGGCCCGACATGCAACGCGAAGCCGAGGCGGTCCGATGCCCGCAGGGTGAACCGGCCGTGTGCGGTGGAACCGCTGACCGTCAGGTCGACGGGGCTGGACAACAGGAGCACGTGAGCGCCCCCGTATGCGGCAAGCCCGCCTGGGACCGGTGAGAGGAGCGGGTGGATCAGTCCGAACTCCGGGCGTGGCGCGTAGGCGATGTCGCAGGTCACCTGTCCTTCGGTGCAGGTGACCTGGCGCAGCAGAATTCCGGGGGAAGCCTCGCCGAGTGCGTGTCCGCGCTCGTGCCGTCCCAGTGCGAGCGCGTCCCGCACCACGGCCGTGCCTCCGCATGCGCGGAAGGTCGTCTCCAGTACGAGGGTCTCCTCGACGTAGCGGCGGCTGGTGTCGGCGGGTCCGGCGGGACGGATGGACCAGTGGCCGGCGTCGTCATCGAGGAGCCGGGCGAAGATCGCCGGGCTGTCGAAGCGGGGAAGGCACAGCCAGTCCACCGAGCCGTCGGAGGTGACCAGGGCAGCCGAGCGGCAGTCGGACAGCAGCGCATGGTCACCGATCGGTCGCGCGCTCACCGGCCGCGGCCCGTCTGCCCCGGGCTCGGCCTGGACGGTGTGAGCGACCTCCGGGGGAGCAGGCCCACCTCAGGTGCCGGTCGGTCATCCATCACAGCCTCCCTGCCTGGTGCTACAGCCCGTTGTTCACATACCGTGACGGCGGTTGGCTCGTTGCTCCGCCCGCGGGATTGATGCCGCCGCCGGGGGCGGTGCCGATGGGCGAGCTGAACGAGGCCGAGATCCGGGCGCTGGGTGGGGAGTTGGAGGCTCTGTGCGCCTCGGTGGACGATATGTTCGCGCGTCCGGCGGCGCGGGAGAACCTGACCGCGATGGTGCACGGGCCGCAGAGCGAGGTTCCGCGCAAGAACACGCGGCAGCTGGCTGAGTTCACGGACCATCCCAACCCTGACCGGCTGCAGGGCTTCCGGGCGAAGGCGGCCTGGGACGCGGACGAACTGCGCGACCGGGTCCGCGCCTACGCGATCGCCGCACTGGCCGGTCCTGCTACGGACGTGACACACGCACGGCCTCTCACTCACCGCCCGATCGCGGGCACCTCTGACCGGTCCGTCACAGGTGCTTCCCGGCGACCGCTGCACCAGGTCCTCAGCCAGACCGAGACGGAGGCTGACCAGGAACCCGGTCCACACAGCTGCCCCAGCCGTTGGTGTCACTACCGGTGCTCGGGGTTCTCGTAGTCGTGGCGGCAGCCGGCGTCCCATGCGGTTCGCCGGTTGCCGTAGGCCGGGATGCCACCCAGATCCTTCAACGCCCGGGCCAGGTGCAGCAGGTTCCAGGTCATGAAGGTGGTGTTGCGGTTGGTGAAGTCGTTCTGCGGGCCGCCCGAGCCGGGGTCGAGGTAGGAGGGGCCAGGACCTGCCTCGCCGATCCATCCGGCATCCGCCTGGGGAGGGATGGTGTACCCCAGGTGCTGCAGGCTGTAGAGGACGTTCATGGCGCAGTGCTTGACGCCGTCCTCGTTGCCGGTGATCAGGCAGCCACCGACGCGACCGTAGTAGGCGTACTGGCCGGCTTCGTTGAGCAGGCTTGAGCAGGCGTAGAGGCGTTCGATCACCTGCTTCATCACGGAGCTGTTGTCGCCCAGCCAGATGGGGCCGGCGAGCACGAGGATGTCGGCCGCCAGGACCTGCTGGTACAGGTCCGGCCAGGCGTCCGTCTCCCAACCATGCTCGGTCATGTCGGGCCACACACCGGTGGCGATGTCGTGGTCCACCGCCCGTACGACGTCGACGTGCACTCCCTGCGCATCCATGATGGCGATGCTCCGGTCGATCAGCCCCTGGGTGTTGCTCGTCTCTGGCGAGCGTTTGAGGGTGCAGTTGATCACCAGAGCACGCAGGTCGTCGTACCGGGTCGGCGGTGCGTCGGTGGCGGGCGACGAAGCGGTCACACGGTCCTCCCAGAGCCCTGCAGCCGCACGGTGCGTGGCGGCACGTCCACATCCGGCTCCAGCGTGCGGGCCGACCGAGGCAGGCGCTACCACAACGCCCCCGAATGGCCTCGGCGGAGCCTTCGTGGCGACGCCGGTCTGCTGTCGATGAGTGGTCAGCCGGGACGCCGTCGGGAAGAGTCCTGCGGGCCGAGAGCGAGGAAACTCCGGTGGCTGCTGTGCCACTCGTCGACAACGTTGAGGCCGAGTTCCGAGCCGGTGCGGCGGAGCGCGGGTGCCCCAGACCTGCCCAGGGAAAAGTGGGCCCCGATGGCCCATGTCTGACTCCGGACGTGCGTGCTCTGCACGCGAGTGTGGTCACTCAGAGGGCGGGCAACGTCGAAGGTGAGTTGGTGGTGCCACATCAGGCGGTAGACCACCGCCCGGGCCAACTCCGGGACGGCCTGGAAGCTGACTAATTCCCCGATCGGCAAGGGGCGGTGGGCAAGCTGAAGGAGAGGTTCGACCAGGTCCTGGTCCGCGTAAAGTGGGGGCGGCGGTATCCGGCGAGCCAGGACCTCTCGAAGATCAGCCGGTGGCCGTTCTCATATCCGAGCACTCACTCCGACACCGGGACAAACGCCCGGATCAGGTGAGAGGCGCTCGCGCAACGCATCCACCGCGTCTTCATGGAATCCGAGCGCCTTGGTGACATCCCGATCTTCGCCTCCCGCGCCCATATCGCTCGACCACGCCTGGCAGCAGGAGACGGTCCGGTCGCGGCCTACCGGCGATGGGCGCGTCAGTTCCATCCCTCGCATATCTTCCCTGCGTCCCGGCCGCATGCCTCGCCACAGGCACGCAAAGACCTCGACTCTCTCCTCTGACCCCACGCCCCATCCGCACGTCCGCAGCGGGCACGTGACCGGACAACAGCCACAGGGCTGCACAACGCGCGCACTGAACAGTTCGCTGCGCTGCTGAACTACCCACTGAACTCTTTCCTGCGCTACTGAACTACTCACTGCTGTTCAACAAACACAGCCGAGACGGAGTCGGACCAACGATCCGGTACGGCGCATACTCGGCCTTGTATGCCACTTGCCTCAGGCCCCATGGCGCCACGCCTCCTCGCCGGCGACCAATCCCGCCTGATTCCGCGTAGCGCCCGGCCACGGCTGGCGTCAATCGCCAGTCCCTCGCTTCGCAGTGAGCGACGGTGCGAAACTGGCGCCACGGGCGGCCTCGGCGTCGGCGGACACCCCATTAGACTTGACTAACCGTCAGGAAAGTCAGCATTGGGTCAGCATTGGGTCAGCATTGATCCAGCTAGACCCCGCCACAGACAGCCAAACACTCGACTCATGGCGCGCTCCGGGCCGGCCAATTGCAACGCACGGTTCGCTACCCGCCTCGCCACCTCTCAGACCCGGCCGCTGCGCCCAATGCCCTCCGGCCTATGCAACGAAGCCGCAGGTCACCGAGCCCTCCCCCGCGGCCGCAAGGCCACCGAGGGCAGTTCAGGCGCTGGCAGCCGGTCACCGTCGTAACCGCGCACCTCGCCAAAGCGAACGTCGTCCATCCAGTCAGAGCGGGCCTGGACGATGTCCTCGTGGGAGCGGCCGATGAAGTTCCACCACATGACGATCTCCTCGTCGAACGGCGTACCGCCCAGCAGGATCGCGCGGGCGGGTTCGTCCGCGGCGTTGGTCAGCGTGAGCGCGTCGATGCCAGGGTGGGCGTAGCCCAACTCGGCCGGCTTCAGCGGGGTTTCGGACATGAGGAGCGAGCCGGAGTCCACGAGGAGGCCGTGCTCGAAGGCGGGGTCCAGGTCGAGGGTGAGGGAGGCGTGCGGTTCGAGGACGATCTCGGCGCCGAGGAGGGGCGTGAAGGTCCGGACCGGTGACCGGGCGCCGGCCAGCGAACCGAGGAAGACCCTGACCTCGGCTCCGGGGTGGCGCACGGGGGCGGGCGCGTAGTGCTGGAAGTCCCGGTCGGTGTTGCGGTGTTGTTCGGGCAGCGCCACCCACAGCTGCACGCCGTGGAGGACGGTTGTCTGCGGGGTGGAGACCTCCGAGTGGGCGATGCCGTGCCCGCTCGTCATCAGGTTCAGTTCGCCGGGGCGCACGAAGGCGTGACTGCCGAGGCTGTCCCGGTGCTCGATCTCCCCGCTGAACAGCCAACTCACCGTCTGCAGCCCGGTGTGCGGATGCGGGGCGACGTCCATGCCACCGGTGACGGAGACGTCGTCCGGCCCGTAGTGGTCGGCGAAGCACCACGCGCCGATCAGGGTCCGGCCGCGCTGGGGCAGCGTGCGCCGCACGGTCATCGCACGCGGACCGCCCAGGGGCACCTCCCGCGAGGCGAGGACCTCGACCCGCGGCCCGTCGGCGTCACGCGCACCGTCCACCGTCGCGCCGCACCGCACCTCGGCCGGCTTCACCTCGACATTACTCACCGCACACCACCCTTCACTCGACACGATAGCCCCTCGGGAAATGGCCTTCGGAGCCCTCGCACGGGATGCGGAATACCCTCCGAGTCCCGCATTGTTTATCATTCAACCATCTGCCGGAGGTTCGGTCCACGGGCCCGGGCGCCAGGCCGCAAGGACTGGAAGTCAGACAGGAAGGACAGCAGCACCATGGCTTCGACCCTCGACATCCGTCGCGCCGACGAGCGCTTCCACACCCGGGCCGGGTGGCTGGACTCCCACCACTCGTTCTCGTTCTCCCGCCACTGGAATCCCGACAACACCCACTTCGGGCTGCTGCTGGTCTCCAACGACGACGTCGTCGCTCCGGGTACCGGCTTCGACACCCATCCGCACCGCGACATGGAGATCGTGACGTGGGTGCTCGACGGCAGTCTCGTCCACCAGGACTCCGAGGGGCACAACGGCGTGATCTACCCGGGGCTCGCGCAGCGGATGAGCGCCGGCACCGGCATCCTGCACAGCGAGAAGAACGACTCGTGGACGCTGACCGGCCAGCCCGAGCACCGGGACCCGGTGCACTTCCTCCAGATGTGGGTGATCCCCGACGAGGCCGGCATCCGGCCCGGCTACGAGCAGCTCGACATCAACGACGAACTCGCTCGCGGGGGTTGGACGACCCTGGCGTCCGGCATGTCCCAGCACGCCGACCAGCGGGCGATCGGCATCCGTCAGAAGCACGCCGCGCTGCACGTCAGCCGCATGCGTCCCGGAGAGACGCGGCAGATCGCCACCGCCCCGTTCGCGCACCTCTTCGTTGCGCGGGGCAGCGTCGAGTTGGAGGGCGCCGGGCCGCTGGCCACGGGCGACGCGGGTCGCGTCACGCGCGCCGAAGGCCAGCGCGTCACCGCCGGACCCGAGGGCGCGGAGGTCCTGATGTGGGAGATGACCGCCACCGTCTCGATGGGGTGAGTGCCCGGCCCACGCGACCGTCGGGCGCCGCGGTCGGCGAACGACGGGCCGACCGCGGCGACTTCGAACACGCGCATCCGATGGCCGGCCCGCGGCCGGCCATCGGATGGGCGCTGCGCCGGGGTCAGTGCTGCGGATGCGGGTGTGGATGGAACAGGGACCGCCGGTGCTTGGGGGTGGTGCCGGTGCCCGTTGTGCCCTTGGTGAGGCGGCCGACCTCGATGCGCATGCGGATGGCGTGGATCACCTCTGTGACACCCAGGACGATGGCCATGATGCCGGCGACCAACGCGAGCACGGCGATCGAGCTGAACGGCGAGACGATCAGCACGATGCCCGCGAGCATCGTGATGACGCCCAGGAAGATCTGCCAACCACGGGCGGGTGCCTGGGGGGCCGAGGCCGCGCCGGCCGTCATCATGATGCCGCGCAGCAGCCAGCCGAATCCGATCCACAGGGCGAGCAGCAGGAGCGACTGCAGGGTGCCCTTCAGGCAGACCAGTCCGAGGAGCACGCTGATCGCGCCGGTGATGAAGTGCAGCGCCCGCAGGTGTCCGGGAACGTGCGCGCCGAAGGCCGCGGCGAGTTGGAAGACACCGCTGACCAACAGGTAGATGCCGAAGGCCAGTCCGACGACGTGCAGCGTCTTGCCCGGCCACGCCAGGACGACCACGCCCAGGGCGATCGCCGCCAGGCCGACGGTGAACAGGCTCTGCCAACCGAGATTGGCCAGGGCGCCCAGGGCCGCACCGCTCGGGGAGGTTTCTTGAGCGTGTGTCGGGCCGTCGCCCGAAGGTGTGGAGGGGGTTGCCATTCCGCCCACCTCTCTTATGGAACAGCATGGTCAGATACGGACGTCTCCATCGTCACCCCAACGGCCCCGTCCCGCTCGGGGAGACCGCCCGCCGGCTCCCGCCCCCGCGTCACCGGCCCACCACCATCCAGTCCAGCACGGGCGTCGACTCCAGCCAGGCCAGGAGGCAGAGCGCCGCCAGAACGCACAGGCTCCAACCGATCACCTTCCGTAGGATCTCGCCCTCCCGGCCCGTCAACCCGACCGCGCTCGACGCGATGGCGAGGTTCTGCATGGCCTCCGCCTTGCCCTGTACGCCGCCGGTGCTGTTGGTCGCGGCGGCCAGCAGGCCGTCCATCCCCACCCGGTGCGCGGCGGCGACCTGCATGGCGCCGAACAGGGCGTTGGACGAGGTGTCCGAACCGGTCAACGCCACTCCGAACCAGCCCAGGAAGCCCGACAGCAGCGCGAACACCCCGCCCGTCCCGGCCAACCAGGCACCCAGCGAGACGGCCATCCCGGAGAGGTTCATGACGTACGACAACGCGAGCACGCAGCCGATGGAGAGTGCCGCCCAACGGATCTGGGCGCACGCCTCGCGGTACGCGCGCAGCGCGCGGCCCGGCCGGACCCGCAGGATCAGCACGGAGAGCACACCGACGATCAGCAACACCGTGCCGCCGGAGCCGAGCCAGTTGAGGTCGTACACCGCTGCCTTGGGGACCGTCCCGTCGGCGGTGCGTATGTGGAGTCCCGGCCAGCGGAACGAGGCGCCCCGGGCGGCGACGAAGCGGGCGACGGGTCCGTCGACGGACACCAGCGCGAAGGCGACGATGAGCAACACGTAGGGCGCGAACGCCTGGAGGAGTGGGAGGGGCGGCATCTTGCCTTGCTCCGCCTCGGGTTTCGGCTCTGGCCGCACCCCGCCCGGCTGCCAGAACCGCAGCAGCACCACGACCACCACCACGGAGACGATCCCGGCCACGACATCGGTCAATTGGTAGGTGAGGAAGTTGGCGCAGAGGTACTGTCCCGCGCCGAAGCCGACGCCGGCCGCCAGCGCCGCCGGCCAGACCTCGCGCAGTCCGCGGCGGCCGTCCAGGATCAACAGGAGGAAGAACGGCACCAGGACGGCGATCACGGATGACTGGCGGCCGACCATGGCGCCGAGGTCGTGCTCGGAGTAGCCGGTGGCCTTGGCGAGTGCCTGGATGGGGTTGCCGACCGAACCGAAGGCGGCGGGCGCGGTGTTGGCGAAGGCGGCCACCGCGGCGGCGCGGAGCGGCGTCAGGCCGAGGCCCAGCAGGATGATCGAGGTGATGGCGATGGGGGTGCCGAATCCCGACAGTGACTCGATCATGGCGCCGAAGCAGTAGGCGATGACGAGTGCCTGGACGCGGGGGTCCGGGGACAGCGAGGTGAAGGTCCGTCCGATGAGGTCGAAGTGGCCGGAGGCGCGCTGGAGTTTGTTGATCCACACCGCGTTGAGGATGATCCAGACGATCGGGAAGAGGCCGAACGCCGCGCCCTCCACCGCGCCGTCGGCGATCTGGCCGAACGGCATCCGGTAGGCGGTGAGGGCGATGGCGACGGCGCTGGCCAGGCTCCATAAGGCGGCCCGGTGCGAGGCCATCCGCACCACGCCGAGCAGCACCAGGAGCACCAGGAGCGGGGTGGCGGCCAGCAGCGCGGTGAGCCCCAAGTGGCCCAGCGGGTCGGTGACTTGACGGTACACGGCGAGACTCGCTCTCTCCGGCCGAGCGGGCCGGGTCTCGGGAGCGCTCGATCCGTCCGCGGGTGCACGAACGGCACAACGGAATTCTGTAATTTGAATATCAATTTCCGTCAGCCGGAGAGCATGGGTGCCCGCGGGGGCGCCGTCAAGGGGTCGGCCGCCGCGGCCCTCTCCATGCCTGGCACCCCGACGCCCCGCCCAACCGCTCACTCAGTCGTTCCGCCGCCTCCGCCACCAGCTCCCCGAACCGCTCCCGCAGCGGATCGGTCATCCGCGAGGTCGGCACGTTCACGCTGACGCTCGCCACCGGACGCCCCGACTCGCCCAGCACCGCCGCCGCCACCGCCGACACGTCCGCGCGCCACTCCCCCCGGTTCGTCGCCCAACCGCGCGCCCGGATCTCGTCGACCTCCGCGCGCAGCGCCGCCGGGTCCGTCGCTGTCGTCTCCGTGAACCGGGCGAGCCCGTCGGCCAGATACGCCGCCACCTCGGCGTCCGACCGGGCCGCCAGCACCGCCTTGCCGTTCGCCGACGCGTGCACCGGCAGGATCTGCCCCAGCGGCAGGATGATCCGCACCGGCTGCGTGGTCTCCAACCGCTCGACGAGGACGACCCGTTCGCCCTCCGGCACCGCCAGGTGGACCGTCTCGTCCGTACGCGCCCGCAGCTCCTCCATCACCGGCACCGCGGCGTCCCGCAGTCGCAGCTCGCCGGTGGCGTGCCGGCCCACCTGCAGCGCCTTGGCCGTCACCCGCCAGCGCGTCGGACGCCCCTCGGCGGGGCGGATCCAGCCCGCCTCGTGCAGCGTGACGAGCGTGCGCTGCACCGAGCTCTTCGGCAGTCCCATCGCCCGCGCCAGGTCGGCGACGCCGATCGGCTGGCGCTCCGCCACCTCTTCCAGTGCGCGCAGCGCGTTCCGCACGTTCTGCACCGTTGACTCCCTTCGCTCAACGGTCCTACGCTCTCTGTGCCTTGAGACGGTACAGCGTGCCGACACACGGCACAACCCTCCAGGGAAGGGATCGCTCACGTGAACTCGCCCCCACCACAAGCCCGTTCGGCCCGTCGCCCCGGTCGCCACTTCCTCCAGATCCCCGGCCCCACCAACATCCCCGATCCGGTCCTGCGCGCCCTCGCCGCGCCCACCGTCGACCACCGCGGGCCCGCCTTCGCCGAGTTGGCCCGGAGCGTGCTGGCCAGGCTCCGCCCGGTCTTCGGCACCGCCGGCCCCATCGCCCTCTACCCCGGCTCCGGCACCGGTGCCTGGGAGGCCGCCCTGGTCAACACCCTGAGCCCCGGCGACCGCGTGCTGTTCTTCGAGACCGGCCACTTCGCCGTGCTCTGGCGGGAGTTGGCCGAGCGGCTCGGCCTCGACGTCGAGCTCGTGCCCGGCGACTGGCGCCACGGCGCCGACCCCGACACGCTCGCCGACCGCCTCGCCCGCGATCCGCAACACCGCATCAAGGCCGTCTGCGTCGTCCACAACGAGACGTCCACCGGCGTCACCAGCCGAATTCCCGCTCTGCGCCGAGCTCTTGACGAGGCATCACACCCGGCGTTGTTCCTGGTCGACACCGTCTCCTCGCTCGGCTCCACCGACTTCCGGCACGACGAGTGGGGCGTCGACGTCACCGTCACCGGCTCCCAGAAGGGCCTGATGCTCCCGCCCGGCCTCGGCTTCAACGCCGTCGGCCCCCGCGCCCTCGAAGCCCACCGCACCGCCCGGCTGCCCCGCGCCTACTGGGACTGGGACCCCCTGCTCGACGTCGCCGAGCACGGCCGCTTCCCCTACACCCCCGCCACCAACCTGCTCTACGGCCTCGACGTCGCCCTCGACCTGCTGGCGGAGGAGGGGCTGCCCGCGGTCTTCGCCAGGCACGCCAGGCACGCCGCCGCCACCCGCGCCGCAGTCCGGGGCTGGGGCCTGACCGTGCTCTGCGCCGACGCCCGCGAGCACTCCCCGACCCTCACCGCCGTGCTGATGCCCCACGGCCAGGACGCCGACGCGCTGCGCGCCACCGTCCTCGACCGTTACGACATGTCCCTCGGCAGCGGCCTCGGCCGGCTCGCCGGCCGGGTCTTCCGCATCGGCCACCTCGGGCAACTCAGCGATCTGCAACTGGCCGGGGCCCTGGCCGGCGTCCAAATGGGCCTGGCCGCCCACGACTTCCCCTCCGACCCGGCCGGCCTGACCGCCGCCCTCGACGTCCTGGCCGCCGCATGAGCCGGCCGAGCCGGCCCCTCGCCGAGACGCGCACGCCTGGCACAGGCAGGGCCGAGCGAGAGGAGTTTCCGGCATGAGCGCCGCCGGCGAAGCGCTGCGCCGCCGCCTGATCCGCGACCTCGACGGGGAGGTCACCTTCGACGACTACACCCGCCATCTGTACTCCCGCGACGCCAGCATGTACGCCATCACCCCGCTCGGCGTGGCCTTCCCCCGGCACGCCGACGACGTCGCCGCGGCCGTCCGCGCGGCCGCCGAACACGGCACCACCGTCACCGCCCGCGGCGCCGGCACCAGCCTCGCCGGTCAGACCGTCGGCGCGGGCCTGGTCCTGGACCTCTCCCGCCACCTCGACCGCATCACCGACCTCGACCCCGTCGCCCGCACCGCCCGCGTCCAGCCCGGCGTCGTCCAGGACCAGCTCAACCGCGCCGCCGCCGCGCGCGGCCTCGCCTTCGGCCCCGACACCTCCACCAGCAACCGCGCCACCCTCGGCGGCATGATCGGCAACAACTCCGCGGGCAGCGGCTCACTGCGCCACGGCATGACGATCGATCACGTCCTGGCGCTGGACGTGGTCCTCTCCGACGGCACCACCGCCCGCCTCGCCCCGGTGACCGAGCCCGAACGCGCCCGCCGCGCCGCCCGCGCCACCCTGGACGGCCGCATCCACCGCGAACTCCCCGCCCTCACCACCGCGCACGCCGACGCGATCGCCACCGGCTACCCCGCCCACTGGCGCCGCGCCGGCGGCTACCGCCTCGACCGCCTGGCCGCGGACGCCGCCGCCGGACGCCCCTTCGACCCCGCCCGCTTCCTGGTCGGCTCCGAGGGCACCCTCGCCGTCGTCACCGCGGCCGAGGTCCGCCTCGTTCCCCAGCCCTCCCACACCGTCATCGCCGTCGGCCACTTCACCTCCGTCACCGCCGCCGTCGAGGCCACCGGCGACGCCCTGGCCTGCGACCCGGCGGCGGTCGAGCTGATGGACCGCACCATCCTCGACCTCGCCCGCCGCAAGATCGAGTACGCCTCGCTCGGCGACCTCCTGCACGGCGCCCCCGAAGCCCTCCTCTTCGTCACCCTCACCGGCGACGACCCGGGCGAACTCCGCGGCAGACTGGCCGACTTGGCGGGCCGATGGCGCCGCCACGGCCACGGCTACCACACCCTGATCGCCGACACCCCCGTCGAACAGGCCGCCCTGCTGAAGGTCCGCAAGTCCTCCCTCGGCCTGCTCATGGCCGCCGGTTCGGGCACCGACCGCCCCCTGGCGTTCGTCGAGGACACCGCCGTCGACCCCGCCCACCTGCCCGACTACACCCGCCGCTTCAAGGCGATCCTCGACCGGCACGACATGACCGCCGGCTTCTACGGCCACGCCTCCGTCGGCTGTCTGCACATCCGCCCGTTCGTCGATCTCACTGACCCCGCTCGGGTCGCCGCCATGCGCGCGGTCGCCGAGGAGGTCCGCGACCTCGCCGCGGAGTACGGCGGCGCCAACTCCAGCGAACACGGCGACGGCCTGGCCCGCAGCGAGTTCAACCGACGACTGTTCGGGGACGAGCTCTACGAGGCGATGCGCGCCGTGAAACGCCTCTTCGACCCCGACGCCCGCCTCAACCCTGGCAAGATCGTCGACGCCGGCCCGATGACCGACCACCTGCGCGACCCCGCCCTGCCGCCGGCCCCCGGCCTGCGCACCCGCCTGGACTTCGCAGACACCGGCGGCATGCGCGGCGCCGCCGACCGGTGCATGAACATCGGACTGTGCCGCAAGGACGCCCACGGCACCATGTGCCCCTCCTACATGGCCACCCGCGACGAACAGCACGCCACCCGGGGCCGCGCCGGGGCCCTCGTCAAGGCCCTGTCCGAGCCCGACCCCAAGGCGGCCCTCGGGGACGACCGCCTGCACGAGATCCTCGACCTGTGCCTGATGTGCAAGGCATGCCAGAGCGAATGCCCCCTGGGCGTCGACGTGGCCGCCCTCAAGGCCGAGACCCTCTCCCACCACCACGACGCCCACGGCGTCCCACTCCGCACCCGCCTCTTCGCCGCCATCCGAACCCTCAACCGCCTCGGCTCCGCCCTCGCTCCCCTCCCGAACCTGCTCCAACACGCCCCCGGCACCCGTCACCTGCTCTCCCGCCTGCTCGGCATCGCCACCGCCCGCCCGCTCCCCACCCCCCTCCGCGCCAACCTCGTCCGCTGGCACCGTCGACACACCCCGCCCCGGCGCCCCACACCGCTGGGCACCGTCACCTTCCTGGCCGACTCCTTCACCACCCACACCGAGCCGAGCCTCGGTCGCGCCGCCATCGAACTCCTCGAACTCGCCGGCTGGCAGGTCCAGTTGGAGAGTCGCGGCTGCTGCGGCCGCGCCGCCTACTCCAAGGGCCTCCTCGACCGCGCCGCCGCCACCTCCCTCGCCCTCGCCCGCCGACTGGCCACCACCGACGGCCCGGTCACCGGCTGCGAACCCTCCTGCCTGTTCACCCTCCGCGACGAACACCTCCGCCTGCACCCCGACGACCCGGACGTCCGCAAGGCCGCCGAACGCGTCCGCCAAACCGAGGAACTCCTCACCGAGGCGATCGACGCCGGACGCCTCCGCCTGCGCCCGGACAACCCCTACGCCGGGCGCCGCATCGTCTACCACGGACACTGCCACCAGAAGGCGGAGGTCGGCACCGCCGCCACATTGGACCTGCTGCGCCGCATCCCGGGCGCCGACGTCGTCGAAGTCGACGCCGGCTGCTGCGGCATGGCCGGCTCCTTCGGCTTCGAGGCCGAGCACTACGACCTGTCGCTCCGCATCGCCCGCGACCGTCTGGTCCCCGCCCTCACCACCGAACCCGAAACCACCGTCATCGCCGCCACCGGCGTCTCCTGCCGCCAACAGATCACCCACACCACCCACCGCCCCGCCCACCATCCGCTCCAGCTCGTCCGGGACGCCCTCGCGGACGGGCCATGAGCGCGGGCGGACCGTCGCCCCGGGCAACCCCCGTCGCTGCTCAGCCCCCCACCAAAAAGGAGCCGGCCACCGCCGTACCAATAACGCATTGCGTCCCCCTGAACCACCCTCATAAAGTCGCCGCATGTCTCTGCGTCTTCGCATGCGCCAAGCACTGCCGGAAGCGATGCGGGCCCGGGACCGGGCCGCGGTCAGTGCGCTGCGCGCCACGCTCTCCGCGCTGGACAACGCCGAGGCGATCCCCGTGGCCGAGGCCGAGCTGCGCGGCACCGCCCTGGAACACTCCCCGGCCGGTGTCGGGACCACCGAGGCCACCCGACGCAAGCTGACCGACCGTCATGTGGTCGACATCGTGCGCGCCGAGGCCGACGAACGGCTCGCGGCCGCCGAGCAGTTGACCGCCGCCCACGCCGAGCGCGCCGCACGCCTCCGCGCGCAGACCGCCGTACTACTGCGCTTCCTCGACGAGCCGAACGGCTAGCGCCACGGACCACGGCATCCGGGGTGACTGGTACTGCCCCTGCCAACCCGCTACCGCCGCAGGTCCTGTTGGTAACGCCCCGGGGTGTCGCCGATGGCCGCGGTGAAGGCGTGGATGAAGGTGCTGGGGTTGGACCAACCGCAGGCGTGTGCCGTGGTGGTGACGGAGTGTCCGTCCGAGAGCAGGATCAGGGCGTGATGCAGGCGTAGTTGGGTGCGCCACTGGTGGAAGCTCATGCCCAGTTCGTTGTGGAACAGTCGGCTGAGGGTGCGTTCGCTGGCGCCCACGGCCTGGCCGAGCGCGGCGAGTGGGGCGGTGTTGGCGGGATCGTCGTGGAGCAGCCGGGCCAGGGCTCGCAAGCGGTCGTCTTGCGGCTCGGGCAGATGGAGGGGCTGCTCCGCCGTCAACAGCATGCCGGCAAGCCAGGCCGGCGTCGCCTCCGCGGTGGCCGCCACCGCGCGCCAGTTCGGCAGCGCCCTGGGCGTGGCCATCCTCGGCGGCCTCCTGACCACCAGACTCGGCCCGTCGACCGACCCCCACCTCCTCAGCAACGCCACGCACCTGCCCTGGGCGTTCCTCTGCCTCGACGGCCTGGCCGTCGCCGCCGTCGCGCTGGTCACCACGAGACGGCGGCCCCGCGACGACCAGGAGCATGGCGCGCCGAGCGCAACTCCCCTACCCGGCACACGAATTGCCGGTCGCTGACCGACCGCCCTCGTAAGGGATTCGAAGCCCCCGTCGACTGTCAGCCGTCGAGACGCTGCAGAACCCGCGTGAACTCGCCGGTCTCGATCAGTCCGGCGAGCACCGCAACCATGTTGCTGATACCGGCGTCACGGACGATGAGACCGTCCGAACATCCAGAAGTACCGGCCTCCGAGGGCTTCCCCACTGGCGGCCCAGCTCTTCATGAGAACGTCGACCTGGGCGAGGGTGATGACGGTTGCGCTCCACCGTGAGCCGTCCTTGAGGTCCACGAAGACGTCGACGTTGTCCACGGCCTCCGGGTCCTCGCCGGCGTCCGGCAGGAACGCGGCGTCGAACTGCTCGGTCTGGACGCGGTACCAGGGCCCGTCCCAACTGCCCGGTGGCGTGCTGTGGCTCATCGGGCGAGTGTGCCTGGCGAACCCGTCCGTCTCAACCGCATTGCTGGTCACTCCTCCAGCGCCGTCGCCAGGCGGTCGAGGTCGGTGAGGAGTGCCGGAAGGCGTTGGGGTGGGACGGCCTCGACCATGCGTTGTTCGATGGCGTAGACGGCTGCCTGGACCGCGGCCAGGCGGTCGTGGCCCTCCTCCGTGAGATGGGTGGGGCGGGCGCGGCCGTGGTCGGCGGTGGTGGGGCGGGTGATCAGCCCCGCTTCCTGCAAGCCGCGCAGGACGACGTTGGCGGACTGCCGGGTGACGAAGGTGGCGCGGGCGAGCTCGGCGTTGGACAACCCCGGGCGCACGGCCAGGAGTTCGAGGGTGGCGTACTGCGGGACGGTGAGCCCGTGCGCGCGCAGGACCTTGTCCATGGCGCCGCGCAGCGCGGCCTGGGCCCGCTTGATCAGGTAGCCCACGTGTTGGGTGACGTCCGTCGCGGGATGGGGCGGCTCGGCAGACTTGCTCTCCTTCATGTCAGCATTTTGACATAGCGATGCGGACCCTCCTAACCTCGCCTATGTCAAAGTTCTGACATGCAGGGTTCTGACCTGCAGATGGAGGAAGCACCCATGTCTGTAAGCATCGACGGCCCCAGCTTCGTCGCCCTGCAAGTTCGCGATGTGGACGCGGCGGCGGCCTTCTGCGAGCGGCACCTGGGCCTGCGGCGCGCCGCGGTCTCACCGCCGCACGCGGTCGTGTTCGACACCCAGCCGATCCCGTTCGCCATCCGCGAGCCCCTCCCGGGCGTCGACCTCAGCGAGACCGCACGCCCCGGCCTCGGCGTGGCGCTCTGGTTCCGGACTTCCGACGCGCGCCGGCTCCACGACCGACTCGCCGCCGCCGGAATCCGGATCCTCACCCCGCCGACGGACAGCCCCTTCGGGCCGATGTTCTCCTTCGAGGGCCCGGAGGGCTACGCACTCACCGCACACGGAGGCTGACCGCGTCCGCCGCTCCGGTGGGCAGACAGCCGACATCGACGCCACACAGCAACGGGGAGTCGGGAGCGGGAAGGCAGCCGGCCTCCCCTCCTCCCGACTCCCCGGGCGTGACCGAGGTGCTCGTCGGCCCTACTTGCCGCGAATCTTGAACGGCAACGTGCCGTAGTAGATCGACGTGTCGCCGGTCCCCACGGACACACCCGCATCGACGTCGGCCAAGGGAGCGCCTCCCGCGACCGCCACGCGCAGCCGGTAGACGGCACTGGCCCCGGGCGCCAGCGGCGACTTGGCCGTCGGGGTCAGCCCGGCACTCATCCCCGGGTCACACCCGCTGGGCACCAGCTCCACGCGCTGCCACCCGCGGCCGGCCACGTACTGCTGGACCACCAGGTCCTTGGGCGCCACGGCACGGTTGCCGGCCTGCCCGTAGGCGAAGTACCCGGCGCTGAGCGCCGGGTAGGCCCGCTTGGTGGTGTTCTTGACGGTGAGAGCGAACTCCTTCGCCGCACCGCCACGCACCAGACTGGCACCGCGCGACCAACCGGTGACCGTGGTCGTGGGCCGGTCGACGACGGTGCTCCGCGCCGGTGCGCGGTAGGTGTGGCCGTGACCGTCATTGACCGAAGCGGTCACGGTCAGGCGGCCGGGGCGGTCGATTGCCTGGACCCGGAGGGCCACCGTGGCGGGGCGACCGGCGCTCGCCGGCTCCGAGACGGAGAAGGAGAACGTCCCCTTCTCCGGCCGTGTGTCACTGGACGGTTGGTGGTCCAGGTCGACCCAGCGGTGACTCCTGGTGTCATATCGCTGCATCAGGAGAGAGTCGGCGATGAAACCCTGCGTGGTGACGTCCAGGCGGACCGTGCCCTTGGAGACCGGGGTGCGCAGGGTGACGTTCGAGGACGACCAGAGGCCGATGGGCGCCTCGGGAGCGAGACCGTAGGAGAGCTTCTGCGTCGCGTTACCGGTGACGACCGTGGCCGGGACGCTTCCCCGTCCCGCCGCGCCTTCCTTCCCCGCCGCGGCGTGCGCCCGCGTCGCCGCGCTCATGGGTCCCGCCACCGCGGCACCGCAGTTCGGGACGGCCCGCGCCCCCGTAGCCCGCTGCACGGAGGCCGCCTGCCCGGGAGCCGCCGCGCCCATCACCAAGGCCAGCCCGGCGGCCACCGCCGCCGCGGAACCGGCGGTCGCCTTCCGGCCAGTCGCGGACTGTTGCGCTATACGTGCCATATTGCCCCCACTTCATACCGGACGCACCGCTGTGCATCTCTGCGAGAGAGGAGTCGACTCTGCCGTACCAGGTTCCCGCAAGCTCTGAAATGGCGCATTTTGATGGGAAAGCTACGCTCTCGCAGCCACCCGCGGTCCTGAACGCTCATGCTACGTACGGGCATTGTCGACGTTGCGATCGGGTGGAGCGACCGGCCTCCCCTCCCCGATGTCGCCTCGCCGTACTCCCCGTGGGTAGCGTCGCCTTGATGTCCGGTGCGTGCCGTTGACTGTCCTGACGGTTCGCGCTGCACGGTCCCCCAGACCTAGGGAGTGAGTCGGGACATGCCGCAGGACGGCGCACGGAGCACAGCCGAGGAGTTCACATCCGAGGTCGCCACTCGCGTCATGGTGACGGCATGCCGGCGCGCCGGCCTCGACGGTGATGGCGCGCACCTGATCCGCTTCGGGGAGAACGCGCTCTTCCGGCTGGCGGCGCATCCGGTGGTGGTGCGGATCGCGCGATCGATCGAGTACCTGCCCTCGGTACGCGGCGAAGTGCAGGTATCGCGTTGGCTGACGGGCGAGGGTTTCCCCGCCACACGGATCATCGACGACCTGGAACAGCCCCTGGTCGTGGCGGGGCGCCCGGTGACGTTCTGGCACCTGATCGTGGAGGGGGAACGGAAGGCCACCTACGGCGAGTTGGGCGCGGTCCTCCGTGACCTGCACTCCCTCGCGGTGCCGGACTCCCTGGAGTTGCCGCGCTATCCGGTCCTCGACCGCACCGACCGGCGCGTCGATGCGGCGGCGGGCATACCCGAGGCCGACCGTGCGTTCCTACGGGAGCGCGCGCATGAGCTGCGGGAACGCATCGCCGCTCTGGACTTCGCCTCGCAGCCCGGTCCCGTGCACGGGGACGCCCACGTGCAGAACCTCATGGTGGACCGGCGGGGTCGGGTGATCCTCATCGACTTGGAGCGGTTCAGCTACGACTTCCCCGAGTGGGACCTCATGGTGACGGCGACCGAGCACCACAGCTTGGGCTGGCAGACCGCGGAGGAGTACGGGGCCTTCGTCGACTCGTACGGTCGCGATCTCCATGCCTGGGACGGGTTCCCCACCCTGCGGGCGGTCCAGGAGTTCAACATGACGACGTGGCTGATGCAGAACGTGTCCGAGAGCCCCGAGACCGCCGCGGAGTACGCACGCCGCATCGCCTCGCTCCGGGACGAGACCGCGCCACGCCACTGGACCATCGGCTGACAGCCGACGGCCGACTCCCGCTACTCGTCGTCGAGTTGGGTCACGGCGTCCCGCACGCGTTCGTTGAAACGTCGAACGGCGGGGTTCCGCGCGTGGGCGGAGAGCGCGGCCTGGAAATCGCCCACGTACCGTTGGAAGCGCGCGGACTGCAAGGCGTCGCTCTCTTCGACCGCGAGGGTCGCGACCGCAAGGGCGGCTTCCAGGTCGCCGTTGAGCAGATGGCTCTGGGCGAGGACCATGCGGCAGAAGCCCAGTGTGCGGGCGTACTTCGGATCGGTGAGGGCGATGGCACGCTCGGCGAAGCGGACCGCTTCGGGGCCCTGGTCGAGGTCGCGGAAGCAGTGGCAGAACTCGCCGACGAGTTCGGCCTCGTCCATGTAGGAAAGCCACCCCGGGTCGTCGCCGGTGTCGGCCCGTTCGAAGAACGCCTCCGCCTCGTTCATGGCGTGGCCGGCGCCCTTGCGATCCCCGGCCGCGGAGAGCGCGCGCGCCTCGTGTAAGGAGAAGAGGGCCATCGCGCGCGGCGTGGCATGCCCCCTGCCGCCTTCGACCGATGCGCGGGCCAGCATGATGGCGCGGGGCACTTGGCGCAGGTAGTTCGCCTGGTGGCTCATGTTGGTGAGGATGCGCGCGCCCATCATGCGGTCGCCCGCGGCCTGGGCGAGGCGCAGCGTGGACAGCATGTAGCGGCTGGACAGAACGTGGTTGCCGCCGTCGTAGGCGCTCCACGCCAGCAGTTGCGACATCTCCGACGCGGCCTGGAAGAGCGCGTCCCCGACCCTGGAGCTGTAGCTCGCGCTCAGCAGCGGAAGCACGTCCTCCCGGAAGTAGTGGCGGAACGCCTTGTGCGCGTGCCCCCCGCCGAACTGGAAATCAAGCTGCATGAAGAACCCGGCGGCGGTCCGGACCGCCGCGACGTCCCGCATGCCGACCGGCCGCCTGGCGGGGGCCTCCGTGGGCAGACCGTCGGGGCGGGAGACCAGCCAGGAGAGCGCGGCGGAATGCACCTCGCTGTCGGACAACGGGGACGGGTCCGTCGGCTCGTCCTCCGGGCGCTGGTGGCTGAGGCTGTCGAGCGTGGCCAGTGCCTCGTTCAGCGAACGGGCGTAGCCCGTGCCGATGTTGGTGGGGGCAGTGGTCGGCGCGCCCGGAAAACCGAGGTCGTTCGACGTGACCCTCCGCCCCAACTTCTCGCTGAGCGCCTGGGCCATGAAGGCCGCGGTCTGGCGTTGGATGCCGCCGCCGTTCAACCACCGCTGCACGGCGACGTGTGTGGTGCCGAGGCATTCTCCGTGTCGCTGCGCCACGTCGCGAACTCGCTTCGCCAGCCCCTTGTTGGAGACTCCGGCCTCGGCCATGACGACGGCCAACCGATGGTTCGGATCCTTGCTCACGCTCTGCTGCCACCCCTGACGTTACGTCACATCCCGTGGCCCATGGTGACACAGGGTTGCCCCTCAGGGGGGTTCATCGTGAACCCCCCGACCGGGTGTTCGTGAACCCCGGTGTGCACATGAACTCCCCCGGGACCGCTGCCGTGTGGCCAACCCCCGTCGTTGACTGACGAGACAAGAGACCCCGGCGGTGCGTGAGGGCACCCCGGGGCGTGGCCAACCTGGTGAAAGCAGGTCAACAATGAGGAACTCTAGCGAGAACCTCTTCGAGCGGGTGCCGCGTCCGTCGCTCCCCGCCCGCGGCGAACATCGCGCCCTACCCGGCTCTGTCGTCGGGGGACGGCACGGTTCGGCAGCGCGTCCCACCGACCGGGCGCGGCGCGGAACGGCGGTGACGCCATGAGCGGCACCCACCCCCGTCTGCTGCCGTGGCCGGGCCCGGACGGGCAACCGTCCTATCTGGTGACCGACGACACCAACAGCTACCTCTCCCTCCTGGCCGACGAGATGGAGGAGGTCCAGTTGAGTGCGGCCGACGCCGTGCTGCGCCACGCCACCGACATGCTGGGTGACGAGGACGCCAGCAGCTACGAACTCCGTTGCGCGGGCCGCCGCCTGAGCGAAGCGCTACGCGACACCCTGCGCATCGCCGAAAGCAGGGGCGCCCGGTTGACGTGCGGTCCGGGCGGGACCAACGCGGCGTCTGGTACTCGACGCCGCCTGCTGCCCTGGCCGGGCCCGGGCGGGCAGCCGTCCTACCTGGTGTCTGACGACGGCAACAGTCATGTGTCGCTGCTGGCCGACCAGATGGAGGAGGCACAGCTCAGCACGGCGGAGACGGTGCTCCGCCTCGCCGTCGAGCTGCTCGGCGAGGCGAGGGTGAGCGTCTGCGAACTCCGTTGCGCCGGGCACCGGTTGTGCGAATCGCTGCGCGACGCTCTACGGGCCAGTGAGAGCAGGGGCGGACGACTGTCCGGGGGCGTCGGCGCGGACAGTGACGCGGAAGCCGACGTGGACGGCGACGGGAAGTCGCGGCGCAGCGCAGTCTGTCGTGACGGGAGGCCCGGCGGAGAGGCTCCGAGCTGAGCTCCGCTACGCGTTGGGCGTGCGCGGCGAACCACGCGGTGCGTCACGTCGCGTGATCCACCGCGCACGCCCGAGTCAACGCCGTTTCACGGCCCAGACAACGAGGGAAACGATCCCGACGCCCGCCATGGCCAACACCTTCGGCGACAGCATGCCGGGCTCAGTACCCACCCACCCCAGTTTCCATCCCATCGCGCAGAGCAGGCCCGCGACCGCCAGCGCGCTGATGACGGCGAGCGCACTACGTCCGGCCGCACCACGGTCTCGCCCGCCATCGCCCTTGCTGTTCTGCTCATCCATGCGTCCGATGCTATTAGCAAGATCACGATGGCGTGGACCGGCAGCGGCCGTTGCGGCCCCACCACTCGCCGTCGGTCCGCTCACCCCGAGAGAGCGGACCCTTGGGTGACCGGGCCCCGAACCGTCAGGGCAGCAGGATGACCTTGCCGAACTTGCCCGGGCCGGCCAGGCGGGCGTAGGCGTCGGCGAACCGGTCGAGCGGGAAGGTCGCGTCGACGGGTACCCGCAGCCGCCCCTGCGCCAGCAGGGGCACCACGGACGTCCGCATGGTGGCGGCCAGCAGCGCCTTCTCGGCGTGCGAGCGCCCGCGGATGGTGGTGCCGATCAACTGGGCGCGCGCGAGCATGAGGTCGAACATCCGCAGCGACGCGGTGGTGCCGGCCTGGACTCCCACGACCAGGACCCTGCCCCGGCTGCGGAGCAGGGCGACCCTCCGCAGACAGTCCTCGCCGCCGACCAGCTCCACGATCACGTCGTACGGCGCGTGCGCGGATTCCCGGTCGGGAGTAACGACCTCCACCCGCCCGTCCGGGCCAAGTGCCCTGACCCGGCTGTGGAGTTCGGGCCGACGTACGCTGGCCACGGCGTGCGCCCCGGAGACCGCGGCGACCTGCGCCATGGCCGTGCCCACCCCGCCCGCGGCGCCACTGACCAACACCCGGTCACCGGCGCGGACCCCGGCCTGGTCGACCAGGGCGTCCCAGGCGGTACTGAACGCCTCGGGGAAACCGGCCGCCTCCGCCCACGGCAGACCGTCCGGCACCGGCAGCAGAAGATCGGCGGGGACCGTGATCCGCTCGGCGTGACCACCCCCGCCGACCAGTGCCATCACCCGGTCCCCGGGCTCAACCCCCGTGACGCCGGGGCCGACCTGCTCGACCTCGCCCGCGACCTCCAGGCCCGGCACGTCGGCCGGCCAGCCCGGCGGCGCCGGGTAGTCCCCGCGCGCCTGCTGCAGGTCAGCGGCGTTGAGTCCGGCGGCCCGCACCCGGAGCACCACGGCCCCGGGCCCCGCGACCGGCTCCGGGCGCTGCACCAGCTGGAAGGTCCCCCGAGGATCGATCACTACGGTTTGCATGGGGGCAATGTATGCCCGGCCTCCCGTACGGCGAGCGAGGGGCCCGGGCCGCCGGCCCGCCTCACCAAGGCACGGTCTGGCCCTGGTAGTTGAGGTACTGCAGGCCCGGTTCGCCGCCGTGGCGTTCGATGGTGTCCACCACGCCCGGGATGGACTGATCGATCGTCAACGGTGCGTTGGGGCCGCCCAGTTCGGTGCGGACATGGCCGGGGCACATCAGCAGCAGCGTGTGCGCGGCGTCCGCGTACCGGGCGGCGTAGCTGCGCATCAGTTGGTTCAGGGCGGACTTGCTGGCGCGGTAGACGTCCTGACCGCCGTTGGTGTTCTGACTGAGGCTGCCTTGGCGCGAGGACATGACGCCGATGGTGCCGGTCGGCGCGACCAGCGAGCGGAAGGTCTCGACCACGCGCATCGGGCTGAGCGCGTTGGTGACCATGACCTCGACGAACATCTCCGTCGGGACCTCGCCGACCGGGATGTCGCCCCGCGCGATGGCCGCGTTGACGAACAGCAGGTCGAGGGTGCGCCCCGCCAGGCGTTCGCGGAGCGCGATGATCTGCTCCGGGTCGGTCATGTCCAGTGACTCGACGGTGACGCGACCCTCGGACGCGTCGGCCAGGTCGTGCAGACCGGTGCGCTGATCGCCTCGGACGGTCCCGATGACGTCCCAACCGCGGTGCGCGTATTCGGCGGCCAGGGCGAGCCCGAGGGCCCGGGACGCACCCACGATGAGGGCGGTACCGGCGCTCATGCCTGCACCGCCGGCTTGAGGACCTGCTCGCACCAGTCACGGAAGCTCGTCGGACTCGCGGTCCGCGGGGTGCGCGGCACCCCGTCGTCGAGGCCGTCGTCCTTGGCGCGCATCATGTCGAGGTAGCCCTGGGTGAGCGCGTCACCGAGGCCGCGGCCGACGAGCGCGGTGCCGAAGGCGTCGAGCGGCTGCCGCTCGTAGCGGATCGGGCGACCGAGCACGTCGGACATGATGCGCGCCAGGTCGTTCGGCGAGAGGTCCTCCGGGCCCAGCACCGGGACCTCGCCCGTACCCGTCCAGGAGCGGTCGAGCAGCAGGTCGGCCGCGGCCGCGGCGATGTCCCGAGTAGCGGCCCTCGGTGCCTTGCGGTCGGCGGTGACGGTCTCGGTGAACACGCCGTGGTCGCGGATCGAGGCCGCCTGCCACAGCAGGTTGTCGAAGAACGTCGGGTTGGCGAGCGCCCGATAGGCCACGCCCGTACCCGCGATGAGGTCGTCCATGGCCAGCGACGCCGTCACGTGCCCGGCGCGGCCGGCGACGGGGGTGCCCCGGCCGAGCGCCGAGACGCCGACGACGTGTCCGACGCCATGGGTCGTGAACGCCTTCGCGGCGGCGCCGGTGAACCCGGAGTACAGGGAATGCAGGCTCGGCGCCTGCGAGTTGGAGGGAACCAGCCAGAAGACGGCGTCCGCGCCGGCGAACGCCCGGTCGACGACCTCGGCGTCGCCGTGCGAGCCGGTGACCACGTCGACACGGGCGCGGACCGCGTCGGGGAGCTTCCCGGGGTCACGCACGACGACGCGCAGTTCTTCGCCGCCCGTGCGGGTATCGGCCAGGAGAATCTCCAGCAGCCGGCTGCCGATCTGGCCGGTTGGAGCGGTGATGACGATCATGCATCGAGTCTCGGGGCGGCCGTCCGCGGCGTCCAATACCCTTTCCGGCGATTGATACCTTCACGGCATGGATCTGGACTTACGCAAACTCCGCTACTTCGTCGCGGTGGCCGAGCACCGGCACTTCGGCCGAGCGGCGGAACACCTCTACATCGCCCAACCGGTCCTCAGCCGCCAAATCCGTTCCTTCGAGCAGGAGTTGGGGTGCACTCTGCTGCTGCGCACCACCCGCAGCGTCGACCTCACCCCCGCCGGCGAACGGCTCTACGAGGAGGCGCAGCAACTCCTCCCGTCGGTCGCCGCGGCGGTGCAGCGCGTCCACGACACCGAGCAGGGCGTCCAACGGCTCACGGTCGCCTTCTCCCCCGGGCTGCCCGTGTCGGACGCGATCCGGGCGTTCACGTCGCGCCACGCGGACGTCGAGACCGACGTCATCCCGACCCGCTGGTGGGAGCCGGACCGGCCGATCCGGGACGGTCGCGCCCAAGTCGCTTACCTGCGGCGGTCGTTCGATGAGTCGGGCCTGCGCGTCGTTCCCCTCGGCCACGACCCCAGGGTCGCCTGCATGCCCACGACGCACCCCCTGGCGGGTCGGCGGGAGCTCACCTGCGCAGACCTCGACGGTGAGCGGATGCTCGACGTCCCACGGCGACGGACGTCGTCGCTTGAGGAGAAGTTCGAGCTCATCGCCACCGGGCACGGCATCGCCCTCATCCCGCAGAGCATCGCGCGGCCCTACTCCCGCCCTGACCTCGCCCACGTCCCCGTGACGGACGCCCCGGCGTTCGAGACCTGTCTGGCCGTTGCCGCGGACCGGCGCGAGAAGCTGGTGCGCGACTTCCTGGAGATCGCCACCGCGACACTGCGGCACAGCGGAGCATCCGGACCGTCCGCCCTCCGGGCAGGGCACCGATTCGGAGAATCCGGATCGGTCACGTAGAGTTCATCTCGTCGACGTGGGGTGGAGCAGCTCGGTAGCTCGCTGGGCTCATAACCCAGAGGTCGCAGGTTCAAATCCTGTCCCCGCTACTCGAAAGCGAAGGCCCGGTATCCACCGGGCCTTCGCCGTTTGCGGGACCGGGCAGGTCCGCGCCGCGCACCGCCGCAGACAACCGGACGACCGGCGCCCACCACACCCTTCACGACCTTCAGTAGCCAAGCGGCCACCCTTGGTTACTCGTTGGCGCGCGCCGCCGTGGGTTCTCAAGGGCCAGGCGCCCAGCGAAGGTGGCGGTCAGATGAACACTGCGATCCCCAACGACTCCGCAGGTCCAGGCGTCGGCTTCGATGATCCATCACGGGCGCCGAGCTGTGCTAAGGTCTAGGCGTTGCAGTTGTGGTACCCATGAACCAATGTGCGCCTGACGGGAATGTTTATCCATCGGGCGCATTATTTGTTTTCCGGCATCTCCGGATGGGGCCTCTGCCTACAGAAGGAGAATTGTCATGGCACAGGGAACTGTGAAGTGGTTCAACGCCGAAAAGGGTTTCGGCTTCATTGAGCAGGACGGCGGCGGCCCCGACGTCTTCGCCCACTACTCGAACATCCAGTCCCAGGGCTTCCGTGAGCTCCAGGAGGGCCAGCGGGTGTCCTTCGACGTCACGCAGGGCCAGAAGGGCCCGCAGGCGGAGAACATCATCCCCGCCTGATCGCCGGACGCGTATCCGCTTACCGGGGTCCGCACCGCCATGGTGCGGACCCCGGTTTGCGCTGTTCCAGAAAGGCAGATAACTGCATGCCCCGCAGGCCCCAGAAGTCGAACCGACGCGCCTCGTCGACCCCGTCGTCCGCGCCGCCTCCGAGGGAATTCCGGTTGCCGGAAAGCACGACGCCCGCACTTCCCGCCGTCGAGGACTTCGCCGGTCTGGACATGCCCGCTGGGCTGCTGAAGACCCTCACCGCGCAGGGTGTGACCACTCCCTTCCCCATTCAGGCCGCCACGCTGCCCAACTCGCTTGCCGGCCGGGACCTGTTGGGGCGTGGACGCACCGGCTCCGGTAAGACCCTCGCGTTCGGGTTGGCGCTGCTGGCCCGCACGGCCGGGCAGCGTTCCGAGCCCAAGAAGCCGCTGGCCCTCGTGTTGGTGCCCACCCGCGAACTCGCCCAGCAGGTGACGGACGCGCTGACTCCCTACGCGACCGCGGTGAACCTCCGCCTGACGACCGTGGTCGGCGGGCTGTCGATCACCAAGCAGGCCAACGCGCTCCGGCGCGGCGCCGAGGTGGTCGTGGCGAGCCCCGGCAGGCTCAACGACCTCGTGGAGCGCGGGGACTGCGTGCTCAGCGACGTGCGCATCACGGTGCTGGACGAAGCCGACCAGATGACCGACATGGGCTTCCTGCCGCAGATCACCAAGCTGATCGAGCAGGTGCGGCCCGACGGGCAGCGCCTGCTGTTCTCGGCCACCCTGGACCGCAACATCGACCGCCTGGTGCAGCGGTTCCTGGTCGACCCCGTGGTGCACTCCGTGGACCCGTCCGCGGGAGCGGTGACCACCATGGAGCACCACGTGCTCCACATGCAGGACGAGACCGACAAGAAGGCCGTCACCACGCGCATCGCGGCTCGTGACGGCCGGGTCATCCTCTTCCTCGACACCAAGAGGTCCGCCGACCGGCTCGCCAAGCGGCTGCTGTCCGTCGGTGTCCGCGCGGCGGCACTGCACGGCGGTCGCTCCCAGCCGCAGCGCAACCGCACCTTGGAACAGTTCAAGAACGGCCAGGTCACCGCGTTGGTGGCGACGAACGTCGCGGCCCGGGGCATACACATCGACGACCTCGACCTCGTGGTGAACGTCGATCCCCCCGCCGACCACAAGGACTACCTCCACCGGGGCGGCCGCACGGCCCGGGCCGGCGGCTCCGGCAGCGTGGTCACGCTGGTCCTGCCCGACCAGAAGCGGGACGTCAACCGGCTCATGTCGGACGCGGGCATCCGCCCCCGGACGGCCCGTATCAAGTCGAGCGACGCGGAGCTGGCCACCATCACCGGCGCCCGCGAGCCGTCCGGTGTGGCCGTCACCATCGAGGTCCCCCAGCCGGCGACGCCGGCGGCGTCCCGCCCGGACCGCAAGGCCGGGGACAAGCCCGGCGGGCGGTCCGGCCGCCGACGCCGAGGCGGCGGCGGGGCCAAGTCGGCGGCGGGCGCTGCCCCCAGGACCGGGGGCCGGGGTTCCGACCGCCGATCCGCGACCGGGGCGACGGCGGCCGGTGGCGCGTCCGCAAACGGTGGCAGCGGTTCCGGCCGCCGAGCGGGATCCGGCGGACGGGCCGGGTCCGGCGGAGCCAAGGGCGGCGCCGCCAGGACGGGCGCACGCGGCTCCGACCGCCGAGGCGGCCGCCGCACCTCCGCCACCTGAGCCGCCGGGCGGCGTTGGCCCTGTGACCCTGGTCGCCTCGATCCGGTCGGGCCAGGAAGTGTGGGTAGGGGCGTAGGCGATCCCCACGTTGTTGTTCGCCTACGCCCGGGTCGGGTCGCGACGGGGCGGCGCCGCGTTCCGGGGGCGCACGCGGCCGCGCGGTTCCGCCCGCGGTGAACGCCTGCCCGACCGGACTTGACGATCACTACAGTTCGGTCGCATGACGACGGTTACCACGCGCACGGTCGAGTACCCGGCCGACGGCCTCACGATGATCGGGCACCTCGCGCTCCCGGCAGGTGCCGGCCGCCGGCCCGCTGTCCTGGTCGGGCCCGAGGGGACGGGGCTGAACGACTTCCAGCGCCACCGGGCCGACGCCCTCGCCGAACTCGGTTACGTGGCGCTGGCCTTCGACATCAACGGCGGGCGCTGGTTCACCGACCCCCAGGAGATGCTGGCGCACACCACCCCCTTGCTCGCCGACCCCGACCGGATGCGGGGCATCGGCCACGCGGCGCTCGACGTGTTGCGCGCCGAGCCGCGGGTCGACGCCGACCGGATCGCCGCCGTCGGCTACGGCACCGGGGGCGCGATCGCGCTGGAACTCGGGCGCGACGGCGTCGACTTCCGCGCGATCGCGACGATCAACGCCACGACCACCGGCAGACCGGGCGAGGCGGCGCGCATTCGCTGCCCGGTGTGGGCCGGGGTCGGCTCCGAGGACCCGATCATGCCGCCCGCACAACGGGACGCGTTCACCGCCGAGTTGCAGGCCGCGGGCGTCGACTGGCGCCTCGTGGTCTACGGCGGCGCGCTGCACGCCTTCCACCACCCGCCGGTCGACCAGACCGTGCTCCCCGGCGTCGGCCACCACCCGCGGCACGCGCAGCGAGCCTGGCACGACGTCGTCGCGCTGCTCGACGAGTGCCTGCCCGTGGCCGTCACGGAGTGAACCGACCTGGTCGCCCAACACCCTTTGCTCACACGGCAAATGACGAACCTGCACGTGAGTTGAGGCGGCAGGGGCGCAGACCACCACCCGCCGCGCCAGAACCGCCCACCTCTCCGCGGCCGACAGCCCGACCCCGACGCTCCGCCCGCGCCCCGGAGCGAGCGGCGATCCACCACGGCTTCGGACGGCGTCGTCCGCTTGTCTGTCCTTCGTGAACCGGGCTTTCGGACAACTCCCCGACGCGTGAGTCAGGCAGTGGCCAGGCACCGGGGGCGATCCCTCCGCCGGTGGCCCGGCCGCATCGACCGCCGTCGGCAATGGCGGCGGCCCCGACTCGGTGCACGCAGGAGGAACCAGTAATTCCCACGCGCAGGATTCTGACCGGAGCGGCCTTCGCGGCCATGGTCACCACCGGCATGTGCGCGCCGGAAGCGGTCGCGGCCCCGCCTGCCGCTGCCGCACCACAGACCGCTGCTGCGGCGCCCGGCTCCGCGTCCGGCGGGCCGGTCGTACCGTTCGCGCACCATCGCGGCACCGCCGGCTGTGTCGCGTGGTCATGGGCGGACGGCAGTGGAGGCGTGCTGACGCGAGCGGGCCGTGCCGGAAGCGGCAGGTGCCCGGCGTAGCCGGAGCGGTAGGGAGGCCACCGCGCACGCCGTAGCAGCGGCCGCCACCCCTCGGTATCAGGGGCTGGCGGCCGAGCCGTGCGTCAGCGGACGTTCACCCGCGCTCCCAGTTCGGAACGGCGGCGGATCTTGAGCTTGCGGTAGATGCGGGTGAGGTGTTGTTCGACGGTGCTCGCGGTGACGTACAGCGCGTCGGCGATCTCCCGGTTGGTGTACCCCTCGGCCGCCAGGCTGGCGACCTTTCCCTCGGCGAGCGTCAGCGCCGGTCCCCCGGCGGTCCAGGAGGCTTGGGCGGCGGCGCTCTTGTCCTGCGTCACGGGGGTCCGGGGCGCGGGGTGCCCGGGGGCCGGCGGGCGGATGGTGGGGGCGGGCGAGGGGGCCGGGGCCTGCCGGGTGGCGGGGGTCCGGATCTCCTCCAGGGCGCGGACACCGCCGCACTCCCGGGCGAGCCGTTCGGCCCGGCGCAGCGTTCTGCGGCCGTAGTTGAGGTCGCCGGTGAGCTGGTAGGTCTGTGTCAACGCCCCGAGCGTACGGGCCAGTTCGAGCGGGTCGCCGCACCGTTCGAGCACGACGGCGGACTCCCGGAGTCCCGCCGCGCGCCGCCCCATCGGGGAGGCCATGGCCCGCAGGCGGAGCGCGATGCCGCGGGTGCGGGCGTTGGCGGCCGGGAAGAGGTCGAGGTGTTCGTCGATCCGGACCCGCGCCTCCTCGCGTTCTCCGAGGCGCAGCAGGGTCTCGGCGAGGTCCAGGCGCCACGGCACCAGGCCCGGCAGTTCGGTCTTCCAGGACTGCAGGATGTCCCCGCAGCTGCGGAAGTCGTCGAGGGCGGCCCGCAGGCCACCGGTGGCCAGGTGGTGCCGGCCCCTGGCGCGCAGGTGGACCAGTCCGTAGGGGCTCCGCGCGAAGAACGCCGGCATGGGGCGGGACAGTTCCTCCTCGACCTCCTGGTGCCGACCCTGCTCGGTCATGGCCAGGAGTTTCAGGCCGCGCGGGAGTCCGAGCAGGATGCCCCACTTCGGGGCGTCGAGCAGTTCCAGCGCGGACTCCACCGAGCGCACCGTGCCGGCGGGGTCGCCGCGCCACAGGTCGACGACGCCCTTCGCCACCGACAGCATCGCGGTCCAGAGCGCCGGCACCGGTGCACCGCCGGCCTCCACCGCGGCCTGGACGGACCGGAGTCCGTCGGCGTCCAGTTGTTCCGCGGCCAACAGCGAGAACAGGGCGACCTGCGCCGCTTCGAGGTCGGTGTGGTCGGGTCGGGCGCGTTGCAGGATCTCCTCGGCGCGACGCGTCACGGGCTCCTGTTCGCCGCCGGTGAGTAGTGCGGGCAGTTCGCTGGCGCTGCGCAGCCACGGGAACCCGCCGATGATCATCTCCGGGCTCAGCTCGCATCCGTCGCAGCACTCGGCGTGCGGCATGCCGGGGAAGACATGGCGGAGCCAGAAGTCGGTGATGGCGAACTCGATGTGGGTCTCGGGGTCGCTCGGGCGGCCGGCCCTGGCCATCGCGAACACCTCGTCGGCCTCGTCGGCGCGGCCTTGCCAGGCCAGGCGCCGGGACAGCCGGGAGAGCCACCGCCCGGACAGGCTGCCCTCGCGGGCGCTGGCCACCAGGGAGTTCAGGCGTCGGGAGACCAGGTCCGGGTCCACCCACCAGGTGATGTCCAGCAGTTTGGCGTGGACCTCGACCCGGGTGAGGTTGTCGGCGCAGCCGTCGGAGGCGAGTTTGAGCAGGGCGATGGCGTGCTGGTAGCCGTAGCGCCGAGTCGCCTGGTCCGCGGCCTCGCACAGGATGCCCACCGCCCAGGGCTGCGGTGCGGCGCCGGCGGCGAGCAGGTGTTGCGCGATGTGCTCGGCCGGTGCGCCGTCCTCGTAGAGCACCTCCGCGGTGCGCAGTCGCAACCGGCGCGCCGCCTCGTGGTCCATGGCGCCGGTCAGCACCTCGCGGACGCGGGGGTGCAGCACCAGCCCCGGTGACAGCACGCCGCTGGCGGTCAGTCCGTCCAGTGCGCGGCGCAGTTCGCGGGGCGCCAACTCGACGACGCGGGCGAGTCGTTCCTGGTTGCAGAACGGGCCCAGGACCGCGACCGCTTCCACGACGTCGGCGGTGGTCGGGCAGTCGGCGGGGCGCAGGCGGGTCAGGACGGTGCCCGCAAAGGAGGGGCCGTAGACCGGTTCGTCCCGGTCCTCCTCGCCCGCGGCCACGGCGTCGTCCAGCAGGGCCTGGAGGAGCAGCGGGTTTCCGCCCGTCACGGCCAGCAGCTCGTCGACCAGGACGACCGGGGGTTCGCGGTCGAGCCGGTGGCGGAGCAGTGTGACCACGCCCCCGCGGGTCAGCGGGCCGAGGGTGAACGCGCGCCGGCGGGAGCGGGGGAAGAGGGCGACGCCGTGCCGGGAGTCGGGGGAGTCGGCGGCCCGTCGGAAGTCGGAGACCAGCACGTGCAGCGGCGCGGAGTCGAGGTGGCGGGCCAGTTCGCGCAGGAGCTTCGTGGAGTCCGGGCCGGCGAGTTGGGCGTCGTCCACGACGAGCAGCAGTGGTTCGGCGGAGGCCAGGGCGAGGAGGTGGTCGGCGAGGGCGGTGGGGGCGGTCGGCGGCTCGGTGGCCGTGGTGTCGCGCAGCGCGTCCCGCACGGCGCCCACCACGTCGACCGCGGCCGGCCCTTCGGGGTCGGGGCCGCCAACGGACAGCACCCGTATGCCCTGTGTCCGGGCGTGCGCCGAGGCCGCTTCGAGCAGGGCTGACTTGCCGCAGCCGACCGGAGCGCTGACGGCGAAGTACTCTCCTCGCCGTGCCGAGTTCGCCCCCATGCGGTCAGCAACCTCGCTCAACTGCGCGTCCCGTTCGACTAAGTACATTCCGCCTCCTGCGTTGGGCATGGCCCAGTTCCCGTACGGCTCGAACGTGCTCCGTGCGGAAGTCGCATCCGGGGGGGGACCACCTTGTCGTCAGAACCCGAACTCTTCGACCCGCCGCGGGTCTCGGCGTGTGCAGGTGCAACGCTCTTGCTCGGGCGACTTCCGTTCGGGACCGAGCAACTCATTACGCCATCCGACCACAGTCCGCCCGATTGACTCAAGATCGATCAGGGGATACCGGGCGACACTAGTCGCCCCTTCAGTCACCCCTACAGTCATTGCTACAGTCACGGACTACCTGCGGAACTAGTCACGCACTGCGATGGCGATGTCCCACTTCACGGCCGCTATCAAGCCACTCAACAGTGCTTTTCGGCCCGCTACTTGACTAAGGTTCTCGCATTGATCAGGTGCCCACAACCCGTTTCGAAAAAGCGGTCGTCGGGCGGCGGAAACGCGCACGTTACAAAGGGGCCAACTGCCGAGAAAGGCGTGTCACACGTGGGCAACGATGCGGGTGAGATGGGGTCGCTTTGCAGTTGCGTCATCCGAAGGAAACGTCGGGTGCGCGGTGGATTGGCCGGGCGGTGAGGGTGGCCCGCGACGTACCGCACCGCGGGCAACCGCCACCGCGTGCCGCACGGTGACCACCGCATGCGGTGCCGGTCCGCCCGGACCGAGCCCCGGAGCGCGCGGCGGCCCGGTTCCCCGCCGCCGCTCCGCACCCACCGGCCGAACGTCAATCCCCCACCACCGGCACTCGCCGGCGAACTGGAGGACGACCGCCCGGACGACCCGCCACGCTCCCGCCAACGCCCGCCGGGCCTCCAGCCGTTCGGACGATCCACTCGCACCCCGAGCCTGCACCCCGCCACGTGACCACGGCGCCGCGGGGCCCCTAGCATCGGACGGCATGCGTGGAACGCGGCGACTCAAGGTGGGATTGCGCGTGCGGGACCTGGACGCGTCCTGCACGCTGTACCGGAAGCTCGGCTTCAAGCAGATCCCCAACACCACCTACCCAGGCATCCGCTACCTGACCTTCGGCCACACCTGGTTGATCCTGTCCGGCATGTTCGACCACGGCCGCCACAACGCCGTTCGCGAGCAGGCGGCCAGAACGGGCCCGCTCGGCAACGGCTTCGTCCTGACCGTGCCCACCCGGGCACTCCAAGCCCTCCACACCCTCTGGCGCGTTGAAGGGCTCCCGGTGACCCTGGAACCGGAGGACGCCCCGTGGGGCCGCATCTTCATGGGCCTGGACCACGACGGCTACGAGTTGCTGTTCGAGCAGCTCACCCACAACCGACGGTCATAACCGGCCCGGCCCCGGTGCACAACGCCTCGACCAACGGAGCGGAGAGCACCTCCATTCAGCTGCCCTCCTTAGGCATACTATTCCGGCAGAAGCAGTACAGATATGGAGCATTTTCGTTGACTGTCGGAACCCTCACCCAGCGCGCGGTTGCCCTCGCGGGTGGCACCCTGCTCGCGCTCTCCCCCCTCACCGCGCAGGCCGCGACACCCGCCCCCGCCCAGTCCGAACCGCAGCCGGCCCTCGCCGCCAAGGGCGCGACGCTGGTGGACGACGCCAGCGGCAACACGCTCGTCGGCAAGGACGCGGACACGGTCCGCCCGATAGCCAGCACGGCCAAGATCATGGCCGCATCCCTGGTGCTCGACACCGCGGGCGCCGACCTCGACCGCCAGGTCACCGTGAAGCAGGAGTACCGGGACTACGTCACCGAGCACGGCTCCAGCACCGCGGACCTGCAGACCGGCGACAAGGTGACCGTGCGTCAACTGCTGTACGCGACCCTCCTCCCCTCGGGCGCCGACGCCGCCTACGCGCTCGCCGACACCTTCGGCTCCGGCGCCACCAGTGCCGAGCGCACCACGTCGTTCATCGCGAAGATGAACACGAAGGCCGATGAACTCCACCTGCCCCACACGAAGTTCACCTCCTTCGACGGAGGCGGCTCCGACGCCGGCACCCCCACCGAGCTGGCCGAGTTGGCCCAGCACGCCATGAAGAACGACACCTTCCGCACCGTCGTCAAGACCAAGCAGTACAAGGGCGAAGCCCCCGCTGCCAACGGCCGCACCCGCTACTACACCTGGACCAACACCAACCGGCTCCTCGACTCCTACGACGGCGCCATCGGCATCAAGACCGGTACCACCACCCCGGCAGGCGACTGCCTGGTCTTCGCGGCCACCCGCGGCGGCAAGACCCTCGTCGGCACCGTGCTGAACAGCCCCGACCGGTACGCCGACGCGACGAAGCTGCTGGACTACGGGTTCGGCGCGAGCTCCGCGAAGAGCACACCGCGCGCCCTCCCGGCGAGCGCCCAGCGCGACTGATCCGGCCCCGACGCCGCGGGGCGTGCGGCCACCACCACGAGGGCCGCACGCCCCGAGTCGGCCCGCGCCTCAGCCCTTGCCGAGCGCGTCGGTGAACGCATACGGCGACTGCGCGACACCACTGCACACCGGCGAGGAGGCCGGCTTCATGCTCCGCGCGGCCGCCATGCCCGCCGTGACCGACGCGTCCGGCGTCCTCGCGGCCGCGGTACATGCCTGGTCGCGGCTGACGGACCAGTAGGACATCCGCCCGACCCCGTTGCTCGCCGCCCAACTCGCCACGGACGCGGCGTTGGCCAGGCTGAAGGTGGAGCCGTCGTCGTTCACACCGATCATCGGCGTGATGCCGAGGTTGGCGTAGGTGTAGCTGGAGTCCACGGACTGCATCTGCGCCAGAGTGGCCTGACCCGCACTGATCGCGGCCGCACCCATGTCCGCGCCGGTGCCCTGCCCGTAATCCATCGTCATGACGTTGACGTTGTCCAGCTTCACGCCGGCCGCGTTGGCGGCCTTCAGCACGTTGACGCCGTCGTCCGTCAGCCCGTTGGGCAACACCGGCAGCGTCACCGAGACGGTCAGCCCGGAGTTCTGCGCCTTCAGGTCCTTGATGGCGGTCATCTGCCGGGCCACACCCGCGGTGTCCGCGACGGCCGCACCCTCGATGTCGAAGTCCAGGGAGTCGGCGCCGTAGGCGGTGATCTCCTTCTGGTAGCCCTCGTCGATCTTTCCCTGGTCGGTGCAGGTGAACGCCAGCGGCTCACCACCCGCTCCCCCGGAGGAAATGATCACGCTGGCACCCTCGCTCTTGGCCTTGGCGATCACCGGGTCGACGTTCGGATCGCTCCCGACGGGGAGCGTGTCGCCCCAGATGTTGTCGCAACCGGTGCCGATGGTGAACGCGGCGGTGTAGGTCTTCACGCCGTGGTCCGTGATGGCCGCGTCGAGCTTGCCTACGCCGGAGTTGCTCATGTCCACGTACGGGGCCAACTGCCCCGCCGCGTCGAGGCGGGTCACCGGTCGGAGCGCCTGCGGGTGCGCGGTGCTCGCGCTGGCGCCGGTGATTCCTACCGCGGACAGGGCTCCGGCGGCGGCCGCGGCCAGGGCGATGCGGGTCGACTTCCTCATCAGTGTCCGGTCCTTCCGTGGGGGGAGGGGAAGAGCATGACCGTTCACCGACAACATTTGGACTAGACCAAGGCCGCCGTCAAGAGTCCCGAGGTCCCCAACCACCCCGTCTTTGAACCTTCTTGGGCCACTCCTGAAGCCCGCCTTGCCATCCAGACGGCCGGCCGGCCCACCGGACATCTCGCCGAACACGCCCCCTCAGGCCACACGTCGCAACGCCCCCGTCGAATTCCGCCACGAACACCCGCCGTATGTCGAGAACCTGCGAGACCCACCCGCCACCTGGGCGACGGCACCACGCCCTGATCTCATGCCGAGGAACTCAACGGAACTCGCGGAACTCAGCGGCCCCCTGCTGCGCCGAGAACGCCCCACCGAGGCAGTCACGCCGAACGAAGGAAGGAAACGAGCATGGGCAACGTGGTGCTGGTCCACGGAGCGTGGAGCGACGGCTCGATCTGGCGGGAGGTCGTCGGCGACCTGCACGACCGGGGACACCAAGTGCTGGCCGTCCAACTGCCGATGACCTCGCTCGCGGACGACATCGCCTGGACCCGCAGGCACATCGACGCACTGACCGGCCCGGTCACGCTGGTCGGCCACTCCTACGGCGGCACCGTCATCTCCGGCGCGGCGTACCACGATCCCCGGATCAGTTCGTTGGTCTTCGTGGCCGGCTACGCGCCCGACGAGGGCGAGACCATCCCGGTGCTCAGCGACAGGGGCACCAAGATGCCCGGCCGGACGGCCATCGACTTCGGCCCGGACGGCTGGTCAACCCTCAACCCCGCGCAGTTCGGCAACGCCCTCGCGCACGATCTGCCGCCCCGCCTGGCCCGCGCCCTCGCCGCCGTCCAGAAGCCAACCCACGGAGCCTGCCTGACGACCCCGGCGCCCCCGGCAGCCTGGCACACCCTCCCCTGTGGCTACGTGCTCTCCACCAACGACCGCATGCTCGACCCCGGCCTCCAGCACTGGTTCGCCACCCGCGCCCAAGCCACCCTCACCGAACTCCCCACCAGCCACCTCTCCCCCCTCAGCCACCACGAGGCAGTAGCCACCGCCATCACACAGCTGCTGCCCGCGGACAACGCCTCGCCGATGGGCGATTGCGAGCGATGAACTCGGGCCCGGGGGCCGGGGCTTGACCAGAACCGGCCCCGGCCCGGGGCGCTCGCTCGAACGAACCGGGACTACCGCGGCCCGTCGTATGACGCGGACTGCGCGTACTTGCGGACGTGGTGGTGATGTGCCTGGCCGACGGGTTGGTCGCGTGGGGATTCGTCAGGCGGCGTACGGCCGTTCGTGACCGGGCCCCGGCGGCTTCCGTTGGGGCTGAGGGAAAAGGCCCCACCCTCGGCCAGGCGATCTCACCTCATCTCAACCGAGCCCGACTCAACTCCCCGTCAACTTGCCTCTGCCTCAGCGGCTTCCGCGGCGAGGTGTTGTGGGACCGCATGGCGGACGGCTTGCCACGCCTCGTGTATGTGGTGGTCTTGGGTGCGGGTGCCTCCGGTGGCGAGGCGGAGGAAGAAGACGCCGTTGTGTTCGGAGTGGGTGAGGAAGGTGGTGCCGTTGGCGTTGACGGCGTGGAGGAGGTTGCGGTTGTCGGCTTCGGAGCCGTTGAGACGGAAGGTCACCAGGCCCAGGGTGGGTGGGGTGAGCAGGGTGAAGCGGTCGTCGGTGCGGAGCAGTTCGGCGAAGAGTCGGGCGTGGCGTACGCCGGTGCGGATGTGGCTGCGCAGTCCTTCGACTCCGTACCAGCGGACCACCGACCAGAGTTTCAGCGCGCGGAAGCGGCGGCCCAGGGGGATCTGCCAGTGTCGGTAGTCGGTCACCCGGCCCGATTCCGAGGCGGCGTTGCGGAGGTATTCGGGGAGCACGCTCAGGGCGCCGACGAGGGCGTCGGGGTCGGCCACCCACAGCAGGTCGCAGTCGAAGTTGGTCAGCAGCCACTTGTGCGGGTTGGTGCAGTACGAATCGGCGTAGTGCGCACCGTCGTTGACCCAGCGCAGTTCGTCGCAGACCGCGGCCACGCCGGCGTAGGCGGCGTCGACGTGGAGCCAGACCCCGTAGCCGCGGCAGATCGGGCCGATGTCCGTCAGGGGGTCGAAGGAGAGGTGGGAGGTGGTGCCGCGGGTGGCGACCACCATGAGCGGGGTGAGGCCGGCGACCAGGTCGGACCGGATGCGGGATTCGAGGTCGACGTGGTCCATGGCGCCGTTGGCGTCGGTGGCCACCTCGCAGACGGCGCGCAGCCCCAGCCCGGCGATGACGGCAGCCTTGGCGGCCGCGGAGTGTGTCTGGCGGGTCAGGTAGATGCGGTAGCGGCGTTCGCCGGTGCCGTTGTCGCGGGTGCGGCCCGCACTGGCGCGGTGCAGGGCGGTGACCAGTGCGACCAGTACGGCGCTGGAGGCGGTGTCCTGGATGACGCCCTTGCCGCGGAAGCCGTCGGGCAGTCCGAGCAGGTGCACGAACCAGTCCAGCATCTGCTGTTCGACCTCGGTGCAGGCGGGGCTGGTGCTCCAGTTCATGCCTTGGACGCCCAGGCCGGCGGAGAGCAGTTCGGCCAGGACGGCGGGGCCGGAGGCGTTGGCGGGGAAGTAGCCGAAGAATCGGGGGTGTTGCCAGTGCATCAGGCCCGGGAGCACGATCCGTTCGAGGTCGGCGAGGAGTGCCGGGAAGTCCTCGCCGTGCTCGGGCGGGGTCGCCGGGAGTTGGGCGCGGATGCTGCCTGGTTCGACGGGTGGGGCGACCGGGAGGTCCTCCAGGTGTTGCCAGTAGTCGGCGATCCAGTCGATGGTCTGGTGACCCAGGGCACGGAAGGTGTCGTGGTCCATGTGGGGGGTGTGGGGGGACTGCGCGTCGGTGGGCTTCACAGCAGCGGCTCCTTCAGGTGGCGGGCGAGGTAGCGGATGCCGTCGGTGCCGCCGGTGCCGGGCACATCGCCGATGGTCTTCTTCGCGACGCCGAGGTGGGTGCGCTTCCACCGCGCCCACTGGTCGTTGACCGCGTCGACGGCCAGGCGTACGTCCTCGGCCGCGGCCTGGTCGTGCGTCTCCAGGCGGTCGAGGGCGCGGGCGAGTGCGGTGGAAAGAGCGGGGGCGTGCGGCGGGGCGATCTCCAGGTCGACCGCGGCGAGGGGTTCGGGGCGGAGGGCTGCCTCGCCGCGGCAGCGTCGCTCCAGGCGCGCGAAGCCGGGTGACTGGAGTGCGCCGGTGCCCGTGGTGGCCGCGCGGATCGCGGCGAACTGGGCGGGGTCGATGATGGCGACCAGGCGGAAGACGTGCTGGGCGCGGGCGAGGTTGGCGGTGGTGGCGCGCAGCGATGCGGTCAGGGCAGCGGTGTCGGGGGTGGTGGCCAGGGCCTGTCGGTGGGCCTCGGCGGTGTGGAACGCGGCCTGCTCGGCGAGGAGTTCCATGATCTGCACGCTGCGCAGGAACAGGGGCTCGTCCGGCTGTGCCGTCGCCACCGGGAGGGATGACTCCACCAGCAGTTCCAGCGGTGCCGGGAGTCCGGTGCCGCCCGCGGACAGCAGTCGGTTGCAGCGGTGCATGGCCTGTGCGATGCCGGTGTGCCGGGGCCTGGTGTCGGCGTCGGCCCAGCCGTGGTGGGCGTCCAGGTGGCGCGCGAGGTGGGTGGCTGCGGTGGAGCGGAAGCGGCGTTCGCCGAGGCGTTCCTCGCGGGCGGCCCGTCGCAGTTCGTGCCGGACCAGGTCCGCGGTGAGCAGTGCGGACAGTCGGGCGGCGCGTCGGGGGAAGTCGCCCAGGCGGGACCACTGGCCGAACAGCGCGGTCATGGTGTACGCACCGTAGGAGGGTGCCTTGCGCAGGGAGCTGGTCAGGCAGGTCAGCCAGGCCGCGGTGGCCCATTCCAAGGTGCCTGGTTCGAGGGGGCGGCTGCGGGCCCAGTCCCAGGCGTCGAGGAGCCGCGACTGCAGTCCGTCGGGCAGCGCCGTGGTGCCGTGGGCCCGTATGACGCGGGTGACCGGGCGGTGCGGGAACGGTCCGGGTGGGCCCTTGCGGATGCGCTGGAGCCAGGCGTCAACTGCCCGTTCCGCGTGGTCGGTCGGGGTCGTCATCGATGGGCTTTCTCCATACGGGGAACATGGGTGGTCCGTCGGGGAGGTGCAGCGTTCGGGTGTTGCGGAATCCGTGACGGAGCATCAGCCGTGCACCGCGCCAGGTACTGGCCTCGGCGTAGGTGCCGACGCGGTCGCGGTCGGCCAGCGCGGTGAGGCGGGAGAGCATCCGTCCGCCCAGGCCGGAGTCCTGGTGGGCGCGGCGCACGCCGTAGAACAGCAGGTAGTAGTGCGGGGCGTGCGGATGGTGTTCGTCCAGCCGGTTGCGCATCTCACCCTCCCGGCCGTGGGCGGGGTCGTCGGGGAGTTGGGCGTGCGGGGGCAGCGCGAGCATCGCGGCGCTGCCCGGGGACAGTTCGACGATCCCGCCGGCCGCGTGGACGCGGCCGGCGACGCCCGAGAAGAAGCGGGTGAGGGCCGCCGGTCCGTCCGGGAAGACCCACTGGGTCGGCGGGTCGGCGGCGAACGCCTCGGCGAGGGTGGCGGCGACATCGGGGAGGTCGCGGACCGTGGCGGGCCGGAAGGCGGTCATGTGCGGCGGTAGAGACGGCCCTCGGACCAGATGGCGGGTACGCGCCCCCACGCCGCGGCCGAGGCGACGTCGGGGAAGAAGCCGCGGCCCTTGTGGTTGGCGCTGGTGTTGCAGAGCAGCGGGATGCCCGAGAGCTTCTCGTAGGCGGTCAACAACTCGTGCACGAAAGGCGATTGGCGCGCGTTGACGGTCTGGAGGCGGGCGGTGCCGTCGAGGTGTACGACGGCGGGGACCTTGGCCTCCCAGCCGACCCGGGTGTCGTGGTCGAAGAGCATGTGAGGGTCGGGCGTGCCGGGGGCGAACAGTTCCGGCGCCCGGTGTTCCAGGCATACCGGGGCGACCGGCCGGTAGTCCTCGCGGTCCTTGACGCGGTTGAGGTGTTCCTTCATGCCGGCGTCGGTGGCCGGGGCGAAGATGCTGCGGTGCCCCAGGGCGCGCGGGCCCAGTTCGGCCCGGCCGGTGAGTACGACGACGGGCGCGCCGGTGTCGTGGAGTTCGCGGGCAAGTCCGTTGACGTCGCAGGCGGTCGAGGTCCAACCCGGCGGGTCGTCCAGCGCCGGCCGCAGGCGGGGGCCCTGGTAGACCGACCAGTCGAGCACGGGTCGGCCGCTGATCCGCGCCCACTCCGTGGCGGCGGCCCCCAGGGCGGCTCCGGAGTCGTTGGGGAACGGCGGCACCCACACCTCCTCGAACAGGCCGGAGGAACGCAGCAGGTTGTTCCACTTGATGTTCAGTGCGCAGCCACCGGCCAGGCACAGGCGGGGTGGCAGGTCGCGGCCGCGCACGGCGGCGGCGAGGGCGGCGTGCAGTCGGCGGCCCACATAGCCCTGGAAGGTGGCGATGAGGTCCGCGTCCGTGGCGTCGGGCCAGGCGGATCCGGCGCCGTCCTTGAGCGTGCGGGCGAGGTCGTCCCCCATCGTGAACGACGGTTCCATGGCGTCGAGTTGCTCGGTGAGGACGGTGTCGAGGCCCGGGTCGTCCGTGCCGAGGGCGGCGTACGCCATGGCCTTGCCGGCCACGTCGAGGTTGCGGGGCATCAACTGCGGGTCGCCCACGGTGGGTTGGTGGGAGCCGCGGAACGGTGGGAGGGCGGCACAGAAGTCCGCGAAGATGCTTCCGTACAAGGGGAACAGCTCCCCCAGGCGCGTGACGCGGAGGGGTTGGGGTTCGACGCGGTACAGGACGGGGGGCATGCCGCCGTCCCACACCAGGACCAGGGCGTCCTGTCCGCGCCGGGCGAAGGGGCTGGTGGTGTAGGAACCCATCAGGTGCTGGGTGCTGTGGTGGTAGCCGCTGTAGGCGTGCCTGGCGGAGCCGAGCGGGAGCCCGATGAAGTCGTGCCGGGCCAGTACGTCGGCGCCGGGCAGGTCCTGGTAGGCGGCCACCGGCAGGACCACGGGGCGCCCTTGGTGGGAGACGTGCAGCAGCGGCCGCCGCTGGTCCTGGCCCTGCGGGGCGAACCACCCGTCCACCACGAACCGGTCGATGTCGCCGAGGGCGACCCCTTCCCTGGCGAGGACGTGCTCGGCCCGCTCCAGTCGGTCCAGCGGTTGGAACCGCCGGCTGTTGTCCAACTTCTCCATCTCCACGGAGAAGCGGAGCCTGCCGTCTTCGACGAGGGCCAGTCCGCCGTCGTGGGTGAGTTTCAGTCCGCAGATCAGCATGTCCCTAGCCTTCGCCCCGGGTCAGGACCCAGGTCTCGTAGTGGGTGGTGTCGGTGGTGGGACGCTCGGTGTAGTTGTCGAACACCTCCGCCCCGGCGAAGCCTGCGGCGCGTGCCTGGGCGCGGACGGTGTCGTGGTCGAACGCGTACAGCCGGTGCACCTCGCGGGTGCCGACGTAGGTGTCCGCCGCACCGCGGCGGGTGAACTGGGTGTAGTGCAGATCGCAGTAGGAGGTGCCCGGTTCGCTGGTGAAGTTCCAGATGAAGGCCAGGTCGTCCTGGTCGGCGGCCCACCTGCGGTTGCCCCAGTGCCCCTTGAGCAGTGCGGCGGTCTCGATGTCGAAGACGAACGTCGCGCCGGGCGGCAGTATCTCGGCCACGGAGCGCAGGGTCTCGCCCAACGACCATGCGTCCGGCTGGTAGTTGAGGGCGGCCGCGGTGCACACCACGGCGTCGGCGGCGGTCGGCAGCCGTGCGGGGAGTTCCAACTGCCGGAAGTCGGCGGCCCGGCCGACCCGGTTCTTCGCCAGTGCCAGCATGGTCTCGGAGCGGTCCAGGGCGGTGACCTCGTAACCGCGGCCGACCAGTTGTTCGGTCATCAGCCCGGTGCCGCAGCACAGTTCCAGCACCCGGCGCACGCGCTGCCCGCGGGCGGCCCAGAGGCGTTCGATGAAATCCGCCATCTGCGTACGGGGCGACTCTCCCCACTGGGCTATCGCGTAGTCGACGAGCCGGTCGTACACGTCGGCGGTCGCGGCATAGGGCTCGGGCGTGCCGGCGTCCTGGTGTGGCTGTCCCTGCATCATGTGCGGCTGTCCTTCCGTCAGTTGCGGGTGAGAGCCCAGGTGTCGTAGAGCGTGGTCTCGTGGGCGGGGGCGTGGGTGTAGTTGTCGAACACCTCGGCGCGGGCGAAACCGGCCCGCTCGGCGCTGCGCCGCACCAGCGGGTGGTCCAGGACGTACAGGCGGTGCTTCTCGCTCGTCCGCGCGTAGGTGGCACCCGCGCCCTCACCGCGGCGCAGGAACTGGGTGTAGAAGGCGTCGCTGTAGCGCTCGTCGGAGTTGGTGAACTCCCAGATGAAGGCGAAGTCGCCCTGGTCCGCGGCCCATACGCGATGACCCGCGTGTGCGGTGACCATGTGGCGGGACAGCACGTCGAAGACGAAGACGCCGCCGGGGCGCAGCACGCGGTGCACGGCCCGGAAGACCTTGGTCAGCGCGTCCTCGCCGGCGGTGTAGCTCAGCCCCGAACCGGTGGAACTCACCGCGTCGACGGACGCCTCGGGCAGCGGGAGGTGGGGCAACTGCGCCTGGATGAGCGGGATGTGCTTGCCGAGGCGCCGTCGGGCGAGGGCGAGCATCTGCGGGGACTGGTCGAGTCCGGTGACCGTGTAGCCGGCCCGGGCGAGGTGGTGCAGCACGCTGCCGGTGCCGCAGCACAGGTCCAACACGTCCCGTACGTCGCCGTCGCGCCGCGCCCACTGCTCGCGCAGGAACGCGACCCGTTCGGGGACCGGCTTCTCGTGCCAGTTCGCGATGATCCAGTCGTCCAGTCGGTCGTAGATTTCGGCGATGGCCCGGTACATCGGGGCGTGCGCATCGGTTGCCATGCGGGTCCTTTGCTGTGGGTCAGGCGAACGCGGCGGTCAACGCCCGTACCGCGTGCTGTCGTAGGGCGGCGGCGCGGGGGGCCACGCCGTCCAGGTGGAGTGCGCAGTGGACGAGCCCCGGGCAGCGCACGAGGGTGGTCGGCACGCCGGCGGCGGCCATCCGCGCCGCGTACGCCTCGCCCTCGTCGCGCAGCGGGTCGTACTCGACGGTGATGACGGTGGCCGGCGGCAGGCCGGCGAGGTCCGGGGCGAGGGCGGGGGCGGCCCGCCACGGCGCGTCGTCCAGCGGGCCTTCGGGCCGCCCCAGGTACGTGCGCCAGCACGCCTCCATCATCGCCGCGGTGTTCTGGTAGCCGGTGGCGAACTCCCGGTACGACGGGGCGTTCCGTCGGGGGTCCAGCGCCGGATTGATCAGGAGCTGGTGGGCGGGGGACGCCGCCGAGCCGCGGGCTTCGAGGGCGACGGCGGCGGCGAGGGCCCCGCCCGCGCTGTCCCCGGCGACCGCCAACCGGGCGGGGTCGCACCCGAGCGCGGCGGCGTTCTCGTGGGCCCAGGCGGTGACGGCCCGGGCGTCGTCCAGGCCGGCCGGGAAGGGGTGTTCGGGCGCGAGCCGGTAGTCGACGTTGAGCACCGCCACCCCGGCCTCCACCGCCAGGGCCCGCAGCGGCGGATCCGTGGAGGCGATGCTGCCGGCCGTCCAACCGCCGCCGTGGAAGTACACGACGAGCGGGAGTGCGGTGCCTGGCCGCGGGTGGTAGAGCCGGTACGGCACCTCACTCGTGCCGTGCGCGGCCGTGCCGTCGGTCACCCGGGCGACGGCGGGCGGCGGGGCGCAGAAGGCGACCATGCCCTCGACCGCGGCGCGCAGGGCATCGGGGGTTATCGGCTCCGGCAGCGGAGTCGCGTTGAGCACGTCGAGGAAGCGCTCTTTGATGCGGGGGTCGAGCACGGGGAGCGGGCCCTTTCTCGTGAGCGGCAGCGGACACCCTCGGCTTCGACGTCGAGTCGGCCGGATGCGCCCATAACTGCGGTGCTGGGCGGGCGAGTTGGGGCTAGTCCCGATGTGTGGTGCGGGTCAGGAGGTTGCCGGCGATGCGCCGGGTGCAGCGCTCCAGGGCGTCACCCCGGCCGGCCAACGCGCGGAATCCGGTGGGCTGTTGGAGCAGTTCCACCGCCCGCAGCCGGTCGAGGTTGTCGAGCTCACCGATCCGGGCCCGCAGCTCGGGGTCGCGGAAGAGGCCCTCGGGACGCAGCAGTTCGGGCCCTTGGGCCGGGAATCCGCCCGCGCCGGCCAGGTCCAGGTAGGGAGCGCCGTGCGGCCCGTAGATGCGATCGGCCGCCACCCAGTCGGCCGCTCCGTCCAACAGTCGCGGCAGATCACCGAACCGCAGGGTGTGCACCACGGGATTGAGGTAGGCGTCCGCGTCGAAGACGTCCTGCTCCGCCTGGTCCAGCGCGGTGCCGGCCCAGGCACCGGGCATGCCGTAGGCGTCGAGCGAGAGGGAGAGCCCCAGCGCCCGGACGACGTCGAGTCCCGCGGCGTCCTCGTGGGCGCCCATCAGGCGGACCAGTTCGCGGTCGCGCATGCGTTGCGCCTCGCCGATGGCGTTGTACAGCCATACGTGCAGTAACCCGTCGTCGGCCAGGTGGTCGCCGAGCCACTGGAGCCCGGCCCGGGGGTCCGGAAGGTGATGGACGACGCCGTAGCTGTAGATGAATTCAAAACGGTCGTCCAGCGCGGCGCCCGATATCGCGCCGTCGATGAATTCCACATTGCCGACCCCATGTCGCCGGGCCAGCCGTTGCGCGATTTCGCGTGAGGCATCGCACGGTTCGAGCCCCACAAAGCGCACGTTGGGATATGCGCGCGCCAGCCCGATCAGGGTGTGCCCGGTGCCGCATCCCGCGTCTAGCACCGACCAGCCGTCGGCCAGGCCACCCTCGATGACCAGGGGAAGCTCGCTCCCCACGACATCGATCAGCGGCCTCTCAACCCCTGGCGAGGGAAAGGGGAAAGTCTCATAAAGGCGACGCGTTGCACTGGCGGCCATGCCGTCCCTTCCATGAAAGTCCGATGCCACATTCGGCGGGCCCGAGGGGCAACAGCATGCTTCTCCCGTCCCACGGGACGCCATGCGGTCCCGAGGGCCGTTGGCTTCTTTTACGTGCCCGCACGGGGCTTTTTGCCGCCACGCCAAAGAACGGCGAAACTCTCAGCCAGCTAGGCAACCCCCTTCCACGGACTGACAGTTGACAGGGACTCATATTCCTCCGACAGCGGCGCGACGTGGCGTGAAGTCGTTGCGGTCGCAGACGGGAGAATCCGCAGAACTGGCCGAAGTCACCTCTTCCCGCACGCGCGGGACAGGCAACCCACCAGGCGGGCACGCTCGAACCGCCCACCCGACCGTCGAAGCCCCGCCCCACGGGCGCCCCTCCGCTCCCGCGGGTGCACCACACCGTGACGGCGGGGCACCGTGCTGGCGGGACACCGCATGCCCGCCGGTTCATCGCCGACCGACCACGCCCGATGCGCAAAACGATGCGTGAGACAGGCGTGACGTATCACTCCGGCGCGGCTTACCGTCGGCGGCATGGCTACTTCGACCCCCGCCTCCGCGTCCACCGCAACCGCCGATTCCTTCTGGGCCGATGCCGACCGTCATCTGGTGCGCTACGGCAGCGCGTTCACCCGCGAGATCATCGACCGCGCCGCCGGGAGTTTCCTCTACACCGCGGACGGCCGGAAGATCCTCGACTTCACCTCCGGCCAGATGAGCGCGATCCTCGGCCACTCGCACCCGAAGATCGTCGAGACCGTCCAGCGTCAGATCGCCACCCTCGACCACCTCTACAGCGGCATGCTCAGCCGCCCGGTGGTCGACCTCGCCCGCCGACTGACCGCCACGCTGCCGGCCCCGTTGGACAAGGCACTGCTGCTGACGACCGGCGCCGAGTCCAACGAGGCCGCCCTCCGGATGGCCAAGCTGGTCACCGGCCGACACGAGATCGTCTCGTTCGCACGGTCCTGGCACGGCATGACGCAGGCCGCCGCGTCCGCCACCTACAGCACGGGCCGCAAGGGCTACGGCCCGACCGCGCCCGGCAACTTCGCCATCCCGGTGCCCAACGCGTACCGCCCCGACTTCACCACGCCCGACGGCGCCCTGGACTGGCGCCGCCAACTGGACTTCGCCTTCGACCTGATAGACGCGCAGTCGACCGGCAGCCTGGCCGCGTGCCTGGTCGAACCGATCCTCAGCTCGGGCGGGATCATCGAGCCACCGGAAGGGTACTTCGCGGCGCTGAAGGAGAAGTGCCGGCAACGCGGCATGCTGTTGATCTTCGACGAGGCCCAGACCGGCCTGTGCCGCACCGGCACCTGGTACGCGTTCGAGCGTGACGGCGTCGTCCCCGACATCCTCACGGTGTCCAAGACGCTCGGCGCCGGCCTTCCCCTCGCCGCCGTGATCACCAGCGCCGAGATCGAACAGGAGGCACATGACCGCGGGTTCCTGTTCTTCACCACGCACGTCGCCGACCCGCTGGTGGCAGCGGTCGGCAACGCCGTCCTCGACGTCCTGATCGACGACGGACTCGACGAACGGGCGCGGTCGCTCGGCACGTTCCTCCGCCAGGGGCTCACCGACATCGCCGACCGACACACCGTCGTCGGCGACATCCGCGGCCGGGGCCTGCTGGCCGGCATCGAACTCGTCGTGGACCGGGAGACGAAGCAGAGCTGGGACGAACTGGGTGCACAGGTCACTCGGCGCTGCCTCGAACTCGGCCTGCACATGAACATCGTTCAACTGCCGGGCATGGGCGGGGTCTTCCGGATCGCACCGCCGCTGACCGCCACCGAGGAGGAGCTGTCGCTCGGCCTGAACATCCTGAACCAGGCACTCGGCGACGCCTGCGCCGCCCTGTGACCACCTCGACGCCCTGCGCTCCGCCCCGCTCAGGCATACCTCACTCAGCAATCAGGTCTCGACTCAACTTCCCCACCACTAGCGACCATTGACGCCAGGGGCCGCAGCGGCCGCCAGCTCCGCGTCCGCGGCATCGAGGATCCTGCCGAAGACATGAGCGACGACCGGCTTGGCCAGTGTGCGGGTCAGCGCGGCGCCGACGACGGGCAGTGGGACCTGAAAGGCGGTGGTCCACACGACGAGGGTGCCGCCGGGCACTTCGGTGAAGGTCATCCGGCCCAGCTCGTGCCGGGCCGGCGGAAAGCTGCGTTCGACGACGTAGTCGAAGTCGTACGGCGGGTTGTAGACGGTGATCCGCTCGCGGAACCAACCGATCAACCACGTGTGCAGCCGTACCGCGCCCACCCCGTAGGGGGCACCCCGGCCCGGCCGCGCCAACCTCGCGGTGAGGACGAACGGTGTGCGCGCGTAGTTGGTCGTCGTGGCGCACCAACTGAACACCTCTGCGATCGGCGCCGCGACAACCCGTCGCACGGTCAAGGTCTCCATGCCGTTCCCGTCCCTCCTCGTGGCCGGCCGGCGCGGAACAACGACCGCGCCCGGATCACCGGCGGTACGCCCGTGTTCGCCAAGCAGACGCCGCAGCCCCCGGAACCGTGACACCACCCCGGGCGACTGTGACGCACGCCACCGTCCCCCAACTTCCCGGTGGGCCGGGCGCATTGTGGCGCCCGGTCACGGCAGCGGCTCGGAGCAGCGGCCAGCCCTCAGTAACCACTCAGCAGAGTTCGTACCCTGCGCAGGGCCTGTGGGCCGACGGCGCTGTGCCAGCGTGAGGGGTCCGCGGGACGGCGTCCCCACAGCAGCAGTACGCGCACGGCCGCATCGCTCTCGATCGTGGCCGGCCCCTCGGGAGCGGCGAGGTACATGCCGCTGTTGCCGTCCGCCTCGGCGACCACCACGACGTCGTCCATGCCCGGGGTGCGCAGCCGGCCCTCCACACGCCCCTCCGGGCCCAGGTCCAAGCCGGCGCGCCCCCGGGCCAGCAACGGCAGGCCGACCGACACCACGCTGTGCTCCGTCATCCACGGCTCGTTGAGCGCCTGCACGGCCGTCCGGTCATCGCCCGTCAGGTCCCAACGGTGCAGGATCAGCTCCTCACGCATGTGTTCCGCGAAGAAGGGAGCCTTCACGGACCGACCGGTCCACCTCACCTCCGTGTCCGGCGACAGGTCCCGCGCGGCGGCCGCGGCGACCTCGGTGAGCTGCTCACAGCGGGCCAGGAACGCCGTCCACAGCTCGGAGTCGGGCATCCGCCGGTAGGGAGCCTCCCGCCCGAAGCCCCTGGTCTCCACCGGTGCTCCGTCCAGGAACGCCTGGAGCACCCGGGCCATCTCCTCGGCGGTGCCTGCCTGGTGGGCCAGGATGTCGCGCACCGTCCATGCCTCGCACCACGTGCCGTCGTCGGGCCGTCGTGCCTGCACGGCATGGACGAAGGGCGCCAGCTCCGGCAGTACGTCATCGACGTGAGAGGGAATCATGCGCCATGGGTATCCCGCCCCGGGCAACAACCAAACCAGCGCCCCTCCGACAGGGGCCGGGCGGCCGAGGCATGCTTCCACCACGGCCAACCCACCCGCGGCGCAGGAGGCGCTGCGGGCCTGGTGTGTATGCCCGTCAGCAGTGCCGCATCCTCTGCCGTTGCCTCGCGCACCCGAATGCGGTTGTCCATGACGCGTACGACGTTCGGGGCAAGGGGTTCCGGTTCCGGCTCGGCAGTCGGGGTAGCACCCAGCGCACTCACGTCGGCGGCCCGCTCTCACGAGCACCCGGGCATGCCTCTTCCCGGGCCCGCGCGGGCCCGGGAAGAGGGGTGGCTCACTGGTACAGCACGATCGAGTTGACCGGGGTGAGGTCGGCCCACCAACCGTTCTGCGGGGCCATGTCGCCGTAGCAGTTGCCGGTGCCGTTGTAGCCCGTGCACAGCTTGGCGTGGGCGCCGCCGTACTGGTTGTTGAGGACCCAGTGGTTTCCGTACTGGTTGCTGAGGTTGTGCGCGCCGTAACTCCAGAAGGTCAGACTCGGCGCGGCAGCCGGGTCCTGGTCCTGCGGGTAGACGCAGACCGCGCCGTCCGGGCATCCGGCCCAGGTACTGGCGGGTGCGGCACTGGCGACACCGACCGTGAGCACAGCCGCCGCGGCGGTGCCGGCCGCGAGGGCAGCGGCGCGACGAAGCATGGTTGGCATGAAGGTCCCCTCCCTGGTGGCGCCGGCTGAGCATCGATCGCCCGGCCGGCTGGCTCCTCAGCATCGTCGAACGGCCTCCCCTCCCCCAGTGCGGAATCAGACATTACTGCCGCAAGTCTGGCCTTCTGGCGAGACTTCTGGCACTTCCCGGCATGCCCGATGTAGTGCCCTATGCACCATGACCACCGCGGCAGCGCGACTCCTCGGCGGGCTTGCCGTGCTCTGGGCTTGGGCCACCCGGCGCGACCACCAGCCCATCCGCGCACGCGACCGCCCCAACCACCACGCCTGCCTGCCCGCCTACCGCTACTCCCCTGAGCCCATCGCCCCGAATTCCGAGGCACCCGTGGACGATCGTGCCGTTGGCGGGGTCATGGTCACGCCGTTCCCCTTCAACCACCCTCAAACCGACGGCAGCCGCGCCCCATTGCCCTTACCCGACCATATGCGCATCCTTGCTGGCATGCGCTTCTCCATCAACATCCCCAACTTCGGCGACTTCGCCGACCCCCGCAACGTCGCGACCGTTGCGGCCGCCGCCGAACAAGCCGGCTGGGACGGACTCTTCGTCTGGGACCACGTGCTGCACCGGCAGCACCAAGGGCGCCCTTTCGGAGATCCCTGGATGCTGCTGACCGCGGCCGCGCTGGCGACCTCCCGGATCCGGCTCGGCACACTGCTGACGCCCGTCCCCCGCTACCACCCACAGCAACTCGCCCGTCAGGTAGCCACGTTGGACCACCTCAGCCGCGGCCGGGCGATCTTCGCCGCCGGCCTGGGCGGTCCGCTCGACGACGAATACCGCAGCTTCGGCGACACCGCCGACCCGCGCCTCCTCGCCGAGCGGTTGGACGAGGGCCTGGAACTACTGCGGAGCTTCTGGTCCGGCGATCCGGTGAACCACCGCGGTCGACACTACGAGGTCCGCAACGTGACGCTGCTGCCTGCGACCGTGCAGCAGCCCGGTCCCCCCGTGTGGATCGGCGGTTTCTGGCCGCGGCGCGCACCCATGCGGCGTGCGGCACGGTGGGACGGCGCGGTGCCGCTGTTCGAGACGGCCCGGCATGGGCACGCGCCCGACGTGGCGGAGGTACGTGAACTGGTCGACTACGTGCACACGTTCCGCCCGGTCGCGGCCGGGCGCCCCTTCGAGTTCGTGCTCGGCGGCGCCACACCCCCGGACGCGGCCAAGGCCAGGGACGTGATCGGTCCACTGCGCGACGCCGGCGCCACCTGGTGGGACGAGCGCCAGATCCAAACCGGCCCCGACCTGGACCGCCTGCCCCCAGTGCTGCGCCGTATCGAGGCGGGGCCGCCTGCGCTCTGAAGCGTCGTTCGCCTCCCGGCGATCCGAAGTTCATTCCCTCCTGGGCGAGTTGCACGGTCGGACAGCTTGGGCAGGTCGGACGAACCGGGCGAGCTGCGCGAGGGCAACCGCTGGCGCACCCCCACCTGACCTACGATGCGGCCATGGCGCTCACGTACGCATGGCGAGGCGATTTCGACAACGAGGCCGTCAACACGCTCCATGGGGAGGCGTTCAGCCACGCCCCGATACCGATCGACTGGCAGACACAACTGCGTCGCCACAGCCTCGGTTGGGTCTGCGCCCGAGAAGACGGCAGGCTCGTGGGATTCGTCAACGTCGCCTGGGACGGCGGCGCCCATGCCTTCGTCCTCGACACCATGGTCGCCAGGGGCCTGCGCAGGACCCGCGTCGGAACCGAGCTCGTGGCGACCGCGGCCCGCAACGCCCGCGCGGCGGACTGCGAATGGCTCCACGTCGACTTCGAGCAGCACCTACGCCCCTTCTACGTCGACGCCTGCGGCTTCACACCAACCAACGCGGGACTCATCGCCCTGCGCTGAACGAATTGCCCGGCGCTTCCCAGCGTCGGCAGGATCACCACGACGTAGGGCTGAGCGGAGCCCGGAGAGGCGCCGGCATCCACACGAATCGCCCAAGATGCTCTCCCTCCCCTACGATGTTGGCCAGAATCTCCGCTGGCAGGAAGGTAGTTGTCATGGCCGAGGGCTTTTCCGGCGTGGACCAGTCGAAGCCGAGCATCGCCCGGGTCTACGACTATCTCCTCGGCGGCAAGGACAACTACGACGTGGACCGCGTCATAGGAGACAAGTTCACCCGCGACCTGCCCGGTTCGGTGGCCATCGCGCACGCCAACCGGCAGAACCTCGTACGCGCCGTGCGGGAGCTCGCGTTGGCGGGCATCGAGCAGTTCATCGACATGGGCAGCGGGCTGCCGACGGCGGACAACGTCCATCAGGTCGCCCAACGCCATATCCCCGACGCCCGCGTGGTCTACATCGACAACGATCCCATCGTCCTGGCACACGGCCGCGCCCTTCTGGAGGACAACCCCCACACCCGCGTCATCCAGGCCGACGTCCGCGACCCGCACAGCATCCGTCAACACCCGGACACCATCGACCTGATCGACTTCGACCGGCCCGTGGCCGTCATCCACAGCGCCATCCTGCACCACATCAACGACGACGAGGACCCCCGCTCCATCGTCGACTACTGGCAGCGGCAAGTCCCGTCCGACAGCTACTTCTTCATCTCCCACTTCCGCAGCGGCGGCAACCCGGAGACCGCCGAGGCCGAGGCGGTGCTGCAGGCCACCTTCGGCCGCGGCCGGTGGCGCACCGACCAGGAGATCCGCGACCTCTTCGGCGACCTGGAGGTCCTGGAACCGGGGATCGTCCCCAGCTCCCTGTGGCGGCCGGACACGACGGAGGGACTCACCCGCATCGGGCCGGCCGAGCGCGACCTGACGGTCTGGGAACGGCTCATCGTAGGGGGCCTGGCCCGCAAGCCGTAGGTGCGGCAGCCCGCCCCGGCAGAAGCCCGCCGCCGCGTCGGCCATGCCACCGCCGAACCCATTCGGCGGCCTCACCACACACCGGGCACCAGTCTGCGGGTCCGGGCGGCGTATGCCCCGTACTCCTCGCCCAGCGCGTCGAGCAGCATCCGTTCCTCGACGCGTATCCGGTATCCGAGTGCGAGCAGACAACACGCGACGATCACCAGCGCGGACGCCGCGTTGTCCGTCAGAAGCGCGAGGTCCAGGCCGGCGATCAGGATCCCGGTATAGGCGGGGTGCCGCACCCATCGGTACGGGCCCGCGGTGACGACCTGATGGCCCTGCTGGATGTGCACGGTGCCGCGGAAGAAACGCCCCAGCGTGACGATGGCCCACAACCGGAACCCCAACGCGGCCCACGCCACGAGCAGCACCGCCGTATGTACACCCACAGCGTGCGTTGAGTACGACATGCTGGGCAACGCGTGCCGGATCGGCGCCGCCAACACGACCCCGCCGCCGATCAGGACCGCGAAGAGCAGAAGGCTGATCCACTCGGTTCGCTCGGTTCGTTCACTGCGGACGCGTTGCCGAATTTGGAGCAGGGCCTCGGCCGCCGCCCAGAGCCAGATGGTGATGATGAGTGCGGTGTTCACAGCGTGGTACATCGCAGCACCCCCCGACCTTCCCAAGTTCCCTTACCCTGCCAGGAATTCGCACGACGTCACCATCGCACCCAACCCAGGTGGAGCGGCTCAACTCAAGGGTGGAGCCAGGGTGGAGAATCGAGCCACGCCGCCCCACCCATACCTCAACCGTGGGCTCCCTGTGCATCCCCACGAGCTCGTGCACGGCCAGCCGAACCCCGCTTCCGTCAACCGAGCCCCCCTCTCCGATCTCGACACCGACGCCGACACCGCACCCGGCCCACGTCCCAAGCCCCGTCTGATCCAACACCCCGATCAGCACACCTGGTTGAGAAAAAATCCACCCGCCCAAACCACGATCTTCCGTAAGATCGACGACCATGGTCAAAAAGACAGTCGGGAGCACGGTCGGAAACATGGTTGAGAACTCGGTTGATCTGTACCCTCCGACCGACCCCTACGACGAGGGCTTTCTCGACACCGGAGACGGCAACCGCATCTACTACGAACAGCTCGGCAATCCCCAGGGGAAACCCGCACTGAGTGTCCATGGCGGCCCGGGGTCGGGCGCGCCACAGCGGCCGGTACGTGCCTGGGACCCCGAGCGCTACCGTCTCATCCGTTTCGACCAGCGCAACTGCGGCCGCAGCACCCCGCACGCCAGCGATCCGACGGCGGACATGACCCTGAACACCACACAGCATCTGATCGACGACATGGAGCGACTGCGCGAACACCTCGGTATCGAACGGTGGTTGCTGGCCGGCGGCTCCTGGGGATCGACGCTCATCCTGGCCTATGCGCAACAGCATCCCGAGCGGGTCACTGAGATCTCCCTCGCGGCGGTGACGACCGCGAGCCGCAGCGAGATCGACTGGCTCTACCGGGGCGCCGGACGCTTCTACCCCGAGGCGTGGGACCGGTTCCGTGACGGCGTACCCGAGGACGAGCGGGACGGTGACCTGCTGGCAGCCTACGCGCGGCTCATGGACAACCCTGACCGGGCGATTCGGGAAATGGCCGCCGCCGACTGGCTCGCCTGGGAGGACGCCGTCATCTCGAACGAGCCCAACGGCGTGCCCAACATGTACAGCAACCGAGAGGTCGATGCGCGGATCGCGTTCGTCCGCATCTGTGCGCACTTCTTCAGCAACGGAGCCTGGCTGGAGGAGGACCAACTCCTGCGCAACGCCCACAAGCTGGCCGGAATTCCGGGAGTGCTGGTGCACGGCCGGCAGGACATGGGGTGCCCGGTCCAGACGGTGTGGGAGTTGGCAAAGGTGTGGCCGGACGCGCGGCTCCACATCGTCGAGGACTCCGGCCACGCCGGAAGCGAGGCAATGCAGCGGACAAGCCGGGCAGCCATCGAGGAGTTCAAGCACCGGTAATCTGCTCGCCCCGACTCCAGCCAAATTCCTTGCACTTCACCCCACTCCGCCCTCCCCTCTCCCGCCAGCGGCTCTCGACCTCCAGCGCCACGCCCAAAACTTCGACCCGCAACGACCCGCTCTGGAGGCATTCCGTAAAGCCATGAGGCTCGTTGGATGCCGACAATCGGTGCCGCAGCGTGGCTGACCGGAACGGTAGCCCCAGGTGTTCAAGCAACCAGGCGTCCAGGCATCCACCGTCATGCTGACTGCCTGGGGCGTACCGCCACGACGAGGGCGTTGACGCGGTCGCCGTCGCAGTCCATCGCCGTCTGAACGCTCCGGACGCGCGCGGCGCCCCGCGTCGCCAGGCCCTGCGCACGAAGCGCACGAAGCGCACGACTGGATCGTGTGCCGGTGGATCGCGTACCGACATCGGGGAGCCCTCGGACAGGCCGACAGACATGCCGAGGGAATCCCCACTGATCGGCCGCTCCCGATCAGGTCAGCTCAGCTCAGCTCAGCGGTGATCTGCCAGAACGGCAGGAGAACCTTGCCGTGTTGGTCAACAGACACGGCATCGTCCGACTCCGCGGCCTCCGATACGGCGGGCACCAGGCTCTGCCATTCCTGCCAGGTCAAGCCGGTGGTGTAGCGGCGGGGCTCCATGCGCCGGATCGTCCAGTCGTCACGGAGAGCCTCGCGCAGGCTGTGCTCGTCCGTCTTGGCCGGCATCTTCAGATGCTCGGCCAACTCGCCGCGGAAGCAGAGGACATGAAGCCTCGCACCAGGCGCGCACACGCGACGCAGTCCGGCCAGATACGCCCGTCGTTGATCGGCGTCCAGACAGTGCAGCATGGCGCTGTCGACAACCGTGCGGAAGCCGCCGGGGGTCGCGATGCCGTGCAGGTCCGTCGCGTCGGCGACCGTGAAGGTCGCCGGGCTTCCGGTGGCGCTGGCCTTGGCCCGGCTGCGCTCGATCGCGGAGGGCGCGGCGTCGAAAGCGATCACGTCATAGCCGCGGTCGGCCAGGAACAGGGCGTTGTCCCCGAGCCCGCAGCCGCATTCCAACACCGGGCCGGTGATTTCGCCGGCCGCCTCCAGCTCCATGATCAACGGCTGAGGCGCGTCCAGTTGCCACGGAATGAGGTCCGACTGGCGGGCGTCCGTCACATAGGCGATCTCACGCCCTTGGTACGCCGCTTCGAAGTCCAACACCGGATCCCGGCCGCCTTGCTGGTCGCGCACGTCATGCAGATCGGCCATCCAACCCTCACCTCTTCTAGTAGACGGGGTCGTTCCTTAAGAAGAGTGTAGGCAGGAAGGAACGCCAGCGTCTACTGTTGGCCCCATGGCAGAGAGCGCGAACCCCGGCCGTCGCCGAGGTACGGAACTGGAGCACGCGATCTACGTCGCTACGCTGGACGAGCTGGCCGCGAACGGCTACGGCGGACTCAGCATGGAGGGCATCGCCACCCGCGCCGGCACCGGCAAGGCCGCGCTCTACCGGCGCTGGCCAGGCAAACAGCCTCTGGTTCTGGACACCCTGCGCTACGCCCTGCCCCCGCTCCCCGAACCAGACCCGGAGCGCTCGACCCGGGAAAACCTCGCCAAGGCCCTCAACGCCTTCAGCGACGTACTGGCAGGCCGGACTCTCATACCAGGCATCGAGTTCATCGTCGACGTGCTGCGCGAGCCGGAACTGCGCGCCCTGTTCGCCGACCGGATCGTCGCTCCGCGCCTCGAACACATCGAAGCGATCCTGCACGAGGGCGTGCAGGGCGGCGAGTTCGCCCCCGACGCCCTGCACCCACTGGCCGCCCGCACCGGCCCCGCGCTGATACTGCAGACATACCTGCTCACCGGTCAGCCACCCGGCCCACAGGAGATCGACCTCATCCTCGACACCGTGCTTCAGGGGACGACCACGTCCACGCCGTAGGCGCGGAAGCCCGATACGCGCCGACACGAAATCGCCAGCCAGCGCGGACGCCTGGCGACGAGTCACCGCACCGGGACCGAGCCCCTCGCTCGCCGTCCGCGGCCCTCCACCCGCCGCTCGGCATGGAGATCAGCCCTGCCCCCGGACACGCTCTCACCGAGTTCCGTCCACCTTTTGGCAACCATCGCCCCGGTTGAATGCGTGAGTAAGACGTCAGACGGGCTCCGCTCGCGGCGGCACCGTGCCACCGCGGGGCCCACGGAAAGAGGGGAAGATGCCCGTGATACCGGTCGGAAGTCGGATACGGAAGCGCCGGAGGGCGTACGCAGTGACGGCCGCCGTATGTGCCGCGGCAGCGTTGACCGCAACGCAGCTCTGCACCCAGGGGACCTCGCATGGCTCGGTCGGATCCGCCGCCTCCCCTGTCGTGTCCTCACACGTCGACTGGCTGAGCATGAAGGGTGGACGGCTGGCCTACGGCCAGGACGCGCAGGGCAATCGGATCCCTGACTATTCCGCCGCGGGCTACGGAGGCGGCGGGGTGGCCTTGCCGAAGGCGCCTGTGAAGGCGACGGTCCCGGCACCGGGCCAGGCAGACGAGACCGCAGCGGTACAGGCGGCGATCGACAAGGTCGCGGCCCTGCCGCAGGACGGCACCGGGATCCGGGGCGCGGTCCAGCTCGCGGCCGGCAGGTACCACATCGCGGGGCAACTACGCATCCCTGCAAGCGGCGTGGTCCTGCGCGGCGCAGGCACCGGCTCCACGGCGCTGGTGGCCGACCGGCCGTCAGTACGAACGCTGGTGACCTTCGGGAACAAGTCCCGCTACACCACGGTCGGAACCGTGCACAATGTCACCGACGAGTACGTGCCTGTCGGCTCCACCACCCTCACCCTCGGCAACACCACCGGGCTGAACGTCGGCGACGAGGTGGTGGTGGAGCGCCCCACCACCCAGGCATGGATCGATGCCATCGGCATGACCAATGCTTGGAAGCCCAACTGGAGCCTGCGCTCAGAGCGGAAGATCACCGCGATCCACGGCGACAAGGTGTCTTTCGACGTTCCGCTGACGACGGCGCTGGAGAAGCAGTACACCCAAGCCACCGTGTACCGCTACGCCTTCCCCCGCATCGACCACGTCGGCCTGGAGAACCTCTCCCTCGACGGCCAGGCGATGAGCGGTGACCCGAACTACGCCAAGTCCTTCTACAACGCGGCCCCTTGGGAGTTCAACGCGGTCCAGGACTCCTGGATCACCAACGTCGTCTGGCGCCACTTCGGCGGCACCGGCCAGACCTTCCTCGGCCCGCAGAGCCGCCGCATCTCCGTCCTGCACACCCAGGCCCTGGACTTCAACACCACCGACTCCTCGGCCCGTTCGGAGGCATACCTCCTCCAGGGCCAACAGAACCTCGTCCAGGACTGCGCGGTGACCGCCGCCAAGATCCACGCCTTCTCCACCTACGGCCGCCAGTCCGGCCCCAACGTCTTCTCCCACTGCAAGGCGACCCTGGTGGACAAGACCTACGACGCCGGCGGCCACGAACGCTGGGGCAGCGGCACCCTCTAC
>NZ_JBIVXW010000009.1:0-165917 GCF_044769405.1 Streptomyces sp. NPDC090442
CCCACCACACCCTCACGCCCCAACCCCTCCGCCACCAACGCCCGCCCCAACCGATTCGCCCAACCATTCAACTCCCCATACGACAACCACCCCTCCCCCCACACCACCGCAACCGCCCCCGGCTCCAACCGCACCCGCTCCTCAAACAACTCATGAAACCGACGATCCGGCACCTCCCAACACGGCCCCGCCAACTCCTCCAACTGCACACCCCGCTCAGCCACAGACAACAAAGCACCCTGCACCGGCACAGCCCCCGGATCAGCAACCAACTGCACCAACGCAGCAACGTGATAACCACCAACCCTCACCACACTCTCCGCATCCAACACCTCCGTCCGATAACGCAACCGCAGGACAGTCCGCCCGCCGTGCCGCACCGGCGTGACCCGCAACACGGTGCTCTGGGCCAGCTCCTCCCCGCCCCCGGACAGATCCCACTCGACCTCGAACAGGGCATGTTCCAGGCCCAGTTCGTTCCTGAGGTCCGTCACCGTGACGCCCCGGTGGGCAAGCAGACCCTCCGTCGCGCGGGTGGACTCCGCCACCAGTTCGCGCCAACTGCCAACCGCGGTGGACACCCGGCACGGCAGCGCCGGCCCACCCTCGGCGGGCCGGTAGCCGGTGGTCACCTCCGCCTCCCCGGAGAGCGCGGCGAGCACCTTGGCGTGCGCGGCCAACAGCACCGCCTCCGCCGTCGCACCGAGCGCCGCGGCCTGACGTGTCAGGGCCTCGACGGTCTCGTCCGGCAGCGTCAGCTCATGCGTCGCCAGCCCGGTCACCGGGTGCCCCGACCATCGGGGCACCGCGGTGAACCCCCCGACGGCCAGGGCGCGTTCCCAGTACGCCCGGTCCTCGTCCGTCAGCTTCTTCATCGTTGGTGCTCCCTTCGCCGGCTCGTACCGTGGTGGGTGGACCGATCACGGTGGCCGGGGCTCAGCCGGACGTGCGTCTGGCGACGGTCGTGCCCTGGTGTGGGGAGCGCCGTGGCGGTGTCTGGCAGTCGACCAACGGCGCCGGCTCCGACCCGCTGTCTGTGGCGGGGGACGGGCGACGCCGGGAGCCGGTATCGGCGGCCGGGTTCCCCAACCACAGTGCGCGCGGCGGCACGTCCTCGCCCTTCATCAGGAAGGAGTCGGCGGCCAGCACCGCACCGTCGCCCATCGTCACGCCGTAGTGCACCAGCGCACCCACCCCGAGGGTGCATCCCGCACCGAGCGTGCTGCGGTCGGACTTGAACGTGCCGTCCTCCTGTGAATGGCACTGGATCCTGCTGCTGGCGTTCAGGGTGCAGTCGTCGCCGACTGCGGTGAGCGTCCGCTCGGTGAAGTAGCAGCCGTCGTCGAAGACCCGACGACCGATCCGGACCCCCAACAGCCGCCACAGCACGGCCTTGAACGGGGTCCCGTTGAAGGCGTTGAGGTGAGTGTCCGGCACCTTCCACAAGCGCTCGTGGTGCCAGAAGTACGGGTCGTAGATGGAGCGCACCTGCGGCTCCAGTGCACGGAACCGCATCAGGAACCGCTCCATGACGCCGTAGTAGAGGGCGGTGAACACCACGGCGCCGACCAGGAATCCGGCGTCCAACAGGCTTCCGAACCAGCCCTCGCCGTTGAACGTCGCCAGGCCCAACAGCACCAGGCCGAAGAAGTGCACCCACCGGGCGAGCAACGCCAGGCCCATGGTGCGGAGGTTGTACCGGTTCTTGGCGGCCAGGTGGCGGTGCAGTTCGTCCCCGCTGCGCAGGTAGTCGAAGCGGCTGTCGCGCTCCACCGTCCGCGGGATCTCGAAGCTGGGCGAGCCCAACAGTCCTACGCCCTCCCGGATTTCGCCGTCGAGCGGCACCATCACCTTCGTGGCCAACAGACAGTTGTCGCCGGTCCGTCCGCCGGGCGGGTAGGCGATGTGGTTGCCGAGGAAGTTGTGCTTGCCGATCGTGGTGGGCACGACGCTGAAGGACGTGCCGGAGAACTCGGCGTTCATGATGGACAGCCCGTCGGCGACCATCGTGCCGCTGCCGACGAAGCTGACGAACGGCGACTCGTGCTGCAGGCCGCTGCCGAAGTTCGAACCGGTCTGTTCCACCAGGGAGAGGTCGTACCCGAGGCTCCGCAGGTAGTGGACGATGTAGGAACTGTCGCCGAACAGCCAGATGAAGAACTTCAGGTTGGTCATCCGCGCGACCGAACGGTGCACCGCGTAGCGGAAGCCGTACAGCGGATACACCGCCCCGGGCTCGATCACCCGGTGCATCACGCGCGGCAGGCTGACCAGCACGACCAGCCCCACCACCACGAACCCGAAGAACAGCGCGGCGGACAGCAGCAGCGCATTGACGTAGAACGTCGACGAGGTGAGGGGCTGCTCGGCCAGGAACCCCGTTCCTGCGAACACCGGGACCCGGCTCCACAGCACGGCGAACACCAAGACGGTCAGCGGCAGGACGACGAGCAGCGTCCGCGCGAGGTCGGCCAGACCGAACGCCGCTCGGCGTGCGGTGCCACACCGCGCGGGCGCGACGCGCAGGTAGTCCAGCTCGGTCGGCTGCCCGGGCGACCCGTGCCACCGCTGACCGGTGGGCACCGCGTCACCGGAATGAAGGGTGGAGGTGTGCCCGAGCTGCCCCCCGTCCCCGACCGAGGAGTTGATGTCCAAAACGGTCCGCTCACCGACGAAGACATTCCGCCCGAGAGTGACCCGCCCCGTCTGAATCCGCCCGGCATGCGCCCGGTAACACAGGAAGAACGAATCCTTACGCAGCACGCTGCCCGCACCGACGCTGAGCAGATCCGTACACACGGGAACATGTCGCGACAACACCGTGACGTGCTTCCCGATTTTCGCCCCCAACGCCCGCAGGTAGAACAGGTAGATCGGACTGCCCACGAACACCACGACCGGGTTGGCCTGCACCAGCACCTTGACGATCCAGAACCGCAGATATCCGATCCCCCAGACCGGGAACTCCCGTGGCGTCCACCGCCCGACGAGCACCCACTTCACCACGATCGGGAAGGCGCACAGGCCGAAGAATTCGGCACCCCCGAAGAGGACCGCCCGCAGATAGATATCGCCCGGCCCGGTCCCGTGGGCGACCCACGCATAACCACCCGTGACGGTGAACGCGATCAGGTAGGAATACCCGAAGAAGAACAGCAACTGGGCCATCCCGCACAGGACATAGCGCACGGTGCTGCCGGGCAGCGGCTCCTGGGTCGAAACCGAGGAGCCCCGGGCCGCTGGCGCCCCGGCGGCCGTGGGCACGGCGTCGGCCAGCGCCGTCGCCAGATCCCGTACGGTCGGATGCGCGTAGATGTCCTTCATCGACACCGACGGCAGGTCCTCCCGCTTCCTGACCCGCGCGCAGAAATGCGCCATCACCAGCGAATCAGCCCCGAGATCCGCAAAAAAATGCCCATCGACCGGAACCGGTTCGGCGCGCGTCAGCACCTTGGCCAGCAATTCGGCAAAGGTGTGTTCCAGGGCGGCCACCGATTCCCCGCCGCGCGGCGGGGATATCGCGGCATCCGTCGAATCGTTGGGCCGGTCGTCGGCAGATTCATTCACCATGTGAGCTCCTTGAGCGCCTCATGCCTTCTCTCGCCTGAACCCGACTCACCAGACAGACGGTCGGGACGGGCCCATGAGGTGCCGCGGTGCTGGTGGAAACGCAGTTCCACGCTCTCCAGCCAGTATGTGTCCACCGGCGGTGGTCGTGTCGACCGAGCTGCTTTCAGGCGCGTTAGCTGCCTGGGTCAACCTGTGTCTGGACGCTACCGGAGGCTCCTGACGCTCACCATCGGTTGCGGCTGTTGGAGTGGTGCACCGACGGTTACCGAGCGGATTTCTTCGGCGACAACGAGGTGTGGTGACGCGTAGCGGCGAGGTGAGTGAACAACGTGCCGGAAAGTAAAAAGGGCGCCCGCCGGGATTCGTTCCCGATTGGGCGCCCTTTTCCTTCTCCCGGAGGAAATCGAATTTCCGGGAGAGGTCGGACCTCTAGAAGAAGCCCATCTTCTTCGGTGAGTACGACACCAGCAGGTTCTTCGTCTGCTGGTAATGGTCCAGCATCATCTTGTGGGTTTCGCGGCCGATGCCGGATTGCTTGTAGCCGCCGAATGCGGCGTGCGCGGGATACGCGTGGTAGCAGTTGGTCCAGACGCGGCCGGCCTGGATGGCGCGGCCGGCGCGGTACGCGGTGGAGCCGTCGCGGGTCCAGACGCCGGCGCCGAGGCCGTAGAGGGTGTCGTTGGCGACGGTGATCGCGTCGTCGAAGTCGTTGAACGGGGTGACCGCGACGACCGGGCCGAAGATCTCCTCCTGGAAGATCCGCATGTCGTTGCGGCCCTCGAAGATGGTCGGGCGGACGTAGTAGCCGCCCTCCAGCTCGCCGCCCAGTTCGGCCCGGGTGCCGCCGGTGAGGACCTTGGCGCCCTCCTTCTGGCCGATGTCGAAGTAGGAGAGGATCTTCTCCAGTTGGTCGTTGGACGCCTGGGCGCCGATCATGGTGTCGGTGTCCAGGGGGTGGCCCTGGACGATCTTCTCGGTGCGGGCCACGCCTGCCGTCAGGAAGTCCGCGTAGTGCCCCTGCTGGATCAGCGCGCGGGACGGGCAGGTGCACACCTCGCCCTGATTGAGGGCGAACATGGTGAAGCCTTCGAGGGCCTTGTCGAGGAAGTCGTCGGTCGCGCTGGAGACGTCGTCGAAGAAGATGTTGGGGCTCTTGCCGCCCAACTCCAGTGTCACCGGCCGCAGATGCTCGGAGGCGTACTGCATGATCAGGCGGCCGGTGGTGGTCTCGCCGGTGAAGGCGATCTTGGCGACCCGGGGGCTGGACGCCAGCGGCTTGCCCGCCTCGACGCCGAAGCCGTTGACGATGTTGACCACGCCGGGCGGCAGCAGGTCCGCGATCAGGCTCATCAGGAAGTGCACCGAGGCGGGGGTCTGCTCGGCGGGCTTGAGGACCACCGCGTTGCCGGCCGCCAGCGCCGGGGCCAGCTTCCAAGTCGCCATCAGGATCGGGAAGTTCCAGGGGATGATCTGGCCGACCACGCCCAGCGGCTCGTGGAAGTGGTAGGCGACGGTGTCCCCGTCGATCTCCGAGAGGGTGCCTTCCTGGGCCCGCACCGCGCCCGCGAAGTAGCGGAAGTGGTCGATGGCCAGAGGGATGTCCGCGGCCAGCGTCTCGCGGACCGGCTTGCCGTTCTCCCAGCTCTCGGCGACCGCCAGGGCCTCCAGGTGCTGTTCCATCCGGTCGGCGATCTTGTTGAGGACGCCGGCGCGCTCGGCGGCGGGCGTACGTGCCCAGCCGGGGGCCGCGGAGTGCGCGGCGTCCAGGGCGCGCTCGACGTCCTCGGCGGTGCCGCGGGCGACCTCGGTGAACGGGCGGCCGTTGATCGGCGTCGGGTTCTCGAAGTACCGGCCCTGGGCGGGCGGTACGTACGCGCCGCCGATCCAGTGGTCATAACGGGACTGGTAGCTCATCACGGCATCGGCGGAACCGGGATTCGCATAACGTGCCACGGGACGGCCTCCCCATCGATCGTCGGTGCACGCCGCCGCGCGCGTGCGGCGGGCGGTGGAGGGGAGGCTAGGGCGGCGGAGGTTGCACGAACGTTGCGCGCGGGCAGGCCCCGGTGCCTGGCGGAGCGGGGCCTGCCCGTCAGCGCCTGGCGGCCTCCCTGGGCTCGGGGAATTCGCTGGTCAGGCCGTATTCGAGGCGCAGTCGGCCGGCGGCGGCGAGGGAGGCGGTGCGCGCCGGGGAGCGCTCGGGGAGGGCGGCGACCAGGGCCTCCCGGATCTCCAGGTCGTGCTCGCCCCACGGCGTGTGCGCCCAGGAGCGCAGTTGGTCCGCGTCACCGGTGGTGAGCAGCGCCCGGCGCATCCGGTCCTCCAGCGCGGTCCGCAGCCGGCGGATGCCGGGCGCCTCCGAGGAGGGCAGGAGCGGACCGCGGTAGGCGTCGAGGGCCGCGACCAGGTGGCGGTTCGTCACATCCCGCTCCACGGTGTCCAGGTCGGTCTCCACCGGGGTGGTGAGGCGGTACGGCCGGGAGCGCAGCAGCGGGCCGACGAGTTGGCGCAGGCGGCAGAGTTCGGCGCGCAGGGTCACCGGGCGCATCTCCCGTTCGCCGTACAGCAGCACCGACAGCTGATCGCCCGTCAGGCCGTCCGGATGGTGGGCGAGCAACACCATGATCTCGCTGTGCCGGCGGCTGAGGTGCAGCCGCTCGCCGTCCCGCACCAGCAGGGCCTCGTCCCGGCCGAGTGCGGTGAGGAAGGTGCCCAACTCCCTTGTGGAGGCGGAGAGGTGGGACTCGGCGGCGCGGGCGGTGGCCTGTACCAGTGCCAGGCAGTGCGGGGTGGCCAGGTGGTCGCCGCCGGTGATGTCCACGGCGCCCAGCAGCCGGCCGGTCCGCTGGTCGTGGACGGGCGCGGCGGCGCACGTCCAGGGCTGCGCCCGCCGGTTGTAGTGCTCGGTGGCGAAGATCTGGACGGCGTGGTCGGCGGCGAGCGCGGTGCCGGGCGCGTTGGTGCCGACGTGACGCTCGTCCCAACGGGCCCCGACCACGAAGTTCATCCGCTCCGCGCGGTGCACCACCCCGCGGTGCCCCTCCACCCACAGCAGCCGCCCCTGCGGATCGCAGACCGCCAGCAGATGCGCCCCGTCCTGGGCGATGCCGCCCAACAACTCCCGGAAGACCGGCATCGCGCGGGCCAACGGGTGCGCCTCCCGGTAGCTGTGCAGCGCGGCCCCGTCGAGCTCGACGGGGGCCATCCCGTCCGGCGCCGCGCACGCCCGCGCCGAGCGGCGCCAGGAGTCGGCGACCACCTGCCGGACCGGCGGCGCCACCGTCCCGTCCGCCAGGAACGCCTCGTGCGCCCTGCGCACCGTGCGGATGCGTTCGCCGGGATCGGCACCCACCTCCATCGCCAGCCAAGGGTTGACCACGCGTCACCTCTCCGTTACGGCTCCAAGCCCCGTACGCGGATGGTGCTCGCACCGGCCGGGGGCCTAAACCCCGGGCGGGCGCCCCGGCTCAGGAGGCCCCGCCGCCCGCCTGCAGCCGCAGCCCGTCCGCCACGATCAGGTCCGAGGTGACCAGCGCCTGTTCCGCGGTCACCCGCGTCATGTAGACGAACGGCGGGACGATCGGGGGGACCGGCAGGGTGTCCGGGGTGAAGGTCAGACAGAGCACCCCCTCGATGCAGCCGGTGAACTTGGTGAGGTAGAGGGTGACCGCGCCCTTGAGGTTCAACGAGTCGGCACGCAGGGCGAGTTGGTCGCCCTGTGCGTCGTGGGTGATGAGCCGGTAGTCGGTCAGCGAGGCGGCCTTCATCCGCAGCGCCATCACCTTCAGCGGCCCGTGGGTCGTGGGGACGGTGGTGACGCCGGCCAGGGTGAAGCCCTGCGGGGCGAAGCGCGTGGTGGTCACGGTCGGCGGGACCGGCGGCGCGGGCGGCGTCGCCCCGGCCGCCCCGGCGCGTTGCGCGGGACCCCCGAGGACGGCGAGCAGCGCGATCGGCAGCCCGACGGCGAGCGCCCTGCTACCGGTGCCGCGGCGTGGCGGTGCGGGGACCGCGGCCTGGTCCTGGCCCCGGGCCGGTTCCCGCGCCACCCCCGGTGGCTCCGCCCCGTCGGGGGAAGCCGCCGGCCGCACCGGCGTCCAGCCGAACCCCATCGCGCTGCCCGCGATCCCCAGTCCCATCCCGACCAGGAACCCGCCGAGGTTGGTCGCGGCGAACGAGAGCACCGACAGGATCAGCGCGTTGATGCTCACGTAGTGGTGCGCGGCCGGTGTGCACCACAGGAAGAGCCCGGCCACCATCAGCGCCGCCCCGATACCCAGCGCGGCCAGTCCGCCCAGTCCCAGGCTCACCAGGACCGTCAGCGGCGACAGCGGCACCAGCAGCAGTTCGGCGCCGCCGAGCAGGAGCAGCAACCCGGCCCAGAAGGGCCGGGTCCGCCGCCACCGCCGCAGCGCCGCCCGCCGTTCCGGCCAGGGCAGCGCCCGCTCCAGTCGCGCGCCCCACCGCGCGCGGCGCGCGCTCAGAAACACGCCCGGCCGTCCAGGCTGACGCTCACCCGCAGGCCCTTGAGCCGGAAGTTGCCGCCGGTGGCGGACCAGGCATGCGACTTGACGCCGGCCACCTCGATGTTGCCGGCCTGGAGCCCGAACTTCCCGCGTGGGCCCCTGACCCCCGGCACCGCGTCCAGGGTGCCGGCGTCCCGCCCGATCTGCGCGGTGCCGAACCGGGCGTCGCCGACCAGGTCCTCCCCGTCGATGACGAGGTTGTCGGCGCGCACCGCCCCGGCGTCGCCCCCGGCGGTCAGTTTGAACACCACCGTGCCCAACGGGGTCTGCACCCGCGCCGCCTGGCAGATGTCGGTGAGGTGTGCCTGGCCGATGCCCAGCAGGGCGACCGGGTGGCCGTGGTCGTCGGTGTCGTGGTCGGTGTGCACGTACGAGGCGAGGCCGTTGCTGGTCAGCCTGCCCGAGGCAACCTGGAAGTCGGTGCCGGACACCGCGAAGGAGGCGGCCAGTGCGCCCTGCGCCATCACGGTGGCCAGCGCGCCCACGGCGAGTACGGCGGGTGCCGCCACCACCGCGGCCTTCTTCCACGAGGTCCGCCCTTCGGGCGCCGTGCCGTTCGATCTGCTCACTGTGTCCTCCCCGGGGCAGCGGTCGAATGCGCGAGGGAAGTGCTTCGTGGAGCGGTCCGCGGTGGTCCGCCGCAGACCGGAAGAGTCCGCATGACGTTCTGTCATACTGCGCGGAACTCTTGGTAGTTGGAGACTAGGGCGGATTTTGAATAAGAGTCAACAGCGCGGACGGACGGCCCCGCGGGCCGCTCGCGGAACCGAGCGGTACCAGGCACGTCGCGCCGAACTGATATCCATCGGCCGGAAGTTGTTCGCCGACACCTCCTACGACGCGCTGTCCATGGACGACATCGCGCGCCAGGCCGGAGTCGCCAAGGGCCTGATCTACTACTACTTCACCAACAAGCGCGGCTACTACCTGGCGATCATCGAGGACGCGGTGGCCGAGCTGGTCAAGCGGGCCGGCAGCGCCCGCGGTCTGCCGCCGGTCGAACGCGTCCGGCGCACCATCGACGGCTATCTGCGCTACGCCCAGTACCATCAGGCCGCCTACCGCGCGATCGTGACCGGCGGGGTCGGCTTCGACGCCGAGGTGCTGGCGCTGCGCTCCGAGGTCCGGGCCAAGCTGCTGACCACCATCGCCCGCGGTGCCTGGGGCCGCCCGGACCTCCCCCCGTTCGCCCGGACGACGCTGGCGGGCTGGCTCTCCAGCGTCGAGGGCGTCACCCTCGACTGGATCGAGACGCAGGAACTGCCGCGCGAGACCGTGGTGTTGCTGCTGGTGCGCGGGCTGGGCGACACCCTCCGGCTGATAGAGGAGTACGAGCCCGGCTGCCCGGCACCGCCCCGCCCGCCGCTCTGACGCGACGCCGCGCCGGCCGGGCCGGGGTGCCTACGGAAAACGGCGGAGCGGGTGGGAGGCCGGCGCCTCCCACCCGCTCACCGCCCTGTCCTCCAGGGCGAGTTGCTGCCCATGTGGCCGCAACGGCCCTGCGGACGGGGCTACTTCCCCGCAACCGGGGTTACCTGATGGCCTTGATCAGCTCCCCGTCCGGGGTGTCCCCGCTCAGCTCCCAGAAGAAGGTGCCGCCCAGCCCCTGGGCGTCCTTGTAGGCCATCTTGGTGCCGATGGTCTGCGGGGTGTCGTAACTCCACCACTGGTCACCGCACTTGGCGTAGGCGGTGCCGCCCACCGTGCCGGTGGCCGGGCAGCGGTCCTTGATCACCTTGTAGTCGTCGATGCCCGCCTCGTACTTGCCCGGGGCCGCGGCGCTCGCGGTGCCGCCCGGCGCGTCCTGGGTGACGCCCTGCCAGCCGCGGCCGTAGAAGCCGATGCCCAGCAGCAGCTTGTCCGCCGGCACGCCCAGCTTCTTGAGCTTGGCGATGGTGTCGGTGGTGTTGAATCCGGCCTTCGGTATGCCCTGGTACGACGTCAGCGGGGAGTGCGGGGCGGTCGGCCCCTTGGCGTCCCAGCCGCCGAAGTAGTCGTAGGTCATCGCGTTGTACCAGTCGACGTACTGGGACGCGCCCCCGTAGTCGGCCGCGTCCATCTTGCCGCCGTCCGAGGCGTCCGCGGTGATCGCCGCGGTCACCAGGTTGTCCTTGCCGAACTTGTCCCGGACCGCCTTGAGCACGTTGGTGAAGGCGTCCTTGCCGCTGGTGTCGCAGGTCAGGCCGCAGGCGTTGGGGTACTCCCAGTCGATGTCGATGCCGTCGAAGACGTCCGCCCAGCGCGTGTCCTTGACCAGGTCGTAGCAGGACTGGGCGAACCCCGCCGGGTCCTTGGCGGCCTCGCCGAACCCGCCCGACCAGGTCCAACCGCCGAACGACCAGAGGATCTTGAGGTTGGGGTGCAGCTTCTTGAGCTTGCGCAGTTGGTTGAAGTTGCCGCGCAGGCCGTTGGGGTCGTCCCAGGTGTCCGCCTTGCCGTCGACGCTCTGGTCGGCGGTGAACGCCTTGTCGTAGTCGGCGTAGGAGTCGCCGATCGCGCACTTGCCGCCCTGGACGTTGCCGAAGGCGTAGTTGATGTGCGTCAGCTTGTCCGCGGAGCCGGACGTCTGGACGTCCTTGACCTGGTAATTCCGGTCGTAGATGCCCCAGTCGGTGAAGTATCCGACGACCTTGTCGCCCGCCGCGGTGGTCTTCGGCGCGGTGGCCTGGGCCGCGGTGTTCGGGTGTCCGGCGGTGGGGGCGTCGGCGGGGCGGGCGGTGGCGGAGCCGGCGAAGAGCGTGCCGGCCAGGGCCGCGGTACACAGCGCGGTCGCGGCGGCGACCAGTCTCCGCGGGGCTCGCTTCCGGTGCGGTCTGAGCATGTCGTCTCCTCGGAGGGGGCGAGGGTGGAGCATGACGGCGTCCGGCACCCCCATGCCTGCCGAATTGGCATGAACGCGCGGAACGTTGGAGGAGAAGGTAGAAGGACTAGACCAGTGAGTCAATGGTTCGGACCAATTCCCACCACCGTGCTCGACGTCCCAAGTCGCCGGATTCCGCCAGGTAATCGATCATCAACCCGTGACGCGGGGCCGCCGATCGGGCATACTCCTAGCGCCACAGCCGCAGGTCATCGCCTTCCGCGACCCGGAAGACGATCATCGGCCAGGCACGACGGAATCCGGCGCCGCCGCCCTACCCCATGTGCGCGTCGCCGCAGCGCCCGAGAGGGAGGAGAGCGCCGCCATGACCGAGTACGTCCCCCCGCCGGTGGACCGCAGGCTGCCCACCGAGGAGGCCCGCGACCTGATGGCCCTGGTACGCGAGCTCGCCGAGCGCGAGATCCGGCCAACCGCCGCGGAAGAAGAGGAGGCCGGCCGCTTCCCGCGCGCCCTGTTCACCCTGCTCTCCGAATCCGGCCTGCTCTCCCTGCCGTACGCCCAGGAGTTCGGTGGCGGCGAGCAGCCCTACGAGGTCTACCTCCAGGTCGTGGAGGAGCTCGCGGCCGCCCGGCTCACCGTGGGCCTCGGCGTCAGCGTGCACACCCTCGCCTGCCATGCGCTGGCCGGATACGGCACCAAGGAGCAGCGTGCCGAGCACCTCCCCGCCATGCTCGGCGGCGGCCTGCTCGGCGCCTACTGCCTCTCCGAGCCCGCCGCCGGCTCCGACGCCGCCGCCCTGACCACCCGCGCCACCCGGCAGGGCGACCGCTGGACCATCGAGGGCACCAAGGCGTGGATCACCCACGGCGGCGTGGCCGACTTCTACACCGTCCTGGCCCGCACCGGCGAGGGCGGCCCGCACGGCATCACCGCCTTCCTCGTCCCCGGCGACGTCGCGGGGCTGGAAGCGGCCAAGCCCGAGCGGAAGATGGGCATGAAGGGCTCGCCGACCGCGCAACTGCACTTCGACGGCGTCCAGGTGCCCGACGCCCGCCGCATCGGCGACGAGGGCCAGGGCTTCTCCATCGCGCTCTCCGCCCTGGACTCCGGCCGCCTGGGCATCGCCGCCTGCGCGATCGGCGTCGCCCAGGCCGCGCTGGACGAGGCCCTCGCCTACACTGCCGGGCGCCGCCAATTCGGCCGCCCCATCGTGGACTTCCAAGGCCTGCGCTTCATGCTCGCGGACATGGCGACCCAGGTGGAGGCGGGCCGTGCCCTCTACCTCAGCGCCGCCCGGCTGCGCGACGCCGGCCTGCCGTTCTCCAAGGAGGCGGCGATGGCCAAGCTGTTCTGCACCGACACCGCGATGCGGGTCACCACGGATGCCGTCCAACTGCTCGGCGGTTACGGCTACACCGTCGACTTCCCGGCCGAACGCTACATGCGCGAGGCCAAGGTGCTCCAGATCGTCGAGGGCACCAACCAGATCCAGCGGATGGTGATCGCCCGCCACCTGGCGGGGCCGGAGTCCCACTGAACCCGCGGGGGCGGGGCCGACCGGCGTCCCGCCCCCGCCAGTTCAGTCGCCGAGCCCCTTCATTCCGGTGGCCGTCCCGATCGCCACCACCAACGCGCCGGGCGCGGCGGCCAGTTCGCGGGCCACCGCCACCGGCACCGCGGACGACGGCTCCAGCAGCAGCCCCTCCGCGGCCAGCCGCCGGTGCTCGGCCAGGGCCACCTCGTCGTCCACCGCCACGGCCGTGCCGCCGGTCCGCCACAGGGCGTCCAACCCCTGCCAGCACGGCCGGTCCCCGCCCAGTGAGAACGCCACCGACGCCCCCGGCGTCACCCGGGTCCGCTCCTGCTCGGCCCGGTCGGTCCGGCGCAGCGCCGCGGTGAACGGCGCCGACGGGGTGGTCTCCGCGACCACCAGCCGCGGCGCCGCCTCGACCAGCCCGGCCGCCGCCAACTCCCGGAAACCACGGCTGATTCCGGCCAACAGGTCGCCCCGGCTGGTGGGCACCACCACCGTGTCGATCCGCCGCCCGGCGAAGTCCCGGGCCAGCTCGTAGGCGACCGACTTGTACCCCTCGTTCCCGTACGGATTGCTGCCCGGCCGTGACTCCGCGAAGCTGGTCAGCGGATACCAGCCGTGCTCCGTGACGGCCCGGGTCATCGCGGCGTTCCGCGCCTCGCCGCCGCCGGGAACGACCACCCGCTCCGCCCCCAACGCATCGATCTGCGCCCGGAGTCCGGCCGGCACCGCATCGGTGGTGAACACCACGCAGCGCAGCCCGGCCCGCGCGGCGTAGGCCGCGGCCGCCGCCCCCGCGTTCCCCGAGGACGCCGCGACCACGGTGCCCGCGCCGGCCGCCAGCGCCGCGGCCACCCCGACGGACATCGCCCGGTCCTTGTGCGACCCGGTCGGATTTCCGCCCTCGTATTTCAGCCACAACTCGCCCGCGTCGATGGCCGATTGTGAACCGTCCGCGGACCGGTCCTCGGTGCGCAGCCGGACGACGGGGGTGTTCCCCTCGCCGAGGGTGACCGGTGGGCCCGGCACTGGCAGCGCCGTCGGCCAGCCCCACGGGCCGCCCGGGTACGCCGCGAGATCCAGCCCGGTCAGGTCCGCCAGCGGGGGCGGGGTGTTGACGCCGATGCCGTCACGGGCGCAGGACCGGCAGCCGGTGAGGTCGCCCGCGGCGTCACCGCAGCGCGGGCAGTGCAGGGGGAGTGGGGGCATCGTCGTCGCTCCTGGGGTCGGGGTCGGTACGGGGCACGCGGGACGAGCGCGACGGTAACAGGCACAACCGCACTACGTCACCTACATGTCTCGTCATCGGCCGCAGGGTGTGGCCGCCACCCGATATCTGACGTACCGTCAATTCTTCTTCGTTCCCCGGTGATCCACCGTCCGACCGCGCCCTGGAGGGACCGTGACCGACCGTCCGATCGCGCTCGACGAATACCCGATCCACCAGGCACCGCTCTCCATGCGACAGGTCGCCACCAGCGACCGCAACGCCTACGACCGCTGCATCTTCCACGTCCTGGACCACACCGGCCGCGCCCTGCTCATCGCCGGCCTCGGCGTCTACCCCAACACCGGCGTCATCGACGCCTACGCCACCCTCCGCCTCGGCGACCAACTGCACGCCGTACGGGCCTCCGACGCGCTCACCGACGACCGCCTGGCGCTGACCGTCGGCCCGCTCGCGCTCACCGTCGAGGAACCGCTCCGCCGCATCCGACTCACCTGCGCCCCCGACCCCGCCGACCCGGACGGCCTGTCCTACGACCTGACCTGGACCGGCTCCTTCCCGACCGTCTGGGAGCCGCACCACACCCAACACCGCGCCGACCGACTGATATTGGAGGGCCGCCGCTTCGTCCAGGCCGGCACCTGCACCGGCACCATCCGCGCGGCCGGCGAGGAACTCACCGTCACCGCGGGGGAGTGGACCGGTACCAGGGACCGCAGTTGGGGCGTGCGCCCGATTCCCGGCGAGGACGGCGGCCGGGCCGCCGCCGAGGCCCCGACCGAGGGGTTCCACTGGATCTGGTGCCCGGTCCGCTTCGACGACCGGTTCGTCATGGTCATCGTCCAGGAGGACGCCGACGGACACCGCACCCTCAACGAGGCACTGCTGGTCCGCAACGGCACCCCGGACCGCCAACTCGGCTGGCCGCACGCCGACATCGCCTACTGCCCCGGCACCAGGCACCCCGAACGCGCCGTCCTCCACCTCACCGACCCGACCCGCACACCCCTCGACCTCACCGCGGAGATCCTCACCTCCTCGCCCCTCGCCCTCGGCGCCGGCTATCCGCCCGCCGACGACTGGCAGCACGGCACCTGGCAGGGCCGCGACTGGGTCGACCGCCGCACCTACGACCTCTCCGACCTCGGCGCCCACCCCCGCGCCGCCTTCGGCGTCACCGACCACGCCGCCCGCTTCACCCTCGAAGGCCGCACCGGCTACGGCATCTTCGAGCACGGCAGCTTCGGCCGCCACGACCCCAGCGGCTTCACCGGCTACCACGACGTCGCCCCCGCCCCGCAGGACCGTCCGGAGGCGGGCCGATGACCGGCACCCCGCGCCCGCGCACCACCACCCGCGACCCCGGCGACCTCACCGACCGACTCACCACCTGGCTCGGCACCCGCCTGCCTGGCGCCCGCGCCACCCGCACCACCGTCCCCGACTCCAACGGCATGTCCAGCGAGACCCTGCTCTTCGACCTCGACCACCCCGACCCGTCGTCCCTCCAACTCCCGGCCCCGCCCGGCCCGGACGGGACCCTCCGCTGCGTCCTCCGGCTCGCCGCCGACCCCGCCGCGTACACCGTCTTCCCGCACTACGACATGGCGCGGCAGTACCGCACCATGCGCCTGGTCGCCGACCACACCGACCTGCCGGTCCCCCGCACCCTCTGGCTGGAGGAGGACCCCGCACACCTCGGCGCCCCCTTCTTCGTCATGACCCGCGCCACCGGCCGCGTCCCACCGGACGTCATGCCCTATACCTACGAGGGGAGTTGGCTGCACGACGCCACCGACGCCGAACGCGACGCGCTGGCGGCCGCCAGCGTCGCCGTCCTCGCCCGCCTGCACGACCAGGTCCCGCCGGAATCCGCCGCGTTCCTCGCCACACCCGGAACCGGCAGCACCCTCGCCCGCCACGTCGCGTCCCAACGCGCCTACTACGCCTGGGTCGTGGACGGCCTCCCGCGCTCCCCGCTCATCGAGCGCGGCTTCGCCTGGCTCGCCGACCACTGGCCCGACGGTCCCGACGACCCCGTACTGAGCTGGGGCGACGCCCGGATCGGCAACATCGTCTACGACGGCTTCGCGCCGGCCGCGGTCCTCGACTGGGAACTGGCCGCGCTCGGCCCCCGCGAACTCGACCTCGGCTGGATGATCTACCTCCACCGCTTCTTCCAGGACCTCACGGAGGCGAGTGGCCAGCACGGACTGCCCGACTTCCTGCGCCGGGACCAAGTGGAGGGCCGGTACGCCCGACTGACCGGACACCGGCCCCGCGCAATGGAGTTCCACACCCTCTACGCGGCCCTGCGGCACGCCGTCGTCATGCTGAGGGTGGCCTACCGGCGCGTCCATTTCGGGGAGTGCCCGGTCCCGGACGACCCCGACGGGCTGATCATGCACCGGGACACGCTGGAGGCGATGCTCGCCGGCCGCTACTGGTGAACGGGCGCGGCCGGCGGGCGGATCAGCTCCGGCGGCGCGAGCGCGGCACCCGGACCGCCCGCTCGCCGGGACCACCGGGGTGCGAGAACGGCTGGCGGCGCCAGTCCAGGCCCGCCGGAAGCGTCAACAGGATGGCGGCGTCCAGCTCCTGAGCGTCCATCATGTCGTCGGTGTCCGGGGCGTCGGACGCCGGCCGGCCCGATCCCTGGCACACCGTCAGCGCGAACGGGTTCCACGGCGAGGGGCACAGCGCGTGCTCCGGGAGCGTGTCCTCGTCCGCCAGCAGCGCGATCGGCTGCCCGCAGTCCGGGCAGCTCACGCGGTAGATCTCGTAGGTGTCGAAGGGATCGTCCACGCCGTCCTCGGCGAGGAAGTCGAAACTGTCGCCCTCCTGGGCGCCGACGTCGGCCGCGGCGGAGTCCTGCTTGAGGCGTCGCATGATGTCCATCCCCCTCGGGTGGGCCACTCGGACCGCTGACGTTCGTTCGTGTGACCGGCGGTCTCGGCCAACACCAGCAATGCCCTCCATGCCGGGCGCATAATCGCCCGCACCCCGTGGACCCCGCGTCACTGGTGTGGCATTGCTCACACGGGCCGGCGCTCGGGTGTCCACGATCGGGCGCGCGGTGCGCACACGCGCCCGCGCACAGTAGGTTGAGCGGGTGGAGGAGTTGGACCGACAAATCGTGGATCTGCTCGTCAAGGACGGGCGGATGAGCTACACCGACCTGGGCAAGGCCACCGGCCTGTCCACCTCGGCGGTGCACCAACGGGTGCGCCGCCTGGAACAGCGCGGGGTGATCCGCGGCTACGCCGCCATCGTCGACCCCGAGGCCGTGGGCCTGCCGCTCACCGCCTTCATTTCGGTCAAACCCTTCGACCCCAGCGCCCCGGACGACATCGCCGACCGGCTCGCCGAGGTCCCCGAGTTGGAGGCGTGCCACAGCGTCGCCGGCGACGAGAACTACATCCTCAAGGTCCGGGTCGCCACCCCGCTGGAGCTGGAGCACCTGCTCACCCGCATCCGCACCCTGGCCGGCGTCTCGACCCGCACCACGGTGGTGCTCTCCACCCCCTACGAATCCCGCCCGCCGCGGATCTGACCCGGCCGGGAGCCGACCCCCGGACGCCCGGCGCCCCCACCCAGGGGCCAGACTGTCCGGTATGAGCGAGCGCAACCCCGAGCAGGCCCCCCGCACCGTCCTCCTGCGGGGCGGTGAGGTGCACAGCCCCGCCGACCCCTTCGCCACCGCGATGGTCGTCGAGGGCGACCGGATCGCCTGGGTCGGCGAGGAGGGCGCGGCCGACTCCTTCGCCGACGGCGTCGACGAAGTGGTGTGGCTCGACGGCGCGTTGGTCACCCCGGCGTTCACGGATGCACATGTGCACACCACGGCCACCGGGCTGGCCCTCACCGGCCTGGACCTCGCCGGCGCCGCCACCCTGGCCGACGCCCTCGACCGGATCCGCCGGTTCGCCGCCGCCCGCCCGGCCGGCACCGTCCTGCTCGGCCACGGCTGGGACGCCAGCGCCTGGCCCGAGGGCCGCCCGCCGTCCCGCGCCGAACTGGACGCCGCCGCCGGCGGCCGCCCGCTCTACCTCACCCGCGTCGACGTGCACTCCGCGGTCGTCACCACCGCCCTGCTCGACCTGGTCCCGGGCGTCCGCGAACGGTCCGGCTTCCACCCCGACGGGCCGCTGACCGGTGACGCCCACCACGCCGTGCGGGCCGCCGCGTACGCCACCGTCACCCCCGCCCAGCGCGCCGAGGCCCAGGCGGCCGCGCTGGCCCGGGCCGCCGCGCTCGGCATCGGCACCGTCCACGAGTGCGCCGGCCCGCAGATCTCCAGCGAGGACGACTTCACCGCGCTGCTCGCCCGCGCCGCCGAGCGCACCGGCCCGCGCGTCATCGGCTACTGGGCCGAACTGATCGCATCCGCAAAGGACGCCGACCGGATCCGCGAGCTCGGCGCCCACGGCGCCGCCGGCGACCTCTTCGCCGACGGCTCCCTCGGCTCGCACACCGCCCACCTGCACGCCCCCTACGCCGACGCCGACCACACCGGCGCCGCACACCTCGACGCCGACGCCGTCGCCGCCCACGTCGCCGCCTGCACCGAGGCCGGCATCCAGGCCGGCTTCCACGCCATCGGCGACGCCGCCCTGACCGCCGTCACCGACGGCGTCCGGGCCGCCGCCGACCGCGTCGGCCTGCCCCGCGTCCGCGCCGCCCGGCACCGCGTCGAGCACGCCGAGATGCTCACCGACAAGACCATCGCCGCCTTCGCCGACCTCGCCCTGACCGCCTCCGTGCAGCCCGCCTTCGACGCGGCCTGGGGCGGCCCCGACGGCATGTACGCCGCCCGCCTCGGCGCCGACCGGGCCGCCGGCCTCAACCCCTACGCCGCCCTCCTCAAGGCCGGCGTCCCGCTTGCCCTCGGCTCCGACAGCCCGGTCACCCCGCTCGACCCCTGGGGCACCGTGCGCGCCGCCGTCTTCCACCGCACCCGCGCCCACGGCATCTCCGCCCGCGCCGCGTTCACCGCCCACACCCGCGGCGGCTGGCGCGCCATCGGCCGTGACGACGCCGGCGTCCTGGTGCCCGGCGCCCCCGCCGACTACGCGGTCTGGCAGACCGGCGAACTGCTCGTCCAGGCCCCCGACGAGCGCGTCGAGCGCTGGTCCACCGACCCCCGTTCCGGCACCCCCGGCCTGCCCGATCTCACCCCCGGCAACGACCTCCCGCGCTGCCTGCGCACCGTCGTCGGCGGTCGGCTCATCTTCGACCGGCCGAACGAGTGACATCGCGGGAGCCGGTGGCGCCCCGACACCGCGCCGCACCTGCTTGCCCTACCTGGGAATGCTCGGCACTGACCTGGGACGACGCGAAACCGACGCAGAAGTAGCGACTGTTGACAGCAGCCGCCGGTGGGCCGGTAGGTTCGGCCGAGTCCACCACAGGACGTCCGACCGGGACCTCCGCGCAGTCGTCGAACGCTGCTGGGCCATGGGGCGGCGAGCCATCCGGCACACCGCCACTGGGAGCCAGGTCCAGCGCCAGGGCGACGGCTAGGTCGGTCGGCAGGTGCGACCCGGGTGGGGCCCGGCGCTCAGTAGACAACGGCTTTCGGTCGACCCGCAGCCAGCGGGTCCCAGGTCGGCCCGAAGGGCGCCGGGCCCGATCCGCACCCCCACCCCCGACGAGGACGGCGCCGCAGGCCGCCCGCCCGTCACGGCCCGCACACCCCGTACCCGCCCTCGGGGCCCTCCGATGTACGGTCGGCTGACTAACGGACGACCTGCAGGAAGGCCCGCGACGTGCCATCGGGTTCCGAGACCACCGACGCCGCCGCGCCCACCGGCCCGGCGCCGTCCGGCGTGACCGACGCCGGACACCGCCCCGGCCGCGCCCGCCGGCTGGCCGCCCTGGCCCGCCGCGAGGCCCCGCGCACCGCCCTCGCGGCCGCCGCCGGCCTCGCCCTCGGCCTGGCCTTCCCCCCGTACGGCCTGTGGCCGCTGTCGCTGGTGGCGGTGGCCGCGTTGGCGCTGCTGACCCGCGGCCGCCGGGCCCGCCAGGGCGCCTGGACCGGCTTCGCGTTCGGGCTGCCGTTCTTCCTGCTCCTGCTGAAGTGGCTGCACGTGGTCGGCTGGGACGCGGTGGTGGGCCTGTCCATCGCCGAGGCGCTCTTCGTCGTGGTGATGGGGGCCGGGCTGGCGCTCACCTCCCGGCTGCCCGGCTGGCCGCTGTGGGGCGCCTGCCTGTGGGTCGCCCAGGAGTGGGCCCGGGACCGGCTGCCGTTCGGCGGCTTCCCCTGGGGCCGCCTGGCCTTCGCCAACACCGGCTCGTCGTTCACCCCGCTCGCCGCGCTCGGCGGCGCCCCGCTGGTGACCTTCGCCGTCGCGCTGGCCGGCAGCCTGCTGGCCGCCGCCGCGGTCGGCCTGTGGGGGATGCGCCACGGCGCGGGCCAGCGCGGACTGGTCCGGGCGCTGGAGGCGTTCGGGCTGGCCGCCGCGATCACCCTCGCCGGCCTGGCGGTCCCGGTCCCGACCAAGGCCGACGACACCGTCCGGATCGCCGTGGTCCAGGGCAACGTCCAGCGGGCCGGCATGGACTTCCTGGGCCGCCCGATGAAGATCCTCGACAACCACGCCAGCGCCACCGAGAAGCTGGCCGACGACGTCCGGCACCACCGGGTGCCCAAGCCGGACCTGGTCATCTGGCCGGAGAACTCCTCCGACCTGGACCCCTTCCAGTACCCGCAGGCGTACGACCGGATCGACGAGGCGGTCAAGGCGATCGGCGTCCCGGTCCTCGTCGGCGCCCTCATCGACCACCCCACCAAGCCCGGCTACGTCTTCAACGAGGGCATCGTCTGGGACCCCAAGACCGGCCCCGGCGCCTCGTACACCAAGCAACACCCGGTGCCGTTCGGCGAGTACGTGCCCTTCCGAGCCGAGCTCAGCAAGATCATCACGCGCTTCCAGCGGGTGCCCCGCGACTTCTACCCTGGCGACCACACCGGCCTGCTGAAGGTCGGCCCGGCCAAGCTGGGCGACGTCATCTGCTTCGAGGTCGCCTACGACGAGATCGTCCACGACACCGTCGGCGCCGGCGCCCGGGCGCTGGTCGTGCAGACCAACAACGCCACCTACGGCCGGACCGGCCAGCCCGAGCAGCAGTTGGCGATGTCCAGGCTGCGGGCCGTCGAGCACGGCCGGGCGGTGGTCACCGCGGCCACGAGCGGCATCAGCGCGGTGGTCGCTCCGGACGGGACCGTTACGCACCAGATTCCCGAATTCACCCAGGGTGTGGTCTCGGCCCGCATCCCTCTGCGCGACGAAACGACGCTGGCCGACCGCGTTGGCGCGGCTCCCGAGTGGGTGCTCGCTATCGTGGGCCTCCTGTCCTGCGGGGCCGCCGTCATCGTCGGCCGGCGCGGGCGAACGAAGGACGAGAAGGGACAGCAGTGACAGACGGGCAGCGGCAGTACGGTCCGCTCGGCAGCACGTTGGTGATCATTCCGACCTACAACGAGGCGGAGAACATCAAGCCGATCGTCTCGCGGGTGCGGTCCTCCGTCCCCGAGGCGCACGTCCTGATCGCGGACGACAACAGCCCCGACGGCACCGGCAAGCTGGCCGACGAGTTGGCCGCCGAGGACGACAAGGTCCACGTCCTGCACCGCAGGGGCAAGGAGGGCCTCGGCGCCGCCTACCTCGCGGGCTTCCGCTGGGGCATCGAGAACGGCCACGGCGTGCTGGTCGAGATGGACGCCGACGGCTCCCACCAGCCCGAGGAGCTGCCCCGGCTCCTCACCGCCCTCAAGGGTGCCGACCTGGTACTCGGCTCGCGCTGGGTCCCCGGCGGCCGGGTGGTGAACTGGCCCAAGCACCGTGAGTTCCTCTCCCGCGGCGGCAGCACCTACTCCCGGCTGATGCTGGACGTCCCGATCCGCGACGTCACCGGCGGCTTCCGCGCCTTCCGGGCCGAGACGCTCCAGGGCCTGGGCCTGGACGAGGTCGCGTCCCAGGGCTACTGCTTCCAGGTCGACCTGGCCCGCCGGGCCGTCCAGGCCGGCTACCACGTCGTCGAGGTGCCCATCACCTTCGTCGAACGGGAGCTGGGCGACAGCAAGATGAGCCGCGACATCGTCGTGGAGGCGCTCTGGCGGATCACCTCCTGGGGCGTGGGCTCCAAGGTGAGCAAGATCCGCGGCCGCTGAGCCCCTCGTCGGCCGGGCCAGGCACACTGGTGGCATGACGTTCGGAGCCACGCCATCGCCGAATCCCCGCCCGCCCCGCTCGCGCGCCCGTCGGTTCGTCCCGTTGGGCATCGCCGCCTGGATGGTGCTGGAGATCTGGCTGCTGACGGTGGTCGCCGGCGCCACCAACGGCCTGACGGTGTTCCTGCTGCTGGTCGCCGGGGTTCTCGTCGGCGGCGCGGTGATCAAGCGCGCCGGCCGCCGTGCCTGGCGGAACCTCACCGAGGCCCTCCAGACCACCGGCACCCCCGACGCCCCGCGGGAGACCGGCTCCGCAGGCACCGGCAACACCCTCCCGATGATCGGCGGGCTGCTGCTGATCCTGCCCGGCCTGCTCTCGGACGTGCTGGGGCTGCTCTGCCTCCTCCCGCCGACCGGCCGCCTGATCCTGCGCCGCGCCGACAAGCTGCTGACCCGCCGCCCCGGCTTCACCCCCGGGTCCTTCGGCGACGCCTACCAGCAGGCCCGGATGCACCGTCCGGACGGCAAGGTCGTCCAGGGCCAGGTGATCCACCCCGACGACCCGCCGGCCGCACCCCGCGAGGACCCGCCGCTCACCCGCTGAAACGACCGTAGGGGGCACCGGACTCCGGTGCCCCCTACGGGCTTTGGTGCCTGCCAGGCATGCGCACGCACGGCAAGGGCCGGTGCCACCGTCGGTTGCGGTGGCACCGGCCCTTGCCGCGTGCCGTCAGGCTCGGTCCGCTCTCAGGCGGACTTGCGGTTGGTGTCGCGCGGATGCACGGCGATGTTCATGGTGCCGGAGCGCAGGACTGCCAGCCGCTCGGCCAGCACCTCCTCCAACTCCTCGCGGGTCCGCCGCTCCATGAGCATGTCCCAGTGCGTACGCGCGGGCTTGCCCTTCTTCTCCTCAGGGCCATCCCCATCCACCAGAAGCGAGGGTGCACCGCAAACCTTGCACTCCCACTCCGGCGGAATCTCGGCCTCAACCGAGAACGGCATCTCGAAACGATGTCCGTTCTGGCATGCGTACTCCACCGCCTGGCGCGGGGCCAGGTCGATGCCGCGGTCGGTCTCGTAGCTGGTCACCACGAGGCGCGTGCCGCGGAGAGCTCGCTCACTCATGAATCGTGCCTCCCGGGCTTGTCGCCCACAGGACAGGTGTCGCTGTCGTCGTCATCCGGTCAACGTCCGGTCGGCGGTGAAGATTCCCGTCATCGGGACATACGTCGCCTGCGTCGCCCGTCGTGCCGCCCCTTGTTGTACCCACCAACGCCCGGTTTGTCACATCTGGCAGCAGATGTCACCCAGCGCCTCATGGAGTTGAGCGCGCAGTAACGGTCCGCCTGGTGAGCCAAAGGCGTACACTACCGCCCCACGCCCTCAAGGGCTAAATCCGGTCAGGTATCGGATTCCCGTCCGTCACGTCCGTTGCGCCTGAGTCCTCGCCAGCGGGACACCCCAAACGCGTCGCACGCGGCAAAATACTCCGCTTCCTCGCCGCGCGTGAGCGGATGGAAGAACAAGAGCCAGGGCAATGCCCAGCCATCGCCCGGCGGGGTGCGGTCGCCGCGGGACCAACGTGGTCTGCCGCGGCCCCGGTTCCCCACTTCCTCGGAACCGAAGCCGGAACCGAAGGTCGAAGCCGTCCTGGTCATCGGCCCCTCCTCCCATCCGTTATGATCATGGTGCAGCTTCGGCCCGCGGGCGGGAGCGATGCGTCTGTGGTCCAAGGCAAGACGTCCACCAACCGGTGGGAGATGCAGGTGCAAGGCCTGCCGGGCGCTCCACGCAAGGCCCCTTCCGTTTCAGGGAGGGGCCTTTTCGCGTCAGGGGTGTTGTCGCCGAAGCCCTTTCAGGGCCGGGCGGTTGCCGCGTCCGCGGGCTGACGAGGCGCGCTGCGGTCTTCCCCCGGCGATGCGCGCACTGTGTCCCGATCTCGCCCCATACGATCGCCACTCGGGAACGAGCTGGCATGCGCCTGGATTCGGAATCGGGGATGCGGATGGGTCCTTCCGCCACGCGTTGGCCCCGGTACGTCCCGTTCATGCCGGCCGCGATGATCGTCGTCGGAGCCCTCTGGAACCTCTTCTCGCCGCGCGAATATTGGGGCGACTACCTGCTGGTCGCGGCCGTGACCGTGGCCGGAGCGCTGCTCTCGCTGTGGCACACGATCGCCGCCGGGGTGGCCGTCGTCCTCGTCGAGGCGGGGCTGTTGTTCGTGGCCGGCCATCTCGGCAACGTCGTCGCGTCGGCGATCGAGCTGGCCAACCTGGCGTTCACCGCGCTCATCGCCATCGGGGTCAACCGGGTCGTCGCCCGCCACGGACGCCGTCTGGCGACGGTGCGGTCCGTCGCCGAGGCCGCCCAACGGGCCGTGCTGCCCCCGCCGCCGACGCGGGTCGGCCCGTTGACCGTCGCCGCGGTCTACAAGGCCGCGCAGATCGAGGCGTTGATCGGCGGCGACGCCTACGCGGTGCAGGACACCCCGTACGGCACCCGGCTGCTGATCGCGGACGTGCGGGGCAAGGGGATGGGCGCGATCGGGACGGTCGCCGCGCTGCTGGGCGCGTTCCGGGTGGAGGTGGACCAGGCACCCGACCTCGCGGCGTTGGCGGGGCGGCTGGAGCGTGCGTTGCTCAAGGAGGGCGCGCTGCGCGAGGAGGAGGTCCGGATGGAGGGCTTCGTCACGGCGCTGCTCGGCGAGATTCCGCCGGGCAGGGACCGGGTGCGGCTGCTGAACTGCGGCCACCCCGCCCCGTATCTCCTCGACGGCACGGCCGTGTCCGTACTGGAGCCGGCCGAACCGGGGCTCCCCCTGGGCATGAGCGGCCTCGGCGTGCCGCAGGCCGAGGCCGAGACCTGGCTCCTGCCGCCCGGCGGCACGCTCCTGTTGGTGACGGACGGCGTGACGGAGGCCCGGGACCGCACCGGGGCCTTCTACGACCCGGCGCGCGGACTGAGCGGCCGGGGCCCGTTCCGGCAGCCGGACGAGGTGATCGAGGCGCTCGTCCGCGACGTCGAGCAGTGGACCGGCGGCCCGCGCGACGACGACATGGCGATCCTGGCCATCACGCGGAGCGCCGGCCGACCGGTTGGCTGCTGAGGTTCTCGGCGAGGACTCCCAACCAACTTCCCCCTACTGCTTGGCAATTGCCCGGCAGGGGTGGGAGATGTCGGGCCAACGCGGCCGCCGGCTCTCGGCGGTGGGTCGGGCGGACCGCGTCGATCACGTCGTCGGCGGCAGCGGGGAACCGGACGTGCCCGCCCTATCGGGTCGCAGCGGGCCAGGCGACCCGGCCGTCACGCGTGCCAACACCCCCGCTCCCTCAGCACCGTTCGCAGCGTTTCGAGGTCGTCGGTCATGATGCCGTCCACACCCAGGTCCAGCAGTGCGCGCATCCGGTCGGCGTCGTTGATCGTCCAGACATGGACCTGCATGCCCAGTGCGTGCGCGGCGCGGAGGAAGAGCGGGTCGACGACGGGGATGCCGGACTGCCGCTCGGGGACCTGGACGCAGACCGCGCTGCGCCGCACCGCCGCGCCCAGCAACCGGTCCAGCGGCAGCGCCCCGCGCCCGTAGGAGCGCAGGCGCAGCCCGGCCACCCCGCGGGTGCCCAGCGAGCTGGCCATCCGGCCGCCGGCCAGTCGCTGCGCCCGGGCCACCCGGGCCTCGGAGAACGAGCCGACGCACACCCGGTCCCAGGCGCCGGTGCGGCGCAACAGGGCCAGCAGCGGTTCCAGCGCACCCTCCGCCTTGAGGTCGACGTTCCACCGCGCCTCAGGGAACTCCTCCAGCAACTCCTCGAACAGCGGCAGCGGCTCCCGGCCGGCGACCCGGGCCCGGCGGACCGCCCGCCAGGGGAGGTCCGCGATGGTGCCGCGGGTGTCGGTGACCCGGTCCAGGGTCGTGTCGTGGAAGGCGACCAGGGCGCCGTCGGACGTGGCGTGGACGTCGGTCTCCAGGTAGCGGTAGCCGAGGTCCACGGCGCGACGGAAGGCGACGGTGGTGTTCTCCAGGCCGTCCGCGGTGCCGCCCCGGTGGGCGAAGGGCAGTGGGCGGGGGTGGTCGAGGTAGGGATGGCGCAGACGCATGGCAGAGGTCACCTAAGGCAGTATCGCGCGCCCCGGTGACGGCTCGGGGGAGCGGGCCACCACGAGCGACGGCCGCTCGGCCAGCCCCTCGATCGCGAAGCGGCGGAGGAAGAACTGCGCGAGCGGCCCGATCGCCAGCGCGTACACCACCGTGCCGACGCCCACGGAGCCGCCGAGCGCGAAGCCCGCGACCAGGACCGTCAGCTCGATGCAGGTCCGCACCAGTCGGAGCGGGCGGCCGGTGCGCCGGTGCAGCCCGGTCATCAGCCCGTCGCGCGGGCCGGCGCCGAAGCGGGCCGAGAGGTAGAGGCCGGTCGCGGCGCCGTTGAGGAGCACCGCGGTCACCAGCAGCGGGATGCGGACGGCCAGCGGCCGCACCGCGGGCACGAGTTCCAGCGTCGCGTCCATGACGAGCCCGAGGATCACCACGTTCGAGATCGTGCCCAGGCCCGGCCGCTGGCGCAGCGGGACCCACAGCAGCAGGATCAGCGCCCCGGTGACGATCGTGACGGTGCCGATGGTCAGCCCTGTGTGCCGCGCGATGCCCTGGTTGAACACGCTCCACGGCTCCAGCCCCAGGCCGGCCCGGACCATCAGCCCCATGCTGACCCCGTATGCCACGAGCCCCACGTAGAGCTGCACGAGCCGGCGCGGTAGGTGCGACCGCCCGACGGCGGACCTCTGGGTGACGGACACGACTCTTCCCCCTCCTGGCAGGATTGGACTGACGCGTGTCACGATGTGGCATGTCAGGGCTCCGGATGTAGAGCCAATTCGGGGAAGGTGGACTGATCTTCATGGCCCAGTGGACCTCCGCGGTGGGGGCGCCCCAGCTCGCCCGCCTGCTTCGCTCGCAGGATCCGCGGGCTGCCGAACTCACCGCAAACGGGCGGAAGTTGCCCGCCTACCGCAGTCTCGCCGACGGCGTCCGCCGGCTCGTCCTCGAAGGCCGGGTCCCGGTCGCCGCCCGACTGCCCGCCGAGCGCGAGCTGGCCGCGGCCGTCGCCGTCAGCCGCACCACCGTCGCCGCCGCGTACGAGGCGCTGCGCGCCGAGGGGTTCCTGGAGTCCCGGCGCGGCTCCGGTAGCTGGACCGCCGTCCCGGCCGGCAACCCGCTGCCCACCCGCGGTCTGGAGCCGCTCCCGCCGGAGGCCGCCGGCTCGATGATCGACCTCGGCTGCGCCGCCCTGCCGGCCCCCGAGCCCTGGCTCACCCGCTCCGTCCAGGCCGCCATGGCCGATCTGCCGCTGTACGCGCACACCCACGGCGACTACCCGGCCGGCCTGCCCGCCCTGCGCCAGGCCCTCGCCGACCGCTACACCGCCCGCGGTATACCAACGATGCCCGAGCAGATCATGGTCACCACCGGCGCGATGGGCGCCGTCGCCGCGATCTGCCGTCTGTGTACGGGCCCCGGCGAGCGGGTGGCCGTCGACTCACCCTCGTACGCCAACATCCTCCAACTGATGCGGGACGCCGGCGCCCGGCTCGTCCCGGTGGCCCTCGGCGAGCAACTGACCGGCTGGGACATCCCGGTCTGGCGCCAGGTGATGCGCGACGCCGCGCCGCGGATGGCCTACGTCGTCGCCGACTTCCACAACCCCACCGGCTCCCTCGCCACCGAGGACCAGCGCCGCCGCCTGGTGGACGCCGCCCGCTCGGCCGGCACCCTGCTCGTCGTCGACGAGACCATGACCGAGATCGTGCTCGACCCGGACACCGAACCGCCCCGCCCGGTCTGCGCGTTCGACCCGGCCGGCAGCTCGGTGATCACCGTCGGTTCGGCCAGCAAGGCGTTCTGGGCCGGCATGCGGATCGGCTGGGTGCGGGCCGCGCCCGACATCATCCGCAGCCTGGTCGCCGCCCGCGCCTACTCCGACCTCGGCTCACCCGTCCTCGAACAGCTCGCCATCGCCTCCCTGTTGGGCGCCGGCGGCTGGGAGGAGGCCGTCGCGATCCGCCGCGAGCAGGCCCGGGAGAACCGCGCCGCGATCGTCGAGGCGCTCCACCGTCACCTGCCCGACTGGGAGTTCAGCGTCCCGCGCGGCGGCCTCACGCTCTGGGTCCGCACCGGCGGCCTCTCCGGATCCCGGATCGCGGAGGCGGGGGAGCGGCTGGGGGTACGGGTGCCGTCCGGCCCGCGGTTCGGCGTCGACGGCGCCTTCGAGGGCTTCGTGCGGCTGCCGTTCACGGTCAGCGGCGCCGTCGCCGACGAGGCGATCGTGCGACTGGCGCGGGCCGCCGAGCTGGTGGCCACCGGAGCCCCGATCGAGGCGGAGCCCCTGCCGGCGTTCGTGGCCTGAGGAGCGCGGGCCACTCCCCGGTCTGACCAACTTCGCGTACCTAGCGGAAAGTTGACGTTGCGGGCGACTCGCGAATCGCTGACGTGACGTCAATCTGCGCTGGCGTCATCCGAGTTGTGACCGCCCACCGGTGTCGCTGCCGTCCCGGGCTTCGCGAAGGACACCGGTCGGGGCGCGGTGGCGGTCCGCTCGGGGGCGTCCGGCGGCACCGTGCGTTCCGGCAGGAGCGCCAGTACGGCCCGGCGGTGCGCCTCGCCGGTGGCGTCGTCGAACGGGTCCGGGGTGGCGGGCACTTGGAGCCGCAGCACCGGGCCGGTGCCCATGCGCGCATAGCCGCGGCCCGGCGGTACCTCGGGCAGCGGCGTGGTGTGCGGCGGCGCGCCGAGGACCGCCTGCACCTCCTCGGCGGTCGCCGGGCCGAGCACGACCCGCGCCTTGGTGTGCGCCCGCACCGGGTCGGTCAGCAGCTCCGCGGTCTCGAACTGGTCGGCCACCACCACCGTCACCTGGGCGGCCCGCCCGTGCCGCAACGGGACCTGGAGCAGCCGCTGGGGATCGTCCTGACCTTCCACCGCCGCCAGATGGGACAGCGCCGTCAGCCGGTCCGCGATGATCCACAGCGGTCGACGGGCGTCCGCCGGCGCCGGCTGCCCGGCCTGCTGCGCCCGGTTGGCGGCGACCAGCCGGCGCTCGGTCTCGTGCGTCGCCCACTCCAGCGTCGCCAACGCACCGGCCAGCCCGCTCTCCACGGCCAGCACCCCGCGCCGCCCGGCCAGGCACCCGAACTCCCCGCTCCCGCCACCGTCGATGACGACAACGTCGCCGTGGCGCAGTGCCTGGATCGCGAGCGAGCGGAGCAGCGTCGTCCCGCCGGCGCCCGGCTGACCCAGGGCCAGCAGATGCGGTTCGGCGGCCCGCCGGCCGGTGCGCCAGACCACCGGCGGCTCGTCCCGGACCTCGCCCCCGCAGACCACCGGCAGCGTCCGCTGCACCGACTCGGGGTCGGTGAACCCGAGCACCGTCTCGCCCGGCGAGGTCACGAAGCGCTGCGCCGCCAGGTCCGTCGGCAGCGATCCGAGCGCCGTCATCGCCAACTGGTTGGCCTCCGCGTCCCAGTCGAAGCGGTACTCCCGGCCGCGGCCGGACTTGGCCTGCAGCAACTGCTCGACGCGGACCCGGGACAGGTCCTCGCCGTCGGGGAAGTACGCCGGATACGTCAGCCGCAGCCGGGTCGGCCGCCCGCCGTCGTCGAAGGTGTACGCGGTGAACGCCCGCTGCCAGTCCCCGTCGTGGGCGTAGAGCGGAGTGGGGTCGGCGTCGGCGGAGAAGTGCGGCACCAGTGCCTCGTACAGCGCCTGGAGGCGCTCGGTCTCCGCCTCGCTCGGGCCGCTCTCCGCCACGGCCGGCGTCCGGTCCCGGCCCACCCAGGCCGCCACCCCCGTCACCGCGATCACCGCGAGCAGCGGACCGTACGGCACCAGCGCCACGATCAGCACCCCGGCGCCGAGGAGGAAGCACAGCGGGCCGCGCCGCTCCCTGGGGGTAGCGGCCCAGCGTTCCCGGCCGGCCGTCACCAGGCGGCGCAGGCCCCGGCTGACGGTGATCAGCGGGTGGAGCACGTCGGTCGCGCCGTCGGCCGCGGTCCGCGCGAGTTCGCGGCCGCGGGCGATCGGGGCACTGCTGGTCAGGGCGTTGCCGGTGAGGATGCGGGGGAGGGGGCGCCGGGCCACGGCTGCTCTCCTGGTGCTCGTAGGGACGGCGGGCCGGCTCGGTGGGGGCGACGAGCCGGGCGGATCTCGCGCGGTGCCGCCCAAACGGGACGGGGCGGCCCGCGCGGGCGCCGCGCTGCTGGCGGAGCGGCTAGAGCTTGATCCCGCCGAGCAGACTGGCCAGGCTCGCGCCGCCGGCCTTGATGCTGGGCGCGATGGCCGAGCCCGCGAGATAGAAGCCGAAGAGTGCGCAGATCAGCGCGTGGGACAACTTCAGGCCGTCCTTGCGGAAGAAGAGGAAGACGATGACACCGAGCAGGACGACGCCGGAAATGGACAGAATCATGAGGTTCTCTCCTGGGTGTGGGGACGGTCACTGTGAGTTCTTCCAGCCTCACCGCCGGTATCAAGCCAAGAAAAGCCGCAAATGGCGGATTTATCGGGGAAATCCCCCAAACGGTCCAGCAGTCGCGTGAACCTGCTCCGCCCCAGGACCCCGGCCCGCCGTGCTCGCCGCCCACCGGACCCGGCACAATCGTCAGGTGTCAAAGCCCAGGAAGCCGTCGAGAACCGCCCCGCAGCGCGGCCGGCGCACGCCGCCCGCGCCGACCCCCGTCACCGAGGACGCACCCTGCCCGTGCGGCCGCGAGGCGAGCTACGGGGAGTGCTGCGCCCCGTTCCACCAGGGCCGGGCCGCCGCCCCGACGGCCGAGCGTCTGATGCGCTCGCGCTACAGCGCCTTCGCCGTCGGCGACACCGCCTACCTGCTGCGCAGTTGGCACCCGGCGACCCGCCCCCCGTCCCTCGAACTCGACCCCGCGCAGCGCTGGACGGGCCTGACGATCCTCGCCACCACCGGCGGCAGCGCCTTCCACCAGGAGGGCACGGTCGCCTTCCGCGCCCGCTACGAGATGCGCGGCCGGGCCGGCGACCAGTACGAGAACAGCCGCTTCGCCCGCGAGGACGGCCGCTGGGTCTACGTGGACGCGCTGCCCGACGCCTGACCGCTCAGGGCCGGTCGCTCTCCGGCCCCGTACCGAGCCGGCCGCGCAACTGGTCCAGCTCCCGGCGGTCGCGCTTGGTGGGCCGGCCAGTGCCACGGTCCCGTACGGCGGTGACCGCGACCGCCTCGCGCAGCGGCGCCGGCGGGCTGTTGTCGACGTAGCACTCGACGGCGACCGGCGCACCGACCCGCTTGCGCACCAGCCGGGTCACCACCACGATGCGCTCCCGGCCGGCGTGCCGCAGCCGCACCTCGTCGCCGGGCCGCAGGGTGTGGGCGGGCTTGACCCGCTCACCGTTGACGCGCACGTGCCCGGCCCGGCAGGCCGTCGCGGCCGCGGAGCGCGTCTTGGTGAGCCGCACCGACCAGATCCAACTGTCGACCCGGGCGGTGGTCATCCCCTCGTCTGAAGCCATGCGGTGACTCTAGAGGAACGGCGGGCCCAGTCGGTCGGGAGAGCCGCGGCCGGCCGGCGCGGGTCAGGTCGCGGTGGTCTTCGACGTCCGCTTCGCCCGCGCCGACTTCTTCGCCGCGGCGTTCCCGGCCGCGGCCGAACTGTCGCCCGTCTTACCGATGTTGGCCTTGCCGGCCTTGCTCGTGGCGCCCTTCCCGCCCGCGGCCGCGCGGCGGGGCTCCCCCTTGGGCGTCGACTTCTTCGCCGTCGCCTTCTTGGCGGCCGTGCCGCGGCCCCGGATCGGGGTGACCGAGGCGGCCTCCCCGTCCGCGCCGGCGCCGCGGGCGGCCCGCACGCTCTTCTCCAGGGCCGCCGTCAGATCGATGACCCGGGCGCCGGGCGCCGCGGTGTCGGGGGTGACCGGGCCGCCGCCCGCCAGCTTGGCGGCGACGAGCTCCTCCACCGCCTCGCGGTAGTCGTCGTGGAGTTCGGCCGGGTCGAGCGCGCCCAGCGAATCCATCAGCATCTCGGCCAGCTTCATCTCGTTCTCGCGGATCTTGACGTCCTCCGGCGCGATCCCCTCCGCGGGCCGGACCTGGTCCGGCCACAGCAGCGCGTGCATCACCAGCGCCCCGTCGTGCGCCCGCAGCATGGCCAGCGTCTCCCGCCCGCGCAGCGCCACCTTGCCGATCGCGACCTTCTCGTGGTGCTCCAGCGCCTCCCGCAGCAGGGCGTACGGCTTGACGGCGGAGGCCCCGTTGGGCCCGAGGTAGTACGCCTTGTCCAACTGGAGCGGGTCGATCTCGGCGGGGTCCACGAACGCGAGGATCGACAGCGTCTTGGCGGTCGGCATCGGCAGCCGGGAGAGGTCCTCGTCGGTGATCGGCACGACGATGTCGTCGCCGGGCGGCTGATACCCCTTGCCCACCTCCTCGTTCGGCACCTCCTCACCGTCCAGCTCGCAGACCTTGCGGTACTGGATCGGCGCGCCGTCCGCCTCGTGGATGCGGACGAAGGAGACCGACGAGGTGCGGTCGGTGGCGCTGTAGGTCTTCACCGGGATCGTGACCAGGCCAAACGAGATGGACCCGTTCCAGATGGATCGCATGGTTCGTCCCTTGTGTGGGATTCTCAATGGTATGTCGCCGATCACCGTCGTGGAGGGGCGGCGCCTGACGCTGACCAACCTCGACAAGGTCCTCTATCCCGAGACCGGCACCACCAAGGGTGAGGTGGTGCACTACTGCACTACCACCGCGGACGTGCTGCTCCCGCACCTCCACGACCGACCGGTGTCCTTCCTCCGCTATCCCGACGGGCCCGACGGCCAGCGCTTCTTCACCAAGAACGTGCCGCCCGGCGCGCCCCCTTGGGTGGCGAGCTGCGAGGTCCCCCATTCGAGGTCGGGGCCCGCCCGTCAGGTGGTGCTCCAGGACCTCGCCTCGCTGGTCTGGGCGGCCAACCTCGTCGTCGAGCTGCACACCCCGCAGTGGACCTGCGAGGCCCCGGGCCTGGCCGACCGGCTCGTCTTCGACCTGGACCCGGGCGCGCCCGCCACCGTCGTCGAGTGCTGCGCCGCCGCCCGCTGGCTGCGCGACCGGCTGGCCGCCGACGGCCTCGACGCCTACGCCAAGACCAGCGGCTCCAAGGGACTGCACCTCGTCGTGCCGGTCGAGCCCACCCCCGCCGACCACACCACCGCCTACGCCCGGACGCTCGCCGTCGAGGCCGGCGCGGCCCTGGGGGAGCTGGTCACACACAAGATGGACCGGGCGCTGCGGCCCGGCAGGGTCTTCATCGACTTCTCGCAGAACGCCGCCGCCAAGACCACCGCGGTCGCCTACACCCTGCGCGCCCGCCCCCTGCCGACCGTCTCCACCCCGGTCACCTGGGACGAGGTGACCGACTGCACCGCGCCGGACCAACTCGCCTTCCTCTTCGGCGAGATCGCCGCCCGCCGCGAACGTTACGGCGATCTGCACGCACCGCTGCTCGATCCGTCCCGGGCCCGCCCGGTGCCACGCGGAGCCCGACACCGACGCTCCGCGTAGAGCCGCCGACGCGGCGACGGAGCCGACCGGCGGCCCGTTCCTCACCGTCGCCATACTGAGGTCCCGCCGAAAGGAAGATGTCAACGCGCGGGCGGCGCAGGTGAGTTGGTCGACATCGTGCGTTCCTCCTCCGCCCCACCTCGGGCTGAACGCGGACTCCTCGCCTGGTCGACTCGCCGTCAACTCGCGCTATGCCCAGCCAAGTTGGTTTTCGGCGGTGGGACGTACCGCCTTGGGCTGTTCACCCCGCTGCCCGACCTCCTCCGCGGTCCGCGCCGGGAACCGGGCGACCGGGCCGCGCCGACGAGGTGTCACGGCCGACCACGCAGGCGTGTCCGGTCCTGACGATGCGTGGGGCGGCACGTTCAGGGGCGTGGGGCGGCCCGCTCTGCGCCGCCGCGGAACCGTATGGAGTAGGCCAACCGGCGCGCTGCCCGCGGCGTTCTTAGCGTGGCCACATGTCGAGAGCGAGTTGGCCCCCCGCCAGAGCCCTGACCGCAGCGGCCGTCTGCGCCGCGAGCCTGCTGGCCCTGTGTGGTCCGGCGGTCGCCGATGGCCCGTACGGCATCGACGACCTGCGCGGCGCACCACCGGCCCCGACCGAGAACCTGCTGGACGAGCACGGCGTGCAGTTCCTGCCCAGACGCGGCGTCGCCGAGCCGCCCCGGGTGTCGGCCCTGTCCTGGGCCGTCACGGACCTGAGGGGTCACCGGATCCTCGCGGCCAAGGACGCCCACCGGCAGTTGCCGCCGGCCAGCACCCTCAAGACCCTCTTCGCGTTGACGGTGCTGCCGAAGTTCTCCCAGGGCGCGGTGCGCACCGTCTCCAGTTCCGACCTGGCCGGCATCGAGGCCGGCAGCGCGCTCGCCGGCCTCAAGGAGGACATGCCGTACCGCGTGGCGGACCTGTGGCACGGCGTCTTCCTCAGCTCCGGCAGCGACGCGGTGCACGCCCTCGCCGCGATGAACGGCGGCTGGACGAAGACCATCGACGACATGCAGGCGACCGCGGATCGGCTGGGCGCCCACGACACCACCGTCGAGTCCGCCGACGGCTTCGACACGCCCGGCCAGTTCTCCTCCGCCTACGACCTCTCCCTCTTCGGCCAGGCCGGGCTCACCAACCGGGACTTCGCCCGCTTCGCCGCCACCAAGACCGCGCACCTCCCGGAGGACGCCGGCGAGGACGCGTACGGCATCCAGAACACCAACCGGCTGCTGGTCGGCTCGCACGGAGTGACCCCCTACGACGGCCTCATCGGCGTGAAGAACGGCTACACCACGCACGCCGGCAACACCCTGGTCGCCGCCGCCCGGCGCGGCGGCCGGACGCTGCTGGTCACCGTCATGAACCCGCAGTCCGGCGCCGAGAACGCGGTCTACGAGGAGGCGCGCGCCCTGCTGGACTGGGGATTCGCCGCCGCGCCCCGTGCCGCCGCGGTCGGCGTGCTGCCGACCCCGGCCCCCGACCGGCGCGACCCCGGCACTGAACGGGCCGCGCACCAGGCACCGCGCACCGCGCTGCACCAGGCGTCGACGGCCCGGTCGGCCGGCCACCAGGACGACGTCATCCTCTTGTCCTTCTCGGCCGCCGGGGTGGTGGCACTGACCGTGCTGGGCACCGCGCTGTGGTGGCGTCGGCAGCCGTCCGGAGCGGACGGCGGCGGACCGGAGAACTGACGGACCGTCCGGGGCTCGCACAGATGTCTGATCGGTCGGGGATACGGAGGACCCGGTGTGGCCTTGCCCGGTGAAGCGCGACGCGTTTGCCATGGTTTGTGATGACTGGCGGGCTCGGTCGGTGTAGCGTCCTGATCAGCTGTCGTGGTTCCGAAGTGCCGGGCGCCCGTGGAGCATTCACGGGCGTTCTTGCTGTCCGGTACGTCTCCGGGCCAGGGCGATCACCTCCGGGTTCCGCGGGGTGCGGGAGCCGATTCGGGCCCATAGAGCGAAGGAGACGCAACATGGCTTCGGGCACGGTCAAATGGTTCAACTCGGAAAAGGGCTTCGGCTTCATCGCGCAGGACGACGGTGGCGCCGACGTCTTCGCGCACTACTCCAACATCGACGCCACCGGCTACCGCGAGCTGCTGGAGGGCCAGAAGGTCACCTTCGAGGTCACCCAGGGCCAGAAGGGCCCGCAGGCGGAGAAGATCCGGGTGCTGGCCACCCCGTGATCGCGGCCCCGCCGCACCCGACGGCGCCCGCCCCCGCGCACGGGGGCGGGCGCCGCCGCATGACCACGCGCCTACGGGCGGCGGTCGTTGAGGATCTTCTGGAACAGCCGGTGGTCCCGCCAGGCGCCGTTGATGTGCAGGAACTTCTCCGCCGTGCCGTAGAGGGTGAAGCCGCAGCCGGTCAGCACCCGCTGTGAGGCGACGTTCTCCACCAGGGTGCCGGCCTCCACCCGGTGCAGACCCAGCTCCTCGTCGGCCGCCGCGCAGACCGCGCGGAGCGCCGCGGAGGCCAGCCCGCGGCGCACCTGGCCGGCGTCTATCCAGTAGCCCACGTTGGCGCTGCGCAGCGGCCCGTAGGTGATTCCCGACAGGGTGATCGCGCCCGCCACGTCCGGTTCTCCCGAGCCGTCGTCCGACGCGCGGACCAGGACCCAGAGCGCCAGCCGCCCGGCCGCCTGCTCGGCAAGCTGCGCGCGGAGCCGCTCCGCCTGGCCGGTCGGCGTGTAGAACGCCTCGCCGCGGTCCGGTTCGGTGTGGCGGAGGTGCTCGCGGCTGCGCTGGTAGGCCCGGGAGAACCCGACGGCGTCGGTGAGCTCGGCGGGGCGCATCAGGACATCCGGGGCGAGCCGGGCGGACGTGGTGATCATCCGTTCAGACTAATCCCGAAGTGTGTCCTTGTCCCCGGCCGAGCGGGGAATTACCGAGGCGTCACTGCGGCGGTTGGTCCGTGTCCCGGTCCGTTCCGCCGAGCTGCTCCTTGAGCTTGTCCTGGGCGGTGTCGACCTGGCCCGAGTACTTGCCCTGGGTCTTCTCGTCGGCGTAGTCGCCGGCCTTGTCGATGCCCTTGCCGGCCTGGTCCTCGTGGCCCTTGAGCATCTGCTTCAGCTTGTCCAGAACGGACATGGAACGCCCTCCTCAGCACGGACCCCCCTCGACACCAGCATCACCCCCGAACGGGCGATCTGCATCAGGAAGAGCTGGGAATCGGCGCCTTCAACTGATCGCTGATGAATTTGATGGAGCTGGCGTCCATGCCCTTCTGGTAATCCCAGGCATTGTGCCGGCCGCCGGGAATCATCTGGAGCTCGGTGTGGATCGGGCCCTTTCCGTACTTCTCCCGGAAACGCTTCACGGGGTTGATGACCGAGGCGCCTTCCTTGGTGCCGGCCTGGAATGCCAGATAGACCTCGGGTCCGCCCTTCTTCAGCAGCTGCGCCGCCAGCTTCTCCGGGTTGTTGGCGTCCTTCTCCTTCTGGTGGCCCGCCCACATCGGGGAGTCCGGGACGATGTCCGGGCCGCTGGCTATCGCCGCCTTGAACCTCTCCGGGTACTTCAGCACGGACTTCAGGCTCGCGAAGCCGCCGGAGGACGAGCCCATGAAGGCCCAGCCGTCCCGGGAGTTGAAGGTGCGGAAATTGCTCTTGACCAGGTTGACGACGTCATCGGTCAGCCAGGTCCCCATCTTCGCCTGACCGGGAATATCGCTGCCGTCGTGGTAGCGGGTGTCCGGATTGAGCATCGGCATCACCACGAGGAACGGGAGGCTCTTGCCCTCCTGGGTCCATTTGGTGAGGTTCTCCTGCAACTTGATGTCGCCACCGACCCAGTAATTGGTGACGCCGCTCTTGTCCTGCGGGCTGCCCAGGCCGCCCGGCAGGGCTATCAGTACCGGAAAACCGCTCTTCGCGTATTTGGGGTCCTGGTATTCCTTGGGGGCCCACACCCAGACGCTGCCGGTGACCTTGGACTTCGCGCCCTTGAGTGTGGTCCTGGCTATGTGCGTGCCGTCATCGAGGGTGCGGGTGATCCGGAACTCGCTCTTGGGCCCGGTGGGCATGCGGGTGTCCCGGTCGACGGGCTTGGCCGGGGCGGCCGCGCTGCCCGGGGTGCCCGCGTTGAAGTCGACCGGGTTGCCGTTCTCCGAACAGCCGGCGAGAAGGGCGCAGGACGCGACGAGGACGGCCGTGAGCGCGCGGGCATAGGGGTGTTTCAACGGTGGCTCCGCTACTGGTGGATCACGTGCGAGTGACTATGACGATCAAGTGCAAGTAACCATAAAGAGGTAATTGGGGCGCCGCTGGTTCCGGGGTGCGCCCATCGGCCCGCTCGACGGGCAGCGCGCCCCGGTCCGGCCGAGAATGCAGCGGTGACCGATGAACACCGCGGTGCCGATGACACCGCCCCCCGCGCGGTACCGGGCGACGAGGAGCGACGGCTCGCCAGGAAGGCGCTGGCCGGCCGCGCACGGAACGCGGCGGATCTGTCGTTGCTGATGGACATGCTGGGGCTCGACCCCGGCCGGGACCCGGGCCGGGAGGCGGCGCCCGGCCCCGGTCCGCGGCGCGGCGGTCGGGGGCGCGCCACCGGCCGGGACCGGCGGCACGGGGCCCGCCGGGACACCTGCCGCGGCGCCCGTACCCCCTCCGCCGACCCCGGCTGACACCCCCCGCGCCCAGTCAGCGGGCCGGGTGGCCGTCCGCCGCGCGGCGCAGCCGCAGCGTGACGATCTGGAACGGCCGCAGCGCCATCCCGACCGTGTCGCCCTCGCGCTCCAGGGCCGGGCCGTCCTCCGTCGGGCGTTCCAGGAGGTCGGTGGCGACCGCCCCGGCCAGCGCGAAACCGGTGGTCAGCGCCGCCCGGGCCCGGCCGCCGCGGGACTCGTGAAGGCGCACCACCACATCGCCGCTGCGGTCGTCGGCCAGCTTCACCGCGGTGACCACCACCGCTTCGTCGTCCACCGTCACCAGCGGCGGCACCGCACCGGCCCCGGTCACCGCCCGCTCCGGCAGATTGATCCGGTGTCCCTCGCGGACCGCGTCCCCCAGGGTCGCGCCCGGCACCAGCGCGTAACGGAAACGGTGACTGCCCTGGTCCGTCTCCGGGTCCGGGAAGCGCGGGGCGCGCAGCAGGGACAGCCGGACGGTCGTGGTGGTGCCCCGCTCGCCGCCGTCCGCGCCGTCCCGCACGGTGCGGGTCACGTCGTGCCCGTACGTCGCGTCGTTGACCAGCGCCACGCCCCAGTCCGGCTCCGCCGCGTGCACGAACCGGTGCGCGCACGCCTCGAACTTGGCGGCCTCCCAACTGGTGTTGGTGTGCGTCGGCCGGTACAGGTGCCCGAACTGGGTCTCCGCCGCGTACCGCTCGGCGTGCAGGTCCAGCGGGAAGGCGGCCTTGAGGAACTTCTCGGTCTCGTGCCAGTCCACCTCGGTGTCGATGTCCAGCCGCCGCTGCCCGCGGGCCAGCGTCAGCGTCTGCACCACCCGCGAGGCGCCGAAGCGCCGGACGACGCGGACCGTCGCGGCATCCGGGGACGCCTCGGCGAGCGCGACCTCGTCCGCGTCGGTCAGATCGGCGACCACCTCGCGGTAGAACGCGTCCACGTCCCAGGCGTCCCACATGTTGGGGAAGTCCGGGTGGAGTTGGAGCAGGTTCGCGGCCGCGCCCGGCGCGACGGCCTCCCGGCCCGCGGCCTCGTCGTACGCGGAGACCACCAGGCCGCGGTCGTCGATCTCGATCCGCAGCAGGTCGTGCCGGAGGACGAACCCGCCGCCCGGGCGCGGTCCGGCGGTCACCGGGGCGCCCTCGGCGACCGCGGGGGCCACCGCGCCCGCCGGCACCCCGCCGCGGGCGTGCGGCGCCGAGTTGGCCACCAGTCGACGGTCGCCGCCGCCGGCGAGGGCCGTCAGCGCCGTGGCGATCAGCCCCTCCAACTCGGCGGCGACGGCGGCGTAGGTCCGCTCGGCCTCGCGGTGCACCCAGGCGATGGACGAGCCGGGCAGGATGTCGTGGAACTGGTGCAGCAGCACCGTCTTCCAGATCCGGTCCAACTCCTCGTGGGGGTAGGGGAGTCCGGTGGTGACGGCGGCGGTCGCCGACCACAGTTCGGCCTCCCGCAGCAGGTGTTCGCTGCGGCGGTTGCCGCGTTTGGTGCGGGCCTGACTGGTGAGCGTCCCGCGGTGCAGTTCGAGATAGAGCTCGCCCACCCACACCGGGGCGTCGGGGTGCTCGGCCTCCGCCCGGGCGAAGAAGTCGGCCGGCTTCTCCCACCGCACCACCGGCGAGCCCTCCAGGCTCCGCAGCCGGCGGGCCTTGGCGACCATCTCGCGGGTGGTGCCCCCGCCGCCGTCGCCCCAACCGGTCGGCGCCAGCGAGTGACGGGCGGTGCCCTTCTCTTTGAAGTTCCGTGCGGCATGGGCGAGTTCGGTGCCCGAAAGCTGGCAGTTGTAGGTGTCCACCGGCGGGAAGTGGGTGAAGATCCGGGTGCCGTCGATGCCCTCCCAACGGAACGTGTGGTGCGGGAAGGAGTTCACCTGGCTCCAGGAGATCTTCTGGGTCAGCAGCCACTTCGCCCCGGCCGCCTTGATGATCTGCGGCAGCCCCGCCGCGAAACCGAAGGTGTCCGGCAGCCACGCCTCGTCGTTCTCGACCCCGAACTCCTCCAGGAAGAACCGCTTCCCGTAAACGAACTGACGGGCCATCGCCTCGGAACCGGGCATGTTGGTGTCCGACTCCACCCACATCCCGCCCGCCGGAACGAACCGGCCCTCCGCCACCGCCCGCTTGACCTTGGCGTAGACCTCCGGCCGGTGCTCCTTGAGCCAGGCGTACTGCTGCGCCTGCGACATGGTGTAGACGAACTCCGGCTCGTCCGCCAGCAGCGCCGTCATGTTCGCCGTCGTCCGGGCCACCTTCCGGACCGTCTCGCGCAGCGGCCACAGCCACGCCGAGTCGATGTGCGCGTGCCCCACCGCGCTGATCCGGTGCGCGGACGCCTGCGCCGGTGCCGCCAACACCTCCCGCAGGTGTCTGCGCGCCGCCGAGGCCGTCGCCCCCACGTGCTGGAGGTCCACCGCGTCCAGCGCCCGGCCCACCGCCCGCAGCACCTCCCAGCGCCGCGGCGCGTCCACCGGCAGCTCCGCCATCAACTCGCCCAACACCTCAAGGTCCAGGGCCAGTTCCCACACCTCGGAGTCGAACACCGCCAGGTCCATCCGCGCCAGCCGGTACAGCGGCGCGTTGCCGGCGGTCTCCGGATCGCCCAACGCCGTCGGTTGGAACGGGGGCACGTCGAGGAGGACGGGGTTGGACGCGGCCTCCAGATGCCATTCGACGCGCTCACCCCCGAGCACCGGCTCGCCCACCCGCACCCACTGGTTGCGCGGGTTGAGTCCCTTCACCGGCGTCCCGTCCGGCAGGTACACCAGCGCCTCGCACTGGAAGCCCGGCATCCGCTCGTCGAAACCCAGGTCCAGCACCGCCTCCACGGTCCGCCCCGCCCACGCCTCGGGCACCGTGCCCCGCACCCGGAACCACGTCGTCGCCCACGGCGCACCCCAGGCATCCCCCACCGCGACGGGGGTGTGCGCGGCCCCCAACCCGGCTGCTACGGCGACGGGTTCACCCGGCGCCACCCAGGCCGCCACCTCCAGCGGCACCGACTCCGGGTACACGGCGGGCCGGATGCGTTCGTTGAGCACCCGCTTGAGGCGGGCTTCGACCAGTGCGCGATCGTCATGCATGGCTTACGGCTCCAGAGGTCGGGGGTGGGGCGACGGTGTGGGCGGGCCCTAGCGCGAGGGGTGCCCCACCTCCTCGGGGGTGCACACCTCGGTGATCCCACGTGACGTCAAATGAGCGATATCCGCGGCCAGTTCGGCCAGAACCAGGGCGGGGCGGGCACCCTGTCCGGCCAGCTCGGCCCAGGCCTCGAAGACCGGTCCGCCGGGCGCACACACGGACCGGTGCGGCGCCGCCTCGGCGTCTCCGGCGTCGACGACCAGCGCGGTGGTGCGCGCCGGCGGCCGGTGCGCGCGGCCCCGCCAGTGCGCCGCCAACTCCGCGAGGGTCCGCCCCACGGGCTTGACCGCGCGGTCCTCGGTGAGCAGGCCGAGCCCGTACTCCAGCTCCGGGAAGTCGGCCAGGGACCGCGGGACGTCGTAGGAGCACCACCACGTGATGCCCCAAAGGTCCTGGCAGTCAAGGGCGTTGGTGACGGTCGCGGCGGTGAAGTGGGGCGCGTCCGCCGTGGGGACGTGCGGGGCCGGGGCGCCCACCTCCTGGAGCCAGACCGGGCGCCGCGGGTCCCGCGCCCATGCCTTGGACAGCTCGACGAGATAAGCGGCGTGCTGTTCGGTCGCCACCCCGGTCGGACCGTGGCGCTGCGCGGTCCCGTTGAACACCCAGGAGTGCACCGCGGTCATCGCGCCGAGCCGGGCGGCGTGCGCGGGGGCGAAGGGGTGGCCGTCGCGGTACCAGGCGGCGTCGTACGCGGCGTGCAGGTGCGGGCGGCCCGGCGCGCCGCGCTCGCAGGCGGCCAGCATCCGCTCCAGCCAGGCCGTCGCCTGGGCGTGGGTGACGCGGTCCGGGTCCGGATGCGGGCCGTCCGAGAACTGGTTGATCTCGTTGCCGAGGGTCATCCCGAGGAAGCCCGGCCGGTCGGCGAGCGCGGCGGCCAGCGTCCGCAGGTACTCCTCCTGGCCCGAGAGCACCTCCGGGTCGGTGAAGAGGTTGCGGCGGTGCCAGGTCCGCGTCCAGGCAGGCAGGAAGTCGAAGCTGGACAGATGACCCTGCAGGCCGTCCACCGCGACGTCCAGCCCCCGCTCGGTTGCCGCGTCCGCCAACTGCACCAGTTGCTCCACGGCGCGCGGCCGGATCAGGGTGCGGTTGGGCTGGAACAGCGGCCACAGCGGGAAGACCCGGACGTGATCCAGGCCGAGAGCGGCGAGCGCGTCCAGATCGGCGCGCACCGCGTCCAGGTCGAAGTCCAGCCAGTGGTGGAACCACCCTTGGCTGGGCGTGTAGTTGACGCCGAATCGGATCCGGCCGGGCTCGTGGGATACGGGCATGGGTGGTCCTGTCCCTCCGGGTGGGTGTGGCATCAGCCCTTGACGGCGCCCTCGCCGACGCCGCGGAAGAAGTAACGCTGGAGGCAGGCGAACAGCGCGATCAACGGCAGGACGGCGATCACCGAACCGGCCGCCACCAGCCGCTGGTTGTCCGCGAAGGTGCCGTGCAGATAGTTCAGCCCGACGGTCAGGGTGAACTTCGACTGGTCGCTGAGCACGATCAACGGCCACAGGAAGTCGTCCCAGGCACCGATGAACGCGAAGACCGCTACCACCGCGAGGATGCCCCGGACCGAGGGCAGCGCGATCCGCACGAAGCGCTGCCAGGCATGGGCGCCGTCCACGAACGCCGCCTCCTCGACCTCGTACGGCAGGGCCGCGAAGGCGTTCCGCATCAGCAGCACGTTCATCGCGCCGATGCAGCCGGGCAGCACCACCCCGAGCAGGGTGTTGTTCAACTGCAACTGACGCAACGTCAAGAACTGCGCGATCATGATGCTTTCGACCGGCACCAGCATCGCCGCGACGAACACCACCACGGCCACCCGCCGGCCCCGGAACCGCAACCGGGCCAGCGCGTAGCCCGCCAGCGCCGCACCCACACAGTTGGTCAGCACGTTGGCCCCGGCGACCCTGAGCGAGTTCAGTGCGAAGTCCCAGACCGGGATGGTCCGTGCCACCGCGGCGTAGTTGGCGAGCGTGGGGTGGTGCGGCACCAGGCTCGGCGGATAGCGGTAGATGTCCTCGCCCGGGCCCTTGAGCGACGTCGACAACTGCCACAGGAACGGCCCGACCGTCAGTGCCAGCACGGCGAGCAGCAGCAGATAGCGGGCCGCCAGCGACCAACCGCGGCCGCGCCGCCGGTTCCGGCCGATCCCGGCGGTCATCGGTCCTCCCGGCGATTGGCGCGCAACACCAGCAGCATCAGCCCCAGCGTGAGCACGAAGACCACCACGGACAGGGCCGAGGCGTAGCCGACGCGGCCGCTGAGCCCGGTGCCGGTCTGTTGGACCAGCATCACCAGCGTGGTGTCCTCCCCGCCCGGGCCGCCGGTCGCCCCGGCCATCAGATAGACCTCGGAGAACACCTTGAACGCACTGACCGCGGACAGCGCGGCCACCAGCACCATCGTCGAGCGCACCGCCGGCACCGTGACGGTCAGGAAGCGCCGCACCGGCCCGGCCCCGTCGACCGCGCACGCCTCGTGGAGCTCCCGCGGCACCTGCGTCAGCGCCGCCAGATAAATGATCATGTAGTAGCCGAGGCCCTTCCAGACCGTCACCGCCATCGCGCTGAGCAGCAACAGCCAGGGATCGCTGAGGAAGCCGGCCCGCCCGAACCCCAGGGCCTCCAACAGGGCGTTGATCAGCCCCCGGTCGTCCAGCAGCCACACCCAGATCAGCCCGACCACCACGACCGAAGCGACCACCGGGAGGTAGAACGCGGCCCGGAAGAAGGTGATTCCCGGGACGCTCCGCCGTACGAGCAGGGCCAGCAGCAGCGGCAGCACCACCAGCGGCGGCACCACGCCCAGGACGTAGAGCACGCTGTTGCGCAATCCCGTCCAGAACATCGGGTCCCGCACCATCTCCCGGTAATTGGTGCCGCCGGTGAAGTTTCCCGCCGTCAACGTGCGGGCGTCGGTGAAGGAGTTGACCACCGTGCTGACGAACGGATAAAGACTGAATCCGCCCACGACCAGCACCCCGGGAGCCAGGAAGAGCCAGGGGCTGGACGGTGAGTGCGTACGCACTTTGCGACCGCGGCCGGAATGCGGTGTCCCGTCACCCGCCGCGGCCTTCCGCATTCCCATCCCCGGCCTCAGCCGGTCTTCAGCAGGCGATTGCATTCACCGGCCGCGGAGTCCAGCGCCTGCTGCGGCGACTGCTTGCCCTGGAGGGCCCGGGCGACCGCATTGCGCAGCGCCGTCTTCATCTGGTCGCTGAGCAGCACCGGGGTGTAATTCACCGCGCTCTTCAGGGATTTCGCCGCCGCCACCCGCACCCGGGTGGCGTCCGTACCGTCCTCCTTCGTGAAGTACGGATCGTCCAAGGCCCCCGCACTGCTGGGGAAGACCGTGACCTGTTGCGCGAACGCCATCTGGTGCCGCCGGTCGGTCACGAAATGCGCGAACGCCACCGCCGCCGGTTTCACCCTGCTCTGCGCGCTCACCATCAGGCCCTGCACGTACATATTGGCCTTGCCGGTGTTGTTGACCGCATCGGTGATCCCGATGTTCCTGTAGAGGCCCGGTGCGTCCCGCCTGAAGTTCGCCAGGTCCAGTGCGCTGCCCGGATTCATCGCCACCGACTGCTGCTCGAACTTCCGCCCCGCCGACTCGGCGACGGCCGTGAGCGCCTGCGAGTCCAGTGCCCCGGCATCATACAACTCCTTGTAACGCGTGAGGAGTTGAACGCCCTTGGGCTCGTTGAAGGTGAACGCGGTGCCCTGCGGATTCATCAGGTGGACGCCATAGCGGCCGAAGTCCTCGATCGACGGCGTGCCGGCCAGCATGGCGATCTTCCCGTCGCTGTGACGGGCCATGGTGAGGGCGTCCGCGAACAGTCGGTCATAGGTGGTCGGCGGTCTCTCCGGATCCAACCCGGCCTTCCGGAACAGGCCCTTGTTGTAGAACATCGGGCCGGTGTTGAGATACCACGGGAAGGCGTAGACGCCCGACAACCCCGGCATCTCGTTGCTCTTCCAGGCCCCGTCCAGATACTCGCCCCGGTATTTCCCGGCCGCCTTACCGACGTTGAGCGCCAGCCCGGCCTTCGCCAACGGATAGGCCAGGTCCGGCGACACATTGACCACATCCGGCAGGGTGCCGGCGGCCGCGTCCGCGCTCAACTTCTGCGGATAGCCCTCGGCCGGCTGATCGATCCACTTCACCGTGGTGCCCGGGTACTTCTTCTCGAATTCCGCGATGACCCCGTCGAAATACTTCTGAAAACGCGCTTTGAGATTCCACGTCTGGAAGGTGACCTGGCCCGCCACCTTCCCCGTCGCGCTGTCGGTGTCCCCGCCGCCGTCCGCAGCGCCGCAGCCGGACAGCAAGAGCGCCGAGGCGGCGAGAACCGTGGTGGCGGCGGGTGTCCGACGGGAATGACGATGCATGGCCGGCTCCTTGGCTACGAGTGCTCGGAAGTGCTCGGACCAGATATCTGTCGCAGGTCATCGCGGCGCCCAGATCCGGTTCCCCGCCACGGTTTCCATGGCTCCGGATCGCACCGCGCTCGACGCTACTAATGCGATTTAGTAGGTGTCAACACCCAGGTACCGCAAGGATTTTGAGGAGTACTGACCTAGCTCGCCGGGCATTGTTTGACAGCCCCGGCCGCCCTGATCAGACTGTCGACACACCTGCGGTTCGGCCCCGAGGAGCCCGCCATGACAGCGCCCGGTGAGGCGGCCCGCCGCAAGCCGGCCCGCCGCCCGACGATCAAGGACATCGCCCGGCGCGCCGGCGTCTCCGAAAGCGCGGTCTCCTTCGCCCTCAACGACCGGCCGGGCGTATCCGACGACACCCGCGCCCGGATCCGCCGGGTCGCCGACGAACTGGGCTGGCAGGCCAACAGCGCCGCCCGCGCCCTCTCCGGCGAACGCGCCGGCTGCCTGGGCCTGGTACTGGCCCGCCCGGCCCGCACCCTCGGCGTCGAGTCCTTCTTCCTTCAACTCGTCTCCGGCATCCAGGAAGTGCTCTCCGCCCGACGGACCGCGCTGCTCTTCCAGGTCGTCGAGGACCTCGACACCGAGTGCGCGCTCTACCGCCGCTGGTGGGCCGAACGCCGGGTGGACGGCGTGCTCGTCGTCGACCCCCGCACCGACGACCCCCGCCCCGCGCTGCTGGCCGCCCTCGGCCTACCCGCCGTCGCCATCGGCGGCCCCGCCCCGGAACCGCCCGAGCCGACCGCCGCCCCGCCGCTCTCCACCGTATGGGCCGACGACGCCGCGGCCATGGCCCGGATCCTGGACCACCTGCACGGCCTCGGCCACCGCCGCATCGTGCACGTCGCCGGCCTGCCCGAACTCGCCCACACCGCCCGCCGGATCCACTCCCTGCGCACCGAGGCCACCCGCCGCGGCCTCGACGCGACACAGGTCCGCTCGATCACCACCGACTACTCCGACGCGGAGGGCGCCGAGGTGACCCGCCGCCTGCTCGACGCGGCCGCGCCCCCCACCGCGATCGTCTACGACAACGACGTGATGGCGATCGCCGGCGCCTCGGTCGCGGCCCGCCGCGGTATCCCCGTCCCGGGCCGCCTCTCCCTCGTCGCCTGGGACGACTCCCCGCTGTGCCGCGTCGCCCACCCCCCGCTCACCGCGCTGGTCCGCGACACCGCGGGCTTCGGCCGCCTCGCCGCCACCGAACTCCTCGCCCTCCTCGACGGCGGCCCGCCCCGCACGACCGAGGGCGAACTCCCACACCTGGAACCCCGCGAGAGCACCGGACCAGCACCCGTGTGCAACTGACGAAACATCAAGACGCTTGTACATGCCGGTAGTTGGTGCACATACCGGTAGTTGGCGAAAAAGCTCCACAAGTGCCGCAGTTCACAAGGCAGTCCGCGCAGACCCGAGTGGGCCGCACCTGGGGTATGTCGAGACTGCGGGGCCGTACCGGGCCGCCGCCATCACCGACGAAACCGCACGGGTGCGACCCACCGGATGGCCAGTGAACTTCCTTACCCGTCAGACCAGTTCAGCGACTGTTCGCAACCCCGGGCACCAGTCGCCCGCAGTTCGAGTCGGCAACGCTCGCGCTCACCTTCTCGATGGTCCCGCCCCAGTCCACGCACTGCCCCTTCGCCGCGAGATAGACCGGCCCGGCGTAGGTGGTGTACTGCCCGCTGTCCATCACCGGTCGCGAACTGTGGTCCGACGGCCCGAGGGCGGCGCGCACCAACACCGGCTTCCCGGGCGCCTTCCGGACCGTCACCACACAGTTCTTTCCGGTCTTCGCGCTGTACGTGAGATAGACGGTCCCCTTTCCGGCGACCGGTACGGAATTCACCACGCCGTACCCGCTGCCGCACGCCCCGTTGTACGCACCGGGTGCCGGCGCGGCCGAGGCGGTGGTGGCCAGGCCCAGGGTGGCGACGCCCGCCAGAGCCAGGGCCGCGGAACCGGCGATGAGAGAAGAACGCTGCATGGAAAACCCCCGTCAGGTGGTGTCCGTCGCGTGGTCATGCACCGCTGTGATGGATGCACCGTGTTGGACACCGGCCGGACGGGGATGGTTGTACGCGCCTTCCGCCAGTACGGATGTACCTATTCGCTCAGTCGTCGTCCTCGCTGTTGGCCTCGCCGTTGGCCAGCACCTTCAGCCTGCTGAGCGGGCCGTTGAACCGGTTGTGGTCGCCGACGGTGTGCCCCGAGGAGGTGTGCTGCCAGATGCTGTGGAACCGCCAACCGGCCGGCAGGCTCCCGACGGACGGGCCGTAGCGCGGGATCCACAGCGGGTTGGTCCGCCCGAACCGGCCGGAGTTGCCGGTGCACCGCTTCCACCAGTTCGTCGAGGTGTAGATCACCGCGTCCCGCCCCGTCTCCGCCCGGTAGGCGCGCACGAAGTCGGCGATCCAACGGACCATCTCCCCATGGGACTTGCCGTAGCAGGTCGCGCCGTAGGGGTTGTACTCCATGTCGAGTGCGCCCGGCAGGGTCCGGCCGTCCGCTGACCAACCACCGCCCTCGTGCGCGAAGAACCGCGCCTGCGAGGCGCCGCCGGAGTGGTCCGGCAGTGCGAAGTGGTACGCGCCGTGGATCATGCCGGCGTGGTACGAGCCGCGGTACTGCTGGTTGAAGTAGGGGTTCTTGTAGCTGGTCCCCTCGGTGGCCTTGACGTAGGCGAACCGCACCCCCATCCGTCGCAGCTTCCCCCAGCCGACGTTGCGGTTGTGGCTGGAGACATCGACGCCGGCCACGGACTTGTGCGACCAGGCCCCGCGCGGTTCCGAACCGCCGGAGCGCTCGATGCCCTCGTGCTCGGTGATGGTCGAGCCCATCCAGTCCTGCTCGGGGTGGGCGGGGGTCTTCCCGGCCTCCGGCGTGGCGATCGCCGTGTCGGGCAGCGTGAGGGGCAGTGCGAGCACGGTGACGAGTGAGACGAGAGAGCCGGCCGCCAGGCGGACCGTGCGCCGGGCCGGTGCGGATCTGCGCAAGGGCATCGCGTGCCTCCGAAGGACTTCGGTCGAGTCAGTTCCGGCAGCTTTTGAGCAGGAGTCTGCCGATGAAATGACTTATACGCTGAAATAGCGGGTTCTATGGCTCAACGGGCTCGCGGTCCGCCGTCCGGCCGGGCCATCTCACCCGTCTGGGCGGCCTCCGCGGGCCCTCGGTGCGAGCGCTGTGGCACATGACGAAGGGTCCCGGCAGTCGCACTGCCGGGACCCTCGTCCGCTCAGCGGCGAACGCGCCATGTCGCCGCTTCGCCAGTTCTCTCTATCGACCCCGTCGGGTCGTGTTGTCGTGCGCGTCGTGCGTCACGTCCGTCGTCGACGGTGGCTCAGTACGCCGAGTTGACGTTGTCGATGGAGCCGTAGCGGTGGGCCGCGTAGTTGGCGGCGGCGGTGATGTTGGCCACCGGGTCGGTGAGCTTATCGGCGGTGCCGGACACGTGGTAGGTGTCGAACGTGGGCTGGATCACCTGCAGCAGGCCCTTGGAGGGTATGCCGTTCTTGGCGTTGATGTCCCAGTCGTTCTGGGCGTTGGGGTTGCCGCTGGACTCCCGCATGATGTTGCGGTGCAGGCCCTCGTAGCTGCCGGGGATGCCCTTGGACTTCATGATGTCCAGGGACTGGCGGATCCAGCCGTCGAGGTTGTCGGTGTACTTGTTCGGGGCGGACGCGCGGTCGGCGGAGCGGCTGGCGGCCTGCTGGGCGGCGCGGTCCTGCTGGGCGACGGCGGTGACCTTCGCGTTGTCCGCGACGGAGGCGCGGATCGGGCGCTGGGTCGCGCTGTCGGCCTTGGTGGGCATTCCGTTGGCGTTCACCGGCTTGACCGCGGCGGGGGCGTGCGCGGCCGTGCTCGCGGCGTTGCCCGGGGCCGCGGTGACGGCCAGACCCGTGGTGGCGCCGGCGGCGGCCAGAACGGCCACGGCGACCTTGTGGGTACGGGTGATGCGGGTGATTCGGGCAGCGCGGGGCAGGGTGAAACTAGGCATGCGGGGGTGACCTCTTCCAGGTACGGGGAACGGGGAGGTGGCCATCGTTGGCGCGTTCGGACCGGAGGTTCTCGGCCGCGGATCGCCCTTGGGGGCGGGAGGTGCGGCGCGCTCTCGGTGCGACGAGATCCATGGTTAACGGCCGACCCGGCGGGTGGCAATGCCCCCCTGTACTACCCCTCATCGTGAGATGAGGGGCGATGTCCGAAATGCGGTAGTTTCAGGCCCTTGTTTATGGGCCTGGATCGCCTCGGCGTCGACTAGTGGGCCTCGTACGTGACGTACGTCGCGTGCCTGGGGTCACCTCCCGGGGCCCTCGCGGACCCCCCTTGAACCCCTTGCGAGTTACCTGGGTCACACCGCGAAGTGCCGCCCACGGCCCCCTACTTCGCGCCCCTGAGAAGCGTCGGAAGGGGGTCGGATTCCCGGATCCATCGATACGGCGGCGCCGATGGTCCGTTCGTAGCAGCGTCCGGGCTGTCGGAAGGCGGCGGGACGGCGGGTCCCCGAGAGTGAGACCACCCACAACCGCCACTCACCGTAAGGAAGTGCTCATGTTCCGTCGCCTCGCCGTCGTGCTCGCCGGGCTCGTCACCGCCGGATTCCTCGCCACCGGTGCCGCCGCCGCGGCCCCCGTCGACGACCACCGCGAACACCGCCACCATCAGCACCGCCTCACGCCCCGGGAACGCGAGGGACTCCGCATCGCCGGACACGTCCTCGACGTCCTCTTCGGTGGCCCGTCGCGCCATGACCACTTGTACTGACACGCGACAACGGCAATGGCCCTGCCCGCGAAGTGCGGGCAGGGCCATTGCCGTTGGGGTGCGCGCGCCGATGTGGCGCGGGTGCCGGCCGGGAGTCGCCTGGGGGCGTCCGGGCGCGGACTGGTGCCTCAGTAGGCGGAGTTGACGTTGTCGATGGAGCCGTAGCGGTGGGCCGCGTAGTTGGCGGCGGCGGTGATGTTGGCCACCGGGTCGTACAGGTCGTGCGGCGTGCCCTTGACGTGGTACGTGTTGAACGTGGGCTGGATCACCTGCAGCAGCCCCTTGGAGGGTATGCCGTTGCGGGCGTTGATGTCCCAGTTGTTGATCGCGTACGGGTTGCCGCTGGACTCCCGCATGATGTTGCGGTGCAGACCGTTGTAGCTGCCGGGGATGCCCTTGGACTGCATGATGTCCAGGGCCTCGCGGATCCAGCCGTCGAGGTTGTTGGCGTACTGCTTCGGCGCGGCGGCCTTCGGCGCCTGCTTGGTGATCTCCTTGCGCTCCGTGGAGCGGTTGGCGGCCTGCTCCGCGGCGTGACCCTGCTTGTCGAGCGAGGTCACCTTCAGGCCGTCCGAGATCGACGCGGTGATCGCGCGGTCCTCGGCGTTGTCCTGACCGGCGTTGTCCTTCGCGGCGACCGGCAGGCCGTTGGCGCCGACCGGCTTCACGACGGAGGAAGCCTGCGCGGCGGGGGCGTCCGCGTGGCTCGGGGCCGCCGTCATGGCCAGCGCGGCAGCGCAGCTCGCGGAGGCCACCAACGCCGCGGAGATCTTGTGCGTGCGGCTGAGGCGGACGGTACTGGGCAGGGAGAAATTGGGCATAGGCATGCGGAGGTGACCTCTTCCAGGGCTTGGTGGCGGGGGGAGATGGCCATCGGTGGCTTCTCAGGGGCCGAGGGTCAGTCCCGCGCTCGCCGCTCTGGCGGAGTCCGCAGGCTCGTTCTCGGTGCTACCGGAAACATGGTTAGCGCCGGCCCGGGATGGAGGCAATGATGCCGTGTACTACCCATCTTCGTGCGTTCAGGCGAGATGTCCGCTATGAGGCCTGAGATTTCGGCACCGCGCCGCCACGCACTCGACTAGCCCGGGTCGTACGTGACGTACGTCGCGTGCCCGGCATCACCGTCGGGGCCCCTCAAAGACCCCTCGGAACAGGGCACTTTGTTGCCTGGCTCACAGCCCGACGGGGCCGGTCCGCCGCTCCGGGCGACACCGGCCCCGTCGCTACGCGGTCACCCGGCGCGACGTCGCCGCGCCATCGCGCTGCCGGACCAGCGAGTCCACCGCATGCGAGGAGCGCGGCGCCGCCTGGGGCATCGACCGCCGCACAGAGCGGAACGCCAGCTCCCGCCGGGCGGCCGGTCGGCGCGCGTCCCGACACCGCGGCCCTCGGCCGCCATCGTCGCGACGGTGCCGGCGTTTCCCCCTGTCAGGCACGCCGAGGCCCGTCGCCGGTGCGCCACCTGCGCCTCGCTGAGGTGCGCCGGCACCCCGCCCAGCGCGAGCCGGGCGATCCGCCCCGGCGACAGTCGCTCAGCACTGCCCTTCCCGGGCAGATCCGCGGTCGCCACCTCCGCCACCGGCCCAGCTTGTCGTCCGCCCGCGGCCAGCCGAACATCCCCCAACGCCCCGCCGAGCACCGGTACGGGCTCGGCGCACCGCGCCGACCACCGCAGCACCCGGTACGCGCACGACACCCCGCCCGCCGACACGGAGCGGGTCGCTTCCTCGGGCGGGCTGCTGCCTTCTCGGAGAGGCCCGACGCCAACGGGAGCGCCCGGACCCGCTAGCTGCGGGTCAGCACGAGCGCCGCATTGTGGCCACCGAACCCCAGGGACGTCTTGACCGCGCAGTCGAACGCCGCCTGACGGGCCTCGGCATGCACCACGTCGACCGGGATCCTGGGGTCGGGCACCGTGAAGTTGGCGGTCGGCGGCACCAACTGCTGTTCCAGTGCCAGCACGGTCAGGGCGGTCTCGATCCCGCCCGCGGCGCCGAGCGTGTGCCCGGTCATCGCCTTCGTCGACGTCACCGACGGCTGCTCGCCGAGCACCCGGCGCAACATCACCGCCTCGATCCGGTCGTTCAACACCGTCGACGTGCCGTGCGCGTTTACATGCCCCACCTCGCCGGGCATGACGTCCGCGTCCGTGAGCGCGCTGCGCAACGCCCGCTCGATGCCCTGCCCCTCCGGGTCCGGTGCCACCGCCGCGTACGCGTCGCTGGACGCTCCGTAGCCGGCGATCCGCGCGCGGATCGGCGCCCGCCGGGCCTGCGCGTGCTCCGGCCGCTCCAACACCAGCAGCCCCGCGCCCTCGCCGACGACGAAGCCGTCCCGGTCCACGTCGAAGGGGCGGCAGGCCGCGGTGGGATCGTCCCGCCGGGTGGAGACCGCCCGCATCTGGCAGGCGCTGGCGATCAGCAACCGGGAGAGCACCGACTCCGCACCGCCCGCGATGGCGATGTCGCACGCACCGGCGCGCAACAGCTGGTGCGCGGTGCCCACCGCGACGGTTCCGGACGAACAGGCCGTCGCCACCCCCAGGCTGGGACCGTGCGCCCCAAGATCCATGCAGACGCTGCTGGCCGCACTGTTGACGACGGACAGCGGGGCCAGCTTGGGGGAGACCCGACGGGCGCCGTGCCCGGCCATCGTCGCGGACTGCTGGTCGTAGAACGGCAACCCGCCGTGGGCGGAGCCGATCACCACCGCGACCCGGCCGCTGTCCCAGGTCTCCGGGTCCAGCCCGGCGTCCGCGACCGCCTCCCGGGCGGCGATCACGGCGAGTTGGGAGAAGCGGTCCATCAACCTCTGGGTGGCCACCCCGAGCAGCGCGGTGGGGTCCAGATCCGCAGCCGTGTACATGAAGTCGCAGGGCAGATCGGCCAGTTCGGCCTGGTGCGTCACATTGCTGGGCACCACGTCATGGGTGACCGAGTGCCAGGTGGCCTTCGTCCCCACGCCCGCCGCGGTGACCAGGCCGAGCCCGGTCACGGCCGCGGCGAACGGCTTCTGACGGGCCGTCACGCCGCGACTTTGCCGTCGACGGCCGCCACCAACTGCCCCACGGTGTCGCGCGAGGTCAGCGACACCTCTTCGAGGTCGATGTCGAGCCGCTCCTCGATGAGCACCCGGAGCTCCTCCAGGGCGAGGGAGTCCAGCCGCAGGCTGCGCAGCGCGGTGTCCGCGGTGAGCTCGGCGGGCGCGACCCCGAACCGCTCCTCCAGCAAGGTGTTGACGACTTCTGCCGCGTTCACGTGGCGCTCCTCCGCTGCTCGTAGGCGTTGCTGCCAACCGTGTCCTGGGCGGGAATTCGCCGGTGGCTCCGGCTGGTTTGGCCACCCTTTATACGCCTTTGTTCCAGGCGCTCCCCAACCGTGGTAACTCGATGGGGTGATGGGCGCACCGGAGTGAGGGAGGGGCCCCTTCCCGGGTCGCGCGCACCGTGGGGCGGCCCGCTGTCTAACGCCGCAACCGCCCGCGGGGCACGGGCTCTACGCAGATCGGTGCGGGGCGCCGTCGATGGGCGCCCGCCGACGCCGGGTTCCTCTGCTTTCGTCAGGATTCGCCGTGCGACGCCTCGTCCAACGCGCCGGTGACCCGTCCCAACAGGCCGCGCAGTGTGCGGAGTTCCTCGACGGTGAGGCCGGTGGCGACCAGCATCCGACGCGGGACCGGCAGCGCCCGCTCGCGCAACTCCGTGCCGGCGTGGGTCAGCCGGATGATCACCGAGCGCTCGTCCTCGGGGCTGCGCTCCCGCTCCACCAGGCCCGCCGCCTCCAGGCGCTTGAGCAGCGGGGAGAGCGTCCCGGAATCCAGCCGCAGCCGCTCGCCGATGCGCTTCACCGGCTCCGGCCCGTGCTCCCACAGCACCAGCATCACCAGGTATTGGGGGTAGGTCAGCCCCAGCTCCTTCAGGGCGTCCCGGTAGACGCTCCCGAACGCGCGCGAGGCGGCGTGCAGGGAGAAGCAGACCTGGTGGTCCAGGCGAAGCAGCTCGGAGTCGGGGATGGCGGGGGCGGGGGGCTCGGGGGTGGGCGTGGCGGAGGTCGTGGGCGTGGGTGCGGGCCTGGTCATGGTCTCCAGCGTAAGCCCCGCGGTCTATTGAATTGTGCGCAATCTAGTTGCGCACAATTCAATTACGTGTCACTGTTGGGTGGTGTCCGGGACGGAGTGTCCGGCCCGCCCGCTTGGGGCGGTCTGCGGCTTGGCGCCCCTCCCCGTTCCCTTTCGTTGCGTTCCGTTCCATTCGGTTTCGTTTCGTTAATTCCCCTGTCTTTCCTTGTCTCCTCCTGAAGGGACCCCTCATGGACGCGCTCTACACCGCCGTCGCCACCGCCAACGGGCGCGAGGGCCGGGCCGTCAGCTCCGACGGTCAGCTCGACCTCGCCCTGGCCATGCCGCCGGCCCTCGGTGGTGACGGCGCCGGTACCAACCCGGAGCAGCTCTTCGCCGCCGGGTACGCGGCCTGCTTCGCCAGCGCGATGGCCAACGTCGGCCGTCAGATGAAACTGGACACCAAGGACGTCTCGGTCACCGCCGAGGTCTCCCTCGGCAAGGACGCCACCGGCTTCGGCCTCGCCGTCGTCATGCGGGTCGAGCTCCCGGACGCGCTGGCCGGCGAGACCGGCCGGCAGCTCGTCGAGGCGACGCACCAGTTCTGCCCCTACTCGAAGGCCACCCGCGGGAACATCGAGGTTGAACTGGTCGTCGAGTAGCGGGTTGTGGGGGAGCGGCGGCCGGGGGCGCGCGGGGCGTTCGGTGCCCGGGTCGAGATCGAGATCTGGAGCAATCCGATCAATCGAACTATCCGGGCATTTGCCTCATCTGAGTGCAACCATGGTGCATGCCCTCTCGACGGCCGACGCGCCTGCGCCAACGACCGGAACCGCGCCACATCCTGCTGCTGATCCCGGTCGGGCTCATCGTCGGGGTCTGCGTGGCCGACGTCGTCGCTCCGCCGTCCATCCACCTGGGCCCGCTCCTGGTCGCCGCTCCCGCCCTCACCGCCGCCTTCGCCGGCCCCGGTCCTACCGCCGCGATCGGTGGGCTGGCGATCGCCGCCCAGGTGGGCATCGGCCTCGCCCGCGACGTCCTGTTCACCGAGAACCTCGTTGCGCAGATCAGCGCCCTGATCGTGGTCTCGGCGCTGGTCTTCCTCTTCACCGTCGTACGGGAACGCAACGAACGGCGGCTCTCCCGGAGCCGCTCGGTGGCCGGCGTGGCGCAACAGGTCCTGCTCCGGCCGCTGCCGGCGCGCAGCGGCGACCTGGAGATCGCCTCGCTCTACCTCCCGGCCGAGGAGGAGGCGGAGATGGGCGGCGACCTGTTCGCCGCGGCCCGCACCTCCGCGAGCACCCGGTTGATCATCGGCGACGTCCGCGGCAAGGGCCTCCCGGCGTACAGTCACGCGGCCCTGATCCTCGGTGCGTTCCGCGCGGCCGCACACCGTCAGGCCACCCTGCCCCGCCTCGCCCGCCACCTCGACGGCGCGGTGCGCTGGGACAGCAGCCAGTGGCGAACTGCCGCTACCGCGTTGGGCGATGCCGATGTTGACTCTGGTGCTGGTGCTGGTGCTGGTGCTGGTGCTGGTGCTGGTGCTGGTGCCGGAGTTGGTGTCGATGTCAGTGAGGCGGGTCGGGATGGGGGTGTCGGGGGTGTCTCTGACGGGTCTCCCGTCACGCCCTACCCGGACGCTGGGCCCGACGTGGACCCCGCCTCCGATGTCAGCTTCGTCGACGAGACCTTCGCCACCGTCGCACTCATCGACATTCCCGACCGGCGCCCCGAACTGAACCTCGTCAGCTGTGGCCACCCGCCGGCCCTCCTGCTGCGCGACGGTCGGGCCCACGTCCTTGATCCCCGGTGCTCCGCGCTCCCCATCGGCCTCGGGCCCCTCGCCGGGCCGCCGGACTACGAGGTCGAGACCTTTCCCCTCCACCCCGGTGACCTGCTGCTCCTCTACACGGACGGGGTCACCGAGGCGCGGAACGCCGACGGCGACTTCTATCCGTTGGCCGAGCGCGCCGGCGCCTGGTGCCGGAGTAGCCCCCAACATGTCCTCCGACGACTGCGCGAGGAGTTGTTCGCGCACACCGGCGGTCGGTTGGCCGACGATGCGGCGGCGGTCGCGGTTCGTCGCCTGCCGAGCGGTTCGGGGCGTGCTCTCCGTCGGCGTCATCGTTCGGGCGCGGGGGGCGGGGGCGCTTAGCCGGGGGAGTGGGGAAGGGGGAAGAGGGGAGGGCCGGGGGTGAGGAGCTTCCGGGGGAGTGGGGGTGTGTTCTGCTGCTCGTCGGTGCGGTCGGTGCGGTCGGTGCGGTCGGTGCGGTCGGTGCGGTCGGCTCGGCCTGGCGGGCGGGGCCGGGGTCGGGTGGCTGGGGCGACCGGGGTGGCGATCGCCGCGCGGCCACTCCGGGCGCAGCGCGCGGACCTGTCTCTGAGCATGAAGTCCGTCACGCCCGAGGGTGCTGGTGTGCCGCTCCGCCCCGATATACCGGGCCTCCGGCGCCTCCTCGGAGCGATAAGCGGAGGCATCATCCGGCTGACGCTTCCTCAAGCCCGTCCCCCTTGCTAAATACGTCCGATCGGGGTTACTCGCCCGAATCGTCCGCAAGTGATACAGGAAGCGCAGCAATGACCGACTCCATCAGCCCCACCGGCTCCGGAGCCGACATATCCCGCGTCACCGGGATCTCGGCCGACGGCACCAGCGGAACCTTCGAGTTCGACCTCGCCGGCCACGAGGCCCGGCGACGGGCCGAGGTCTTGGCCGCCCTCGGGGACACCTGGGATCCCGCCGCGGCGCTGGCCGACGAGACGGCGGCCCAGCGGCTCCTCTACTCCGGCCTCGACGCCGACCAACAGGCCACCTACGACATGCTCGTCGCCGCCGGAGTGCTGCCGGCCGCCGGCCGGGACTGAGCATGCTTCCGCTCGACCCCACCGCCGACATCGGCCGCCGCGCCTGGGTCCCCTGTCCCCGCTGCCAGGACCACCAGGGCTGCCGGACCTGTGACGACAGGCGCACCTGCGGCGATCACTGGCGCTACCTGCTGTCCAACAAGGGCGGCCTGCTGCACCTCCAGTGCCCCAACTGCGCCCACCTCTGGGCCTGGGACTCCGGCTTCGGCGCCGGTACCCGCACCTGACGCGTATTCCTGACCAGGGGATCGCCGCTGATCAGGACGCCGGACCTCCCCTGAACTGGTCGGCGCCCCGCCGTGCCGCCTCGTGCGCCGCCTCCAATGCCCGCTCCGCCGGAACGGCGCGATCCGGTCGTACTCCCACCCCCTCCCAGTTGGTCCCCGTCACCGCGCTCACCGTCCGCGCGGTCGGCACCGTGACCGTGATGTGCTCGGTCACCGGATGCCGATCGGTCGGGTGCGCGCCGCCCCGGGTGGTCTCCCCGACGACCACCGCCCGCCCGTGCACCTGAAGGGTGTACGCCACGTCCTCGCCACCGGAGAACGTCCTCGCACTGGTCAGCGCGTACACCGGGCGGTCGAGGTAGCGGGGCGCCGGCAGATGTGACGCCGTCCAGTACTGCCGGGTGGAGTCGGTGGCCCGCGAGTAGATGTCGTTCAGGCGCACCTGGTCGTCGGGGAAGAAGTAGCTGCACCACAGGGCCGCGCCCTCGGGTGAGCCCCCGCGGCACTCCCGCAGGTCGAGCAGGAGCGCGCGGGTGTGGGCGACCAGCTCCATCGCCGCGCCGATCGCCCGGCCACCCTCGCCGGCATCCGCGATCCGCCGGATGTCTATCCGCCCTACGTTCCCGTCGAGTTGCTCCACGGCACGGATGCCCTGGTTCTCGGCCCGCAGCAACGCGAGGAAGGCGGCCCGCCCCGCGTCGTCGTCCTCCGGCGCCACGGACTGCGGTTCGTCCCGGCACAGCAGTCTGAGGTGCCGGTCCGGGCAGACCTCCTGGAGGTGCGCCGTCACCGCCGCACACAACCCCGGCCCGTGCAACGTGTCGTACGCGCCCGCCGCCAGCCGATCCCGTATGGCCACCTCGATCGTCGCCGCCCGCTTCGGGAACACATACTTGGCCACTATCCGGTCGAGCGCCGCCCCGACGATCTGCGCATTCCGCCGAGCGCCCAGGGCCCTGGGGCCCTGCGCCCCCATCGGCCCCTTCTTCCTCCGTCCTTCCACCTGCCCCTCCTCCTTTTTCCTCCTCCCCTTCTCCTCCGTCACCTTCGCATCCGCCCCCGCGTCTCGTCGCACGGTCGTCGACCCGTTCCCCTCTCCGCTCGCCCCGCGGCGAGCCGGACCCGGCCGGTGAGCCGAGGCGCCGGCCGCGCCGCGCACTGCTCTACGTCCCACGCCTTGCCCGTTGCCCACCTTTCCCTGCGGCCCTGCCCGTACGGCGCTAGCGTGCACACCGGATACGCGGCAGGCGCGAAACGCACGACACACGCGACGCTCGCATGAGGAACGAACAGCCCCGACGACGCTCAATCGCTGTCTGTGTTCCGCCTTTTGACTACGGGTCAGGGCCGCTCGCGTCCCTGACCCCGCCCGCACCGCACTCGCCCACCCCTCCCTCGTCTCTCACCTCGTTCCCGCCTCCCCTCCCGAGGAGTTGAGCCGTCCATGGAACCGTGCACCGCACAGCACGCACGATCGCTCTGGCTGGCGACCGAACCGCTGCACGCGGTCTGCTACTTCGACGACGACTGCCGTGCGCTGGGCAGGGACCTCGGCCTCAGGGGCTTCTGGATGGGCTACTTCGCCACCCGTACCGCCCCCCTCGGGACCATCGGCCCCGAGGTCGCCACTTCCGTGCTCGGCGTGTTCGCCCCCGGCATGGTGGCCCGTGCGCTGCCTGCCGCCTGGAGCATCGTCAGCCCCGACCGCGTCCTCGGTGAACGCGGCACCCGCGCCGCCCGCGCGCTCCGCGTCATCAACCCGGGGCCTGGACCGGTCCGCCACCGCGCTCCTGCCCCGTCTCCAGGCGCTCGTTGACGACGCCCCCGACACCGCCCGCCCGCTCTTCGCCGCCAACCGCGCGCTACGCGACCAGGCCGACCCCGTGGAAGGGCTGTGGCAACTGGCCACCACACTGCGGGAGTTCCGGGGCGATGCCCACCTGGCCGTGCTCGCCGACCGGGAACTGGACGCCTGTGAGGCGCTGGTGCTCGCCGCCGCCACCGGGCGCGTGCCACGGGACACGATGCGGGTGGACCGCGGCTGGACCGAAGAGGACTGGGCCGCCGCCACGGACCGCCTGCGCGCCCGGAACCTCGTCGACGCCCACGGTGATGCCACCGCCCTCGGCCACAGCGCACGCACCCGCATCGAGGAGGACACCGACCGCCTGGCCGCCCGCTTGCTCCGACCCCTCCCGCCGGCGGAGAGCGATCACCTCCTGGAGCTGCTGACCCCCCTCGCCCGCCGCGTCCTCGCCGCGGACCTGCTGCCGTTCCCCAACCCCATCGGCCTGCCGCGCCCGGACGCGCCGTAGCGCCGCCCCGCCCCGCGTCACCGCCGCGCACTGCTGCTCGACACCGGAACATCCGGTACCCCCTTCCGCCCGTCGGTACGACCGCTTCGAGCCGCCGACCTCGCACGATCCGACTGGTTCCGAAGGTAACTCCCCGCACTGACAATCGACTTCCGGCGCCGCCGCGCCCCCTGCCGGACGACGAGGTGATTGTCGGCTCGGCTACGACGTGATTGTCATCTATTGGTTCGATGGGTGCTTTGGGGTGCTTTGCAGCGACAGATCGGATCACCTCCGACGGAAGCGGCGTTGTCTGAGTATGGATCCGAGAGAATTGTGGGACCGCAACGCCGTACTGGCAGAAGCGTTCTGTCTTGGAGACGAACGTGTCCGGGAAGCGCAGGCCAGACTTGACGAGGCGCAGGCCGACCGCTCTCGCGTACTGGCGGCATTCGCGGTCACGGTGGGCAGCACGGGCGCGGTCGCCGGGCTGTTCGGGCTCAACGAACGGGAAGTCCGGGTCGCCCGGCGGACGGTGAGCAAGGACGACGCCCGGGCCGTCGCCGAGGAACTGCTGTCCACCGCCCGTACGCCGCCCAAGGAACCGGACGAGCCCGCCCCGGCGCCCGACTACACCGCCGACTACGCGGCCGCGGCCTCCGCCCAGCAGTCGTACGCCGCAACGGCACATCCGGCCGGCACCCGCCAGGCCACTGCGCCCCCCGGTTTCGCGACGGACCAGAACTGGTCACCCGCCATGGACGCGGTCCTGATCGGTAGTTGGCAGACCGGAGTGGACCTGCGTGAACTGGCCGCCGAATTCGGCCTGGACCTGTCCCGCCTGATGGCGCGCGCCCAGCAACTCTCCGCCCAGGGCCGGTTCTACCCCGGGCCCACCGAGACCCACGCGGGGCGTCACCGCCGTGGCCCCGGCGAGGCGCAGGACGGCGAATACACCATCCCCGCCCAGCAGACGACGTCCTGGAACACGGCGTCCGCCGCCCACCACATGACGTCCGCCGCCTGGCAGACGGGTGCGATGCCCTACGCCGACCCCGTCACCGATGTCACCGCCCTCGCCTCCGAATGGGACAGCGCCCTCGCCCCCTGGGGGACACTTGCGCCCGCCGCCCACGAGGAGCCCGCGCCCGCGTACCAGCCCTGGGCCCAATACCACCTCAGCTCCTAGTGCGCGAACGCGGAATCAGTTGCTGAATGACCTGCCGATGACGAATTTCGTTAGATATCTAGCCTGAATATTGTGAAGTCGTTACTCTGACGGGCAGTCCCGCTGGGCTGCCCGGTCGTGCGCGCAGCCCCGAGCAGACCGGCAGAGAGCGCAGACCGCCATGACCTCGTCCGTACCCGCCCCGGGCCGCACCCTGACCCAAACCGAGCGCACCCGGCACCGCCGGCTCCGCGAGCAGGGCAGCCTCGACCGCGCCGAACTCGACGCCATCCTGGCCGCCGGCTTCGTCTGCCACCTCGGGGTGAGCATCGACGGCAGCGTGCGGGTGGTCCCCACCGTCTACGGCTCGGACGGCACCACCCTCTACTTCCACGGTTCGGTCGCCAGCCGCAGCCTGGTGGCCTCCCCAGGGGCAGAGGTCTGTGTGACCGTCACCCACGTCGACGGCCTGGTGCTGGCCCGTTCGGTCTTCGAGCACAGCGTCAACTACCGCAGCGCGATGATCTACGGACCGCCCCGGCTGGTCACCGACGACGAGGAGAAGCTGGCCGGCCTGCGCTGCCTCACCGAGCAGTCGGCGCCCGGCCAGTGGCAGTACGCCCGCCGTCCCCACCGCAAGGAACTCGCCGCCACGGCCCTGCTCGCCCTCCCGCTCGACGAGGCATCGGTCAAGATCCGGACCGGCGCCCCCGACGACGGCGACGGCCCCGACGCCCAACTGGGCCTGTGGGCAGGCGTCCTCCCGCTCCGCACCACCTGGGAAGCACCCCAACCGGATCCCGCCCTGGGGCCGGGGATTGCCGTGCCCCCGCACATCGCCGTACGGGCGGGGACGGCTGCGCCGTAGGGGCGGTGGTGCGGCGTGACGGCTGCCTACGGGGCCGCCTCCCGGCGGTCGGCCGCTACCGGTGAGGGCGGCACGGCGTGCGAGGGTGCAACCGCCCGCGCCCGCCGGTCAGTTCTGCCGCAGCGCCTTGCGCTTGTACCAGGCGACGATGAGCGCGGCCAGGCCGCTGACCGCGAGGAAGCCCATGGCCAGGAGGAACGCCGGCGACGTCGGCGTCGACGCCCGGGCACCCGCGACCGCGTAGGCCGCCGTATTGGGGACGCTGCCCACCGCCGTGGCCAGGAGGTACGGACCCCAGCGCATCCGGGAGACGGCCGCCGAGTAGTTCATGGCCGCGAACGGCAGCCCGGGCATGAGCCGGATCGCCAGGATCGATCGGAAGGCGTGCTCGCTCAACTGCCGGTCGGCGGCGGTCAGCCAGCGGTGTCGTAGCAGCGGCCGCAGCGCCTCCTGCCCGAGCAGCCGCCCGAGCCCGAACGCCAGCCCGGCGCCCAGCACCGTACCGGCCAACGCGGTCACCAGCCCCGCTTGGCTACCGAAGAGCGCCCCCGCGGCCAGGTTGAGGACCGGCCGTGGGACGAACGCGGTGGTGCACACCCCATAGGCCAGCGTGAAGACCACCAGGGCCGCCGGGCCCGACAGTTGCGCCGACCAACCGCCGGCCAAGAGGCGCTGCGGATGCAACAGCAGCATCGTGGACGCGGCGGTGGCCAGCAGGGCCAGCAGCAGGGCCAGGCGTGACCAGGGGGAGAGCAGCACGCGCGTGCAGCGCGCGGCGAGCCCGTCGGGCGGTGCGGCGGGGGCAGGCATCCCGGGAGCGTAACCGACGAGAGTGACGCGGGGCCGGATTCCGGGCCGCAGGACCGTGAACTGGGCGATCCGGCCCCGGGGTGGGGAAGAGGGAATCAGGGACAGGGCCCGGCGCCCCGTGTCTCGTTCCCCTGGGCGCGGGACGTGTCCGGTACCGGGGGCTCAGATCCGCGCGCACCGTAAATCGTTCGACGCCGCTCCCGAGCCCCGGCACCATGGACGCATGCTCCGGCACGCCTTCCTCCCGATGTCGTCCGCGGTGGCCGTCGCCGCCACGGACGCGCCGAAGGCTGCCCACGGACTCCTCGCCGCGGTCCCGGCGATCGACGGCACCGCACCCACCGCCGTCGTCACCGGCACGGCAGCCGTCGCGCTCGCCGCCGCAACCGTCCCCGCACCCGCGCCCGTTCCCGCCGCCGCAGCCCTGCCCGCTGCCGCCGCGGCACACGGCACGCGAAGCTGACCCTCTCCGGATCGTCCGGCGGACCCCGCAAGGGGAGGGTCGGAGCGGGCCAGGGGTTCCCACGGCGCCAAGTCGCCGTCAACACCGCACCCTTGCGAGGACATCCCATGCCCAAGACGGCATACATCCGGACCAAGCCGCACCTCAACATCGGCACCATGGGCCACGTCGACCACGGCAAGACCACGCTCACCGCCGCCATCACCAAGGTCCTCAGCGACCGGGGCACCGGCACGTTCGTACCGTTCGACCGCATCGACCGGGCCCCGGAGGAGGCCGCCCGCGGCATCACCATCAACATCTCGCACGTCGAGTACGAGACCGACACCCGGCACTACGCCCACGTCGACATGCCCGGCCACGCCGACTTCATCAAGAACATGGTCACCGGCGCGACCCAACTGGACGGCGCCATTCTCGTCGTCTCCGCGCTCGACGGGATCATGCCGCAGACCGCCGAACACGTCCTGCTCGCCAAGCAAGTCGGCGTACGGCACCTCGTCGTCGCGCTCAACAAGGCAGACGCCGGCGACCCCGAACTCACCGACCTGGTGGAGTTGGAGGCGCGCGAACTCCTCACCGCGCACGGCTACGACGGCGAACACCTCCCCGTCGTCCGGGTCTCCGGCCTCCGCGCCCTGGTGGGCGACCCGCGCTGGACGGACGCCATCGGCGCCCTACTGGACGCCGTAGACACCTACGTCCCGGTGCCCGACCGCTACGTGGACGCCCCGTTCCTCCTCTCCGTGGAGAACGTGCTCACCATCACCGGGCGCGGCACCGTCGTCACCGGGGCCGTCGAGCGCGGCACGGTGCGCTGCGGCGACCAGGTCGCCGTCCTGGGCGGCGAGACGGTGCACACCGTCGTCACCGGGGTGGAGACCTTCGGCAAGTTCATGGAGTCCGCCCAGGCCGGGGACAACGTCGCGCTGCTGCTGCGCGGGCTGCACCGTGCGCAGGTGCGCCGCGGGAACGTGGTCGCCGCCCCGGGCAGCGTCACCCCTCGACGCCGTTTCACGGCCGAGGTGTACATCCTCTCCACCGAGGAGGGCGGCCGCCGCACCCCGCTGTCCACCGGCTACCGGCCGCAGTTCTACCTCCGCACCGCGGACCTGCCCGGCGTCGTCGACCTCGGCGAACGGGCCGTCGCCCGCCCCGGCGAGACGGTGACCGCAACGATCGAACTCGGCCGCGCCGTCCCCCTGGAGCCCGGTCTCGGCTTCGCCATCCGGGAGGGCGGCCACACCATCGGGGCGGGCACGGTGCGCACGGTCGAGGAGTAAGCGCGCGGCTCCACCAGGGTCTGCCCGGAACGGGCCTGCTCGGCCAACCGGGCCGGGCAGGCCCTCTGTTCACGTCGAGGGCGCGCGTCTACGATCCCGCCGGTGTGCACGTCCACGGTGCGCGCCTCTGCGCTCCAGCCGGGCGCTGCCCGCGAGTGGCACACCGCAAGTGGCACCAAGTGGCACAAAGAAGCTGCACATCAGCGGACGTTGCACACAGACCCTGCACGACGGCGAAAGCCGCACAAAGACCCCGCACTACGGCGGAAGGGCAACGTATGTCGCGGCGAACGGCGCTGGTCCTCGGCGGCGGAGGGCTCACCGGCATCGGTTGGGAGGTCGGCATGTTGGCCGGGCTCGCCGAAGCGGGGGCCGACCTGTCCGACGCCGACGTCGTCATCGGCACCTCCGCCGGGTCGATCGTCGGGGCGCAACTCACCTCCGGCCGCTACCCGTTGGAGGAGCTGTACCGGCGCCAACTGACCCCTCCCAACGGGCGGTCGGTCGCCGCCCGTATGGGCCCGACGATGTTCGCGCGCTTCGCGGCCATCGCGCTGCGGTCCCGCGACGCGGTCTCGTTCGGCGCCCGGATGGGGCGGCTCGCGCTGGCGGCGCGCACCGTCCCCGAGGCGGACCACCGCGCGGCCATCGCCCGCACCCTCGGCGTGGACGGCTGGCCCGACGGACGGCTGCGGGTCACGGCGGTGGACTCGTCGACGGGGGAGCGGGCCGCGTTCGACGGTACGGGCGGGGTCCCGCTCCTCGACGCGGTGAGCGCAAGCTGCGCGGTGCCGGGCGTCTACCCGCCGGTCACGATCGACGGGAGGCGGTGGGTGGACGGCGGCGTGCACTCCAGCGCCAACGCGGACCTGGCCGCGGGCTACGACCGGGTCGTGGTCATCGCCCCGGTCGCCGTCGGCGGCGGACCGGTCGCCGCGCCGCGCACCCAGGGCTCCCGGTTGGCCGGACGTGGCGCCCGGGTCTGCGTGATCACCCCGGACCGCACCTCCAGAACGGCCTTCGGACGCAACGTCCTGGACCCGGCCAAACGCCCCGACGCCGCCCGCGCGGGCCGCCGCCAGTCGACCCTCCACATCGAGCAGGTCCGCGCCCTCTGGACCACCACGTGATGCGTTGTCGTCCCGCGCCCCTCTTCTGACCCCTGGTTCCCTTTGATCCCCGGTTCCACCTGATCCACGGCTCCCTCTGGCGCCACCCGCGCTCTACTGCGCCTCCCTTCCCCACCGTTGCCTCCCACCTCACTGCCCTCACCTGCCTCACCCACCCTGATCCACTCCACCGATGGACATCGGGCGCGTCAGCGGCCGTCCCCTCCCGCCCCTCCTGCTGCGACCGTGCTCAGGTGCCCCGGCCGTCCGGCCCCACCCGCCCGTCACAATGGCAGGGTGCACAACGAACCAACGGCCACTGACGCGCCCGATGTCCAGGAGTCCGGCATCCCGGAAGCGCACCAGGCCGCCCCGGGATCGGAAGTCGCCTCGACGCTCTCGGCATCCTCGACCGCTCCATCCCCCGCGATCGCATCGGCCGAGGACCCGATCCCCGTCACCCGCGCCGTCGACCACGGCACCGCCAAACTCCTCCCCGACGTCGACCGCCCCCGCGCTTGGCTGCTCACGGTGGACGGCGCACCGCAGTCGTACGTGGACCTCGACGCACCCACCCACCTGGAGTTCGAGTACGTCCGTAGGCTCGCGCACGTCCTGGACGAGGCCGCGCCTCCGGGCGAGCCGCTGGACGTGCTGCACCTGGGCGGCGGCGCGTTGACGCTGCCCCGCTACCTCGCCGTGGCCCGCCCGCACTCCCGGCAGGACGTGGTCGACGCGGACCGCGGCCTGCTCGCCCTGGTGGCGGAGCACCTTCCGCTGCCGGACGACTCCGGGATCCAACTGCACGCGCAGGACGCCCGAGAGGCACTGGAGGCGGCGCCGGAGGGTGGCGTCGACGTGATCGTCGGGGACGTCTTCAGCGGTTCCCGCGTGCCCGCCCAGTTGACCTCCGTCGAGTACGCGGAGGCCGCCGCCCGCGCCCTGCGCCCCCACGGTTGCTACGCCGCGAACCTCGCCGACAGTGCGCCGTTCGACTTCCTGCGTCGCCAACTCGCCAACTTCGCGGCGGTGTTCGCGCACCTCGCGCTCATCGCCGAGCCGTCGGTGCTGCGCGGTCGTCGCTTCGGCAACGCCGTACTGCTCGCCTCCCAGGCCGAGTTGCCTGTCGCGGGGTTGGCTCGACGGGCGGCGGCCGACGCCTTTCCCGCCCGGGTTGAGCACGGGGCGGCGCTGCGGCGCTTGATCGCCGGTGCCCGCACGGTGCCTGATACCGAAGCGCTGCCGTCCCCTGTACCGCCGGAGGGCACGTTCAGTGTCGGCTGAGTGGTGGGCAGTTGGCGGCGGCTGCCCGGTGCCGCCCTGCGGAGATCCCGTCCCGCGGAGCTTCCGTCGCGCACCGACCTGGTCGGTCGCCCCGCCGCTGTCGTTCCTGATCGTCCGTTCTCGGCTGTCGTTCTCGCCTACCGACCTCGTTCCCGCCTACCGATTCACCTCCGTGGTCTTGCCTTGCCGCCGTGGTGCCTCCCTTGCCTCCCTTCCTCTTTCTCGGCAACGATTACGGAGAGTGATTAGTTCCCCGCTTTGCGTTGAGGTGTTCCCGGGCCTTGCGCGGGGGTGTTGCTCGTGCGGTGGTGGGGGTTTTCGGGCTGGGGTGGGGTGTTGGGAGGGGTGGGGGCTTTGGGGGTGAGGGTTGGGCGGAGGGTGAGGTGGCGGACGTCGGGGAGGAAGAGGACGGCGGCCGTGAGGAGGGCGATCAGGGTGGCGCAGGACCACAGGGCGGCGGGGCGGCCGATCAGGTCCTGGGTCGGGCCGGCCAGCGCGGTGGCGACCGGGACCATCGCCAGGGAGCCGAGCCAGTCGTACGAGGAGACGCGGGAGAACTTCTCCTCGGGGATCTCCTGGTGGAGGGCCATCATCCAGGTCACCGCGAAGACCTCGATCGAGATCCCGGTGCAGAACAGGATCGGGGGGAGCCAGCCGGCCGGCACCGGGACGGCGAGCGCGGCGGCCGGCAGGGCGGACGGGAAGACGCCGAGCGTGCCGGCCAGGAGGATGCGGCGCGGTCTGAGGCGCGTCATCAGGAGGGCGCCGGCGGCGGTGCCGGCGCCGAAGGCGGCCAGTGCCAGGCCCCAGGGGCCGGCGCCGCCCAGGTGTTCCTCGGCGACCAGCGGCCCGTAGACCGACTGCACCGTGATCATCATGGCGTTGACGACGGAGAACTGCACCACGATCGCCCAGAGCCATGGCCGGGACACGACCTCCCGCCAGCCGTCCCGCAGGTCGTCGAGCATTCCGCCGCTCGCGGTCCGCTGCGGGACGCCGCTGACGTCGAGGAACGCGCGCAGCGCCCCGGCGACGGCGAAGGCGGCGGAGTCCACCGCCAGCACCCACCCCGGGCCGACGGTGGCCGCCAGGGCGCCGCCGAGTGCGGAACCGCCGATGGCCGCGCCGTTCACGCCGATCCGGAACACCGCGAAGGCGCGGCCGGCCTGTTCGCCGGAGACGCTGGCGAGCACCATGCCCTCGGAGGCCGGCGCGAAGAACGCCTGCCCGGTGCCGCCGAGCGCCGCCAGCAGCACCATCTCCCACAGGCGTGCCGTCCCGGAGAGGACGACCAGCGCGAACGCGCCCTGGGAGACGCAGTTGACGCTGTTCGCCGCGACCATCACGCGGTGTCGGGGGAGCCGGTCGGCGACCGCACCCCCGATCAGCAGGAACAGGATGAGCGGGACCGTGCGGGCGGCGGCGACCAGTCCGACGTCGGCCGCGGAGCCGCCCGCGTCGAGGACGGCGAACGAGGTGGCGATCGTCGCGCCGTTGTTGCCGAGGCCGGCGATCACGGTGGCGGCGCTCAGCAGGACGAAGTTGCGCCCTGCCCACGGGGGTCGGGCCGCCGCCATCAGGGGCGGACCTTTCGGGTCGGCGCCCGGTGGGAGGGGTTCGTCCTCGGGGGCGGGAGAGCGGGGACATGTGGGGTGGGTCGGGTGTGGCGCGCCGCTCGGTGTGGTCGGTGGGTGTGGTCGGCGGGCCCCCGTTGTGTCATGGACGTTGAGGATATGGGGAGTTGGGGAGGGGGGACACGCGGTTTTCGGCAGGAGAGTGGGGGTGGGGAGGGGACTGGTGGGCGTGGTGATGTGGGGCTTCCCAGCTAAGCTACCGCTAGGTAACATGGCGCCATGTCCTCAGACTCCCTGCCGTCGATCGGCGACATGATGGCGGCATCCGTGCCGATGGTCCGCACCCTGAACCTGGAGTTCACGGAGACCACCGCCGAGCGCGCCGTGGTCCGCATGCCCGACCAGCCCGACTTCCACAACCATGTCCAGGGGCCGCACGCCGGCGCGATGTTCACCCTCGCCGAGTCGGCGAGCGGCGCGATCGTCATGACGGCCTTCGGCGATCAGCTCGGCCGTGCCGTCCCGTTGGCCGTCGGCGCGGAGATCGGCTACAAGAAGCTGGCCATGGGGGCGATCACCGCCACCGCTCGGCTGGGGCGCCCGATCGCCGAGGTGATCGCCGAGCTGGACGCCGGCGAGCGCCCGGAGTTCCCGGTGCGGGTCGAGATCACCCGTGACAAGGACGGTGCGGTCACAGGCGAGATGACGATCGTGTGGACGCTGCGTCCCAACGACCCCGGCAAGTGAGCGGGAGCGGTTCGCACGCCTCCGCCGAGTGAAGCGCATCGGCCCCTGCCAAGTGCGCGGTGAGCGGCCTCGGTTCCGCTGGTGACCTGCGGTTTCGTGGGGAGCCCGGGGCCCGCACCGGCCCGTTCTCACCGCGTGCCTCCGGAATGCACCCGCGTGCGATCGGAATCGTGGTCCGGGTGGTTCGATCGAGTACGCTTCCCGGACGCGCTGGTACGGCGCGTCAGGGGAAACGACCGATCGGTGCCCGCGGCACCGACACCGGCCCACGGGGGCCCTCGATCAGCGGAGGAATCGGCCTTGCACATCCAGGAGTGGCTGGCGACGGTACCCGCCGTGAGCGTCTACCTCCTCGTGGGGTTGGTGATCGGGCTGGAGAGCCTGGGCATTCCGCTCCCGGGCGAGATCGTCCTCGTCAGCGCGTCGATCCTGGCTGCGACCCAGGACCACATCAACCCGTACGTGCTGGGCGCCTGCGCCACGGTGGGCGCGATCGTCGGTGACTCCATCGGTTACCTGATCGGGCGCAAGGGCGGCCAGCCGCTGCTGGACTGGGCCGGCCGGAAGTTCCCCAAGCACTTCGGGCCGGACCATGTCGCCATGGCCGAGGAGAAGTTCGACCGGTGGGGCATGTGGGCGGTCTTCTTCGGCCGCTTCATCGCGCTGCTGCGGATCTTCGCCGGGCCGCTGGCGGGCGTGCTGAAGATGCCGTACTGGAAGTTCCTGATCGCCAACGTCCTCGGCGGCATCATCTGGGCCGGTGGTACCACCGCGCTGATCTACACCGTCGGCCTCGTCGCCGAGCCCTGGCTCAAGCGATTCTCGGTGTGGGGCCTGGTCGCCGCGGTGCTCTTCGGCATCGGGTCGTTCCTGCTGATGAAGTACCGGGCGAAGAAGGCCGCGGCGAAGCGTGAGGCGGCGCAGGCGACGAAGTCGCCGGTGGCCGCGTCCCCGGTCGACTGAGTCCACGGCCACGGCCGACGACGAACGCAACGGTCCGGACGTCCTGTGTGAACGGGAGGTCCGGACCGTTGCGTTGTGCGGTCGTGCAGTCGTGCCGTGAGGGCGTCAGGGCATCAGCCAGGTGTCCGGTCCGCCGGCGCGCCACTCGATGAGGCCGGTGTCGTCCCAGCCGAAGCGGGTGGTGGGGAAGCCGGCCCGGCGCAGGATCGCGGCCACGTCGCCGGGGCGCAGGGCGCGGCCGAGGTCCTGTCCGTGCAGCGTGACGCGGCGGCCGCCGGTGGACGGCGGATGCACGATCACGGGGGCGCGCTTCATTACTCCAGGATGCGACGGGCCCGGGGGCCGTGCATCCCGACCGGAGTCGTCGCGTCACGTACGGTGCGAGGGGGCCCGAGCCCGTGCGCCCCGCAGGTCTTCACGGGCCCGTGCGCAGGCGGGAGAAGAACGGTTGGCGGTGAGGGCCGGCGGTGCCGCGGCGCCACCAGCGGGGCTCGGTGGTGCCGGGCGGGCGGTGCGGGGCGCCGGTGCGGAGCCCTTGGCGCAGGCCGGCGAGCAGGGTACGGGCGCCCGTGATGAACAGCGGGTCGCCGATCAACTTCTTGGCCACCAGGGCCCTGCGGCAGGCCCGGAGGGCGGTGGCCGGGTCGCCGTGGGCGCGTTCGATCAGCGCGTGGGCGTAGAGGATCGTGGAGTGGAGCCAGAAGTCGCTGTCGGCGTGGCGGGTCTCCCAGGCGTGGCGGGTCGCGGCTCTGGCCCGGGTGGCGTCGAGCGGGGCGAGCGCGATGGCGAGCAGGGCCCAGCTGTGGGCGGGGCCGGGGCCGAACCACGGGTCGTGGGAGGCGTGTTGGGCGGCCTCCTCCAGGCAGGCCACGGCGGTGGCGCTGTCCTCGCGGTAGAGGGCCAGCACCCCGTGGGCGTGCGCGATCCGGGCCAGGCCGTCGGCGTCGGCGTGCAGCACGGCCGCCGTCCAGGCCCGGGCGAGCAGGGGTTCGGCGGCGTCGGGGGCGTTCTCCTGGGCAGCGAGGTAGCCGGCGAGCCAGAGGGCGCGGGCCCGTAGTGCGGTGTCCTCCGGGGTGAGCAGGAGGAGGCGGTCCAGGTGGGCGCGGCCCTCGTGGCGGTAGCCGCAGGCGGCCCAGTGGAACCACAGGGAAACCGCGATCTCCAGGGCGCCGAGGGCGTCTTCGGCGTCCAACGGGGGGCGGGTCAGCGCCGCGTCGAAGTGGTGCCGTTCGTCCTCGACGAGGCGGACCGCGAGGCGCTGGCCGGTGCCCTGCCAGGTGATCTGGGCCTCGGCCGCGAGGGCCGCGCACGCCTGGCGGAACCGGCGCAGCGCGCCGGCCTCGTCGCCCGCCTCGCGCAGTCGGGCCCGGCCGAACTCCCGGGCGCCGCGCGGCAGTCGGTAGCGGGGCGGCCGGGCGGCCCCGGTGTCGAGGGCGGTTCTGGCGTCCCGTACGCGTTCGAGGACGGAGGCGGTGCACAGGCGCTCCAGGGCGCCGTCGACGGCAGCCGAAGGAACGTCACTGCTGGTGCAGACGCACCCCGCCAACCAGGGGTCGAAGTCCCCGGGGAGCACCGAGAGTCGGGCCCAGACGCGGCGGTCCAGAGGGGAGCACAGGGCGTAGCCGGCGGCGTGCGCGGCGTGGAGGGAGGTGTGGCGGAGGATGCGGGAGGGGCCCGAGTAGTGCAGGGGGCCCTCCGTCTTGAGACGGGCGGCCAGTTGGGGCAGCGTCATGCGGTTCAGTTGGTGGGCGGCCAGTCCGATCGCGAGCGGACAGCCCTCCAGGGCCCGGCAGACCGCGACCAGCAGCGCCGGGGCGGCCGGGCCGGTGTGGGAAGCCAGGAGTTCGACGGCCGGTCCGGCGCTGCCCTCGCCCAGCGTCACCGGGAGCGGGGCGAGCGCGATGACGCGTTCCGAGGACAGCCCTAGGGGGCGGCGGGCCGTCGCCACGATGCGCGGCGCCGGCGCGGCCCGCAGCAGCCGCCGGACCAGGGCCGCGCAGGCGTCCACCAGCGGGTCGCAGTCGTCGAGGAGGACGATCGCCCGATGGGTGTGGCAGTGGGCGGCGAGCCGTTCGGGGGTGGACCGGGGCGGGAGGCCGGCCGCGTCGAGCAGGGCGCCGAGGAGGCCGTCCGCCGCCAACCCCTCCCAGCAGGCGATCCGGACGACGGCGTCCGGGCGGTCGGCGGTGCGTTCTTCGAGGACGGCCCGGGCCAGCAGGCTCTTGCCGACGCCGGCCGGTCCGGTGAGCGTGATCGGCGCGGCCCCGTCGAGCAGCCCGGCCAACTGCTCGTGCTCGGCCGCCCGGCCCACGACGTCGGGCAGCGGCCCGTGTTCGGCCCACGCGGTCATCGGTCATCCCCAACCACGGCACAGCGCCGCGCACTTCCCTAGGAGCGACCCACGATGCCAGAACCGACCGCCGGGCAGACAGCGGATGTGCTTCACCGTTAGGGGGAAACGCGGGCGGTGCGTTTGACGGGGCGGGTTCGTCTTCACGGTGACACGGAACGGTAAACCCCAGGTCACGAAGGACGGGGTCGGCGTCCGGCGGCGGACCCGGCGCTCTTACAGTGGTGCCTTTCGACCGGATGCGCGGTGCCGCCGCGGTGCTCGGCCGGCCCCAAGTGCCTTGAGGAGAACGACCCGATGAAGTCCCTGCGCGTCAGAGCTGCGGTGAGTGTGGTGGCCCTGGGGCTGCTGGCCGGATGCGGCGGGCCGAGCCAGGACGTCGTCGACGCGTCGAACGTCCCGAAGCTGCGGGCGCGCACCGCGGACACCCGCAACGGCAAGCCGCGGACGATGTTCCCGCAGGGCCCCCGCTCGGTGTTCACCACCTACCGCACGACCGGTGACGACGGGACCCGGGTGACGCACACCAAGTGGCACGGCCGCGCCTCCGGTTACACCGGCGACATCTGGACCTGGGTGCCGCCGCAGTACAACCAGCCCAAGTACGCCCGGAGCGGCTTCCCGGTGCTGATCGCGCTGCCCGGGGCCTGGGGGTTCCCGTCCAACTACTGGGCGGACGCGCCGTTCGCACTGGAGGAGCGGCTCGCGCAGTGGGCGGACCAGGGCAAGACGCTGCCGTTCATCCTGGTGATGCCGGTGCTCAACCCGCGCAAGACGTACTACGACGGCAGTGACATCCCCGGCCAGCCGAGGATGGGGAGCTGGCTGACCCGGGACGTGCCGGACTTCGCCCGGGCCAACTTCCGTACGTACGCGTCGCGGGACGGCTGGGCCTTCATGGGGTCCTCGTCGGGCGGGTTCGCGGCGCTGAAGGCGGTGCTCAAGGAGCCGCAGCGGTTCAAGGCGGCGATCGTCAACGGCCCCGACACCGCGCCGGATTCGCCGCTGTGGAAGGGGTACCCGGCCGAGAAGCTGGCCAACGACCCGCGGCACCTGGCACGCCAACTGGCCGCGCGCGGCGGGCCGCAGGTCTACCTCGCCTTCGAACTCGGCAGCAAGGAGGACGCGGTGCCCGACGTGAAGCGCTTCGTCCGCGGCTTCACCGACGGGGCCCGCGGGCCGATCCACTCCACGCTCTTCGAGATACCGGACGGCGTGCACAGCGGTCACACCTACATCCAGCGAATGCCCGAATCGCTGCACTGGATCAGCGAGCAGCTGCAGGGGCCGGTGGCGGCGCCTTCGGTGTGACGGGCGACGTGACGACGGGGCGAGGGGTGCTACCGGTCGCCCCCTGACGGCGGACGCCGACGCCGACTCCCCGCGGATCGCGGTCAGTTGGGCCGTCGCCGACCCCGGCGAGCGGCCCGTTGACCGTTCCCGGATACCGGCACCGGTCGCCCGCCCCAAGCTCGGGTACCCGACGCCCGCGCGTCATCGAGGGCGCGCGGGCGCGCTGCATCGCGGGTACGTCGCACCGGCGCGACAGGCCGCCTCCTCGCCTCCCCTCCCCCGACTCCTGCTCCCCCCGATCCCGCCCGCGGATTCGCGGGTGCATTGTGTCCGTTACTTTCTGGTCCCTATGCGCTAACGGACCGTCAGGAAGAGATACGAACGGTTGCGTACGAGGCGGACGTCAAGAGCCAATAGCCCCAAAGGTGCGACGTGTTGAATCTCCGTCAGGTTGCAGAAGGTTGCAGTTCACTGTTGGACCGTGGCCTATGCCGTGATGCTAAGATCATCGCACTTGCCAACCGGGTAGTCACCTGCTATGGCAAATGGGAATTCCGCGCATCGGCCTGAGATAAACGCCACCCCGGGGAGAGCTATGTCATCAGCCGGGCCCTCAGAGGCATTCTGGCAGGCGACCGTGCGCGGCCGATCGTCTATTGTCTGGTGGCCGCGCGTGAACATCCGTACGGCAGCCGGACATTCGGCACCTGGTGGCTTCGTCGTCCGAAGAGAGACTTATGACGCAATACTTCCAGGACCCAGCGCTGTGGGCTTTGGTCGCTGGTACACCTGTCGCCGCAACCGCGATCATTCGTGGTCGGAAGAAGATTTCGGAGCTGAGGAAAGAAAAACTTGAGCTGAAGCAGCACTACGCGCAGCTGGAGGAGCACTACTCGGAGGCCGTGGAGGAGGCCAAGGAGCGTGCCGAGGAAGCCACCAAGAACACCCTGAAGACCGCCATGCGGACCCTCCAGGGCCTGGCGAGCGAACAGCAGTTGACGATCTCCAAAATCCAGGAGACGTACGGCGAGCATAAGATCCTGCAGGACCTGCTGGATATCGACCACATGAACTCGCAGTTCGCGCGTCGGGCCCAGTCCATCGCCGTGCTCTGCGACGGTTGGCTCGGCCGTAGGCGAAACGATGCTTCACTCTACGACGTGGTCCGCAGCGCCAAGGGTCGTATTCGTCATTTCACCCGGGTCGAGATCCGGTCGCAGAGCAATTTCGCCATCGTCAGCCGCGCCGTGGAACCGGTCGCGCTGGTCCTCGCCGAACTGCTGGACAACGCCACCAGTTATTCGGCGCCGGAGACGGCGATCGAGATCAATATCCGCCCGGTACCCAAGGGCGTCTGCATCATCGTCGACGACGCCGGTGTCGGCATGAACGAGGAGGAAAAGGCCCGGGCCGGCCAGCTCCTTTCCGGCGGCACTTCGGCCAGCGTTTCCAGTCTCGGTAATCCGCCGCAGTTCGGATTCACCGTCATCGGTGTGCTCGCCGCGCGCTACGGCTTCACGGTGTCGGTCGACTCCACCTCGCCGTACGGCGGTGTGCGCGCGGTCGTCCTGCTCCCCGACGAGCTGCTCACGTCCCTGCACGAACCTGAGGAGGGTCCCGCCGTGGCCGCGTCCATCCCGTTGCCGCCCGAGAATCCCCCTGGTCAACAGGGCGCCGCGGCCCCGGGACGGCACCGGGCGGTGGCCGAGAGCGGCCTCCCGGACGAGGACGCCGGCCGCCCGGCCGTAGCCGAGACGACCGCCGGCGGTCTGCCCAAGCGCCGTCGCCGCGGCGCGATATCGATCGTGCCGTCGGAGGACGAGAGCACTCCTACCCCGGCTCGCGACAGTGCCCGAACGGCGTCCGCGATGGGCGCATTCCAGCGCGGTACGCAGTCGGGCCGTCGTTCCACCCAAGCAAGCAATGAAGGGCATGAGGTTCCGTGAACTACGATCTGTCGTGGATGCTTGACAGTGCTCTGGAGTTGCCCGAAGCGCAGCATGCCATTCTCGTTTCCGCCGACGGGCTGTTGATGGCCCGTTCGAAGGGGGTCGGCCGGGACCACGCGGATACCGTGGCCGCCGCCATGAGCGGAATGCAGTCGCTGAGCCGCACGGTCGCCGACTTCTGCAACGGTGGCGGGTCCAACGGGCGGCCGCAATGGCGGCAGACGCTGGTGGAGTTCGACCACGGCTGGGTCTTCCTCATCTCGGCCGGTGAGGGTGCCTATCTTGCGGTCTCGGCGTCGCCCGACGTCGACATGGCGGAAATCTCCTTCCGGATGCAGCAGTTGGTCGGTCAGCTCGGCAAGGCGCTGACCAGCCCGCCGCGGGAGAGGGCCGATATCCAACCATGAGCACCGATGACGAGCCGGAACTGGTACACGAAGCAGCGGAATTGGTACGGCCGTACGTCATCACCAACGGCCGGGACCTCGTCGACGACAACGCCTTCTCGTTGCTGACGCTGGTCACCATCGCTCAGGAGCCGCCCCGGACCACGCCGCTCGACCCGGAGAAGCAGCGGCTGTTGGAGCTGTGTGCCGGGGGTTTCCTGTCGATCGCCGAGATAGCCGGGCACACCGGTCTGCCGGTGGGCGTCGTCAAAATTCTGGTGTTCGATCTCACGGAGGAGGGCCATCTCTATGTGCGCGCGCCCATCCCCAGCGCTCAGCTTGTCGAACGGCAAATCCTTGAGGAGGTGCTGAATGGGCTCCAGGCTCGCTTCGGCTGACGGCGTGTATCTGCGGAATTCCGTGCAGACCGCCGCGAAGATCCTGGTCGTCGGGCACTTCGCGGTGGGCAAGACCACGTTCATCGGCACCATGTCGGAGATTCCGCCGCTGCGCACCGAAGAGGTCATGACGCAGGCCAGCGCGGGAATTGACGATCTTCGCGCGGTGCCGGAGAAGACCACCACGACGGTCGCGATGGATTTCGGCCGCTTGACGCTGAGCGAGCGGCTGGTCCTGTACCTGTTCGGAACCCCCGGCCAGCAGCGCTTCGTTCAGGTGTGGGAGGACATGACGCGCGGGGCGCTCGGGGCGCTGATCCTGGTCGACCCGCAGCGTCTTCAGGAGTCCTTCCCTGTCATGGACCTGGTGGAGCAGTACGGCATCCCGTACGCCATCGCCGTGAACCGCTTCGACGGCACTCCGGACCATGCGCTCGACGAGATCCGTGAGGCGCTCGACCTGCTCCCGGAGACGCCGGTGGTCAATTGCGATGCGCGTGACCAGAAATCGTCGGCGGATTGCCTGATCACGCTGGTCCGCTATCTCCAGTCCCGTCTCAACTAGGAGCTGATCCATGCAATCACGTTCGGAATTCGAGACTCCGCCGCCGGGTTGCCCGGCACATGCCGACGGCAAGGGAACGTCCCTGCACGGTCCGGAATTCGCCGCTGCTCCGCACACGGTCTACGAAAAGCTGCGGCAACACGGCCCGACCGCCCCGGTCGAACTGGCCCCCGGCGTCGAGGCGGAGCTCGTCACCGACTACGGGACGGCGCTGCAGATCCTCCAGAACCCGGACGCCTTCGCCCGCGACCCGCGTCGCTGGCGGGCGCTCAACGAGGGCCGGGTGCCCCTGGACAGCCCCGTGCTTCCGATGATGATGTACCGGCCGAACAGCATGTTCTCCGACGGGGCCGACCACTTGAGGCTGCGGCAGGCGGTGACCGACAGCCTCGGTCGGCTGGACATGCACCGTGTGGGGCGGCACGTCGACCGGGTCGCCAAGTACCTGATCGAGCAGTTCAGCGGACACGGCAAGGCCGACTTGGTCGCCGACTATGCCCGATGGCTGCCGCTGTTGGTCTTCAACGACCTCTTCGGCTGCCCGCCCGAGATCGGTGACCGGCTGGTGTTCGGCTTCTCCGGCATCTTCGACGGCATCGACGCGGAGAAGGCCAACGAGACTCTGACCGAGTCGCTGTTGGAGCTGGTCGCCCTCAAGCGCGCCAACCCGGCCGATGACGTCACCTCGTGGCTGATGCAGCACTCCTCGCAGCTCTCCGACGAGGAGATGATCCACCAGTTGGTGATGCTGATCGGCGCCGGCGCGGAGCCGATGCAGAACCTCATATCCAGCGCGCTGCGGCTGATGCTGTGCGACGAGCGGTACGCGGGCGGTCAGCACTCGGCCGGCCTGCCGGTCGACGATGCCGTCCACGACGTGCTGTGGAACAGCCCGCCGATCGCCAACTACGCCACGCACTACCCCGTTCAGGACATCGAGGTGGCCGGCAGCAAGCTGCCCGCCGGCAGCCCCGTGCTCATCAGCTTCGCCTCTGCCAACACCGACCCGGGCCTCTCGGTCGGCCGGCAGACGCTGAGCAAACGGGCGCATCTGGCCTGGGGTGCCGGCCCGCACGCCTGTCCGGCGAAGGATCCGGCGCTGCTGATCTCGGTGCTGGCCATCGAGAAGCTGCTCAACACGCTGCCCGATATCGAACTCGGGGTGCCTGACGAGAGTCTGATCTGGCGGCCGGGCCCCTTTCACCGGGCGCTGAACGCGCTGCCGGCGCGCTTCACGCCCGTACGGGTTGAGGGGCGTCAAGCCGGGCCGATGCCGGCTCCGGCGGGGGCCGGTGCCATTGCCAAGCAGGAGCAGACTTCCGGCAAATCTCGAAAGAGTAGCTGGTGGAGCGGGTTTCTGTCGTGGTGGAAGATGTGACGTTCACAACGAAGTCGATCATGCGTGCATCGTATGAATGTTCAATGGTAGGGGTAGATAGGGGTGTTGCGTCCTACATGATCTTCTGAAAGGGAGTTGCCGTGGAGCCCGCCCTGGCCTCTCGGACCGTTGACCGGCGTGCGGTGGTTTCGCTCTTCTCGCGTTTGCGGAAGGCGAGCGGACAGTCAAATCCATTGCCCATCTACTCCGAACTCAGGGCAATGGGTGATGTCGTGCCAGCCCCCTGGGGCGGGTACCTGATCAACTCCTACGACCTCTGTGACCGCATCCTCCGGGACCGGGCGTGGCGGGTTCCGGACAGTGCCTGGCGGGCACGTCAGGGGGGTGGCACCCGCTGGGATTCGCCCTCGTCCAGCGAGATGGGGCGTACTCTGCCGGCGCTCAACCCGCCCCATCACACCCGGATGCGGCGGTCCTTGGGGAATATGTTCGACCGGAAATGTGTGGCTAGCATTACGCATTCCATCGAGGCACATGCCGAGCGCCTTCTCGATCGGCTCACCGACGAACTGCGGGACGGCCCGGTGGATTTCAGCTCGCTGGTGAGTGAGGAGCTCCCGATGCGCTCCATCGGGGAATGGCTGCAATTGCCGCCGAGCGACTACCCGTTGCTCCTGGCACTGGCCCACGACCAGGTATTCACACAGGAATTGCTGCCCTCTGCGAGTCAACTCGCACTTTCGGATACCGCCACAGTGCAATTGGAGTTCTACTTCCGGGCATTGGTGCAGGAGCGTCGGAAGTTCCCCGGTGACGACCCGGTCTCGAAGTGGTTGCGCACCTGGGACGAGCTCGAAGCGGACCGGGAGGCGGTCGACGAGACCGTGTACCTGCTGGCGCTCCTGGTGTTCCTGGCCGCCCCGGAGACCACGGCGACCCTGTTGTCCAGCATGGTGTGGCTGCTGTCGGAGCACCCCCGCCAACTCGGTTGGTTGCGCGTCCATGAGGAGTGCATACCCGACGCGGTGGAGGAGGTCCTGCGGTACGACTCCCCGAACCACATCATCAGCCGGATCGCCCCCGACGACCTCACCATCGGTGGTACGCGCATCGAGAAGGACCGGATGGTCCACCTTATGGTCGGCGTCGCCAACCACGACCCGGCGCACTTCGTCGACCCGGAGGTCTTCGACGTCCGGCGCAAGGCGAGCCACCTCAGCTTCAGCGGCGGCATCCACTACTGCCTCGGCGCGCCCCTGGCCCGGCTGGAGGCCAGCACGTTGCTGTCCGCACTGCTGCGTCGGTTGCCCGGCCTACAGGTCGCTGCCCCACCGGTGTACGCGCCGCGGGTGGGGTTCCGACGGATCGTGGAGCTGCGCGTCGTCGGAACGTGATGAAAAAATGTCGGGCCGCCGCAGGCGGGTGGGAAACGAGGAAGACAGCACACCGTGATGGAAGACTTCAAGGCCCTCAGAGTGCTCACCGAGGGGTCGGTGGTGAGAGTGGAGTTGAACGATCCGGGGGCAGGGAACGCGGTTTCCGGACTGCTCCTGGACGAACTCTTGGCCGTACTGGGCACGTTGCACGACGACCCCCACATACGCGTGATGGTGCTCTCCGGCGCCGGGAACGACTTCTGTCTGGGGGGCGACCGGCGGGAGTTCGGTGAACTGCTGACCGCCGACCCGGGCGGCGCGGAGCTGCGTACGCTCGCGGGCAAGGCGCGCCGGGTCTGTGACGCCCTCGCCACCGTCCCCACGGTCACCATCGCCCGGCTGCACGGCGGGGTCATCGGGGCGGGGCTGGCGCTGGCACTCTTCTGCGACCTGCGGGCCGGGGCGGACACCTGCCGCTTCCGGATGCCGGAGCTGGCGCTCGGCATGCCGCCGGCCTGGGGCGGTTCCCTGCCCCGACTGCTGCACGAGGCCGGCGCAGCCAAAGTGCGTGAACTGATGCTCACCGGGGCCGATTTCGACGCTGAGAGGGCCGCGGAGCTGTCGATCCTGCACACCGTCGTCCCCGAGGACGCGTTGGACGCCGCTGTGACCCGCTGGACCAAGCCGCTGGTCCGCCGGTCGCCCACGGCGCTGCGCACCGCCAAGCTGATGATGAACGCCTACGGGAACGCCAACCGCCTGGCGGACGCCACGCTCTTCGACGCGGAGCTGCTCTCGTCCGCGCTGAGCGCCGCCCAGCAGGCCCGGCGGGGCTGAACCCCCGCCCGTAGCAGGGGGACAGCGGACTCCGTCGGTGCGGCCCTGACCAGGCCGCACCGCCGCACGACCGGGACCGTCAGTCCCCGGCCCCGCCGCCCCGACCGGCATCCTCGCCGCCCTCGGTGACCGGGACCGCCGCACGGTGCCGGGCGACCAGTTCCAGGTACATCGCGGAGTTGAGCTTGATGGACTCCCGCTCCTCCGCGGTCAGTTCGCGCTTGACCTTGGCCGGCACGCCGGCGACCAGCGAGCCCGGCGGCACCCGCATCCCCTGCGGCACCAGCGCCTGGGCCGCGATCAGCGAACCCGCCCCGATGTGCGCGCCGTTCAGCACCGTGGCGCCCATGCCGACCAGTACGTCGTCCTCCACGGTGCAGCCGTGCAGCACCGCGTTGTGGCCGACCGAGACCCGCTCGCCGACCGTCACCGGGAAGCCCGGGTCCACGTGCACCGTGCAGTTGTCCTGGATGTTGCTGTCGGCGCCGAGCACGATGGGGCCGCAGTCGGCGCGCAGCACGGCGTGGTACCAGACGCTCGCACCGGCGGCCAACGTCACGTCGCCGACGACGACGGAGGTGGGCGCGGTGTACGCCCCGGGGTCGATGCTCGGCGCCTCGCCGCCCACCGCCGCGATCACTGCCCGCTCTGCCATCTGCGCTTCTCCTCGCCTCTCGGGTGCCGCGCCACCAGCACCGTAGACGACCAGGTGGCCCGGTGGCGGGGGCGGTTGCCGGTGGGGCGAAGATCACAGCCCGGTGCGCGGTCGGCGGCCGGGCGCGCTGAGTACCGTGAGCGGGTGCCGATAGACAAGAACGTGTTCTCGTCCCTGACGGCCTGGCGGCGCCGCGCGGTGTCGCGGGCCGTCCACCGCGGGGCGCACTGGGTGCGCCGGGCCGCGGCCGTCACGGTCGAGCGCCCCGGCCCGTACCGCTTCCGCCGGATCGGCACCGGCACCCGGCTGGCGTTCCCGCAGGGCACGATCTTCGGCGACCCCTGGATCGAGATGGGCGAGCACTGCGTCATCGGCCAGGACGTCACCCTCACCGCCGGCATGATGCCGGACCTGGACCTCGGCCCGGACCCGATCCTGACGCTCGGCAACGGCGTGGTGCTGGGCCGCGGCAGCCATGTGATCGCGGACGTCCGGCTGACCATCGGCGACGACTGCTTCTTCGGCCCCGGCGTCTACGTCACCACCACCAACCACAGTTACGACGACCCCGAGACGCCGGTCGGGAAGCAGTGGCCGCGCAGCGCGCCGGTCGCCATCGGGCCGGGCGGTTGGATCGGGACCGGCGCGGTGATCCTCCCCGGCGCCCGGTTGGGGCGGAACGTGGTGGTGGCGGCCGGGTCGGTGGTCCGCGGGGAGGTCCCGGACCACGCGGTGGTGGCGGGGGCGCCCGCCCGGATCGTCCGCCGCTGGGAGCCCGGCGAGGGCTGGCGGCCGCCGCTGCGGACGCCGGCGCCGGTGCCCATCCCGGAAGGCGTCACCCCCGAGCAACTGCTGGCCCTGGGGGAGTGGGAGAAGGCGCAGGGGTAGCGCCGCGGCCGCTCGCTCCGGCGGCCCACCGGCCGGGCGGCGACTGCTAACTTGGCGGCATGCCCGTGCCGATGGATGCCTTCGACGTGGTCCGGCCCGCCACCGAGTGCCTGGACCTGCTGCCCGAACCGGTCGCCGCCGCGCTGCGCGCCTGGCGCGGTTCCGTCCCCGTCGAGGAGTTCCGCTTCGTCGACACCGACCCGGCCATCGCGGACACCGAACGCCTCGTCGCCCACTACGGCCAGTGGCTGCTTCAACAGTCCGCGAACTGCGTCGTGGTGGCCGGCAAGCGCGGCGGCGAGGTCACGCTCGCCGGCTGCGTGGTGCTCTCCACCACCCGCGTCGACGTCAACGGCGTGGTCCGTCGCCATCTGGGCGCCCGCAAGGCGTCGTTCGCGCCGATGGACACCGCGGTCGGCGGGAGCGGCATGGAGTACGGCGGCATCACCCCGGTCGGCCTGCCCGCGGACTGGCCGCTGTTGGTGGACGCCGCGGTCGCCGACGCCCCCTACGTCCTGATCGGCAGCGGCAGCCGCCGCGGCAAGCTCATCGTGCCCGGCAAGGCGCTGACCGAACTGCCCGGCGCCACGGTCCTGGAGGGACTGGGCGCCGGCTGACCTCCCCGCCGGCCGGTCAGCCGGCCCGCGCCTCGCGCCACCGCCGCAGGTCCAACGAGAGCGGCGTGGCGTGCTCGGTGAACCCCAGGCTGCGGTAGAGCCCCTCGGCGTCGTCCGTGGCGTGCAGATCGACCCGGCCGATGCCCTGCTCCGCGAACCACCCCAGCAGCGCCTCGGTGGTCGCCCGGGCGTAACCCCGGCCGCGGTAGCGGGGATCGGTGCAGACGTTGAAGACGAAGCCGCGCCGGCCCGTGGGGTGCACCGGCGACGGCAGCCGCTCGTCGATCGAGCCGAGCGCGCACGCCGCCAGCCGCGGCCCGGCCGCCCCGGTGGTGTCCCCGACCCCGTCCGCCTCCACCACGAAGCCGACCATCCGGCCGTCCGGCCCGGCCAGTTGCCGGCGGGCCACCGCCTCCGCGGCCCGCTCCCAACTCCCGGGCTCGTCCCGCCCGTTCATCGCCAGGTACATCAGCCGGCGCAGCCGGACCAGCTCGACGGCGTCCCCAGGGCCCGCGGCACGTGGTGTGATCATGACCGGCACGCTAGCGCACCCGGCGCTCACCCCAAACGGGGAATCTCGATGGCCGGACAGCGGTCCATCACCATGTCGAGACCGGCGGCCCGGGTGCGCCGGTACGCCTCGTCGTCGGTGACGCCGAGCTGGAACCAGACGGCCCGGGCACCGATCGTCACCGCCCGGGCGGCGACGTCCCCGGCCAGCTCGCTGCGGACGAACACGTCGACGACGTCGACCGGGAACGGCACGTCGGCCAGGGACGGGTAGCCCTCCGCGCCGTGCACCGTCTCGGCCTTGGGGTGCACCGGCACGATCCGCTTGCCGTAGCCCTGGAGCACCTCCGCGACGTGGTACGCGTCGCGCTGCCGGTTCGCGGACAGTCCCACGATCGCCCAGGTGTCCCCGAGTTCGGTGAGGATCCTGCGGATGGTTGCCTGGTCGCCGTGCATGGGCCTCCTGCCGTCGGTGGTGGGGGCAGCGTACGCCCGGCGGGCGGCGGCTACCGCCCGGCCTCCTCGGCGGGCGCGCTCTCGGCGGGACTGGCCATGTCCAGCAGCACCATCGCGTCGTGGTCCGGGGTGCCCGGCGATGCCTGGTACGTGACCAGGCGCTGGCCGTCGGTGCGGAAGATCTCCATCACCTCGAAGCTCAGGCACATCGATCCGACCTCCGGGTGGTGGAAGTGCTTCTGCCCGCCGCCGCGCAACCGCACCTCGTACCGCTCCCACAGGCGGGCGAACTCCGGGCTCCCGACGACGAGTTCGCCGACGAGCTGGGCCAGTTCCGGCCTGTCCGGGTCGGCGCCGGCCATCGCCCGCAGATGGGCCACGCTGTGCCCGGCCATCTCCTCCCAGTCACGGTAGAGCCGGCGGCCCATGGGGTGCAGGAACATGTAGCGGGTGAGGTTGCGGCGCTCCGGCGGCCAGTCCGTGATGCCGGGGAAGAGCCGCAGGCCGGGGCGGTTGGCGGCCAGCAGGTCGTTGGCGCGGCCCACGACGCACGCCGGGTGCGGGCGCAGCGACTCCAACAGGGCGCGCACCGACGCGCGGACCGCGCGCGACCCACCCGGGTCCGACGGTGGCGGGGGTGCCTGGCCCGCGGCGAGCGCGGCCAGCTCGTGCAGGCGGTGGAGCGCCTCGGGCGAGAGGCGGAGTGCCCGGCCGAGCGCGGCGATCACGGCGGGCGAGGGGCGGGTCTCCCGGCCGCGCTCCAACCGCGTGTAGTAGTCGACGCTGACGCCGGCCAGCGTCGCCAACTCCTCGCGGCGCAGCCCCGGCGTGCGGCGGATGCCCGTACCGGCGGGCAGCCCCACGTCCCGCGGGCGGATCAGCCCGCGGCGGGCCCGCAGGAAGCGGCCCAACTCCGTGCCTTGGCTCATCCGGCCATTGTCGCAAGGCGGGGCGCGCGGTGGGGGGCCGTATCAGGGCCAGGCACGGCGCTCCCCCGCACCGCCCGGTCTGCCGGACACCGGACCGGGCGCGCAGGCTGCTGTCCGGATCCGGCGTGTGAAGGCGCCGTGCGCGGGCAGGGCCACCGCACGGCGGGACGAGGGGCCGGCGGAACGGTGAGGAGCGGCGCACGATGAGTGGGATACGAGCCTTTGCGGGCACCGGAGTTGAGGGGGAGGCGGGGACCCCGGGAGGGCCGGGCTCGGTCGTCGCGGCCCTGGTCGCCGGCGTGCTCGGCTTCTTCGTCATCACCGTCGACGTCTCCGGCGTCAACGTCGCGCTGCCCGCCGTGGGGCGGGAGTTGGGCGGTTCGCTGGCCGGACTGCAATGGGTCGCCGACGCCTACACGTTGATGTTCGCCGCGCTGATGCTCTCCGCCGGCGCGCTCTCGGACGCGGTGGGCGCGCGGCGCGCGTACGGCTGGGGGCTGGCCGGCTTCACCCTCGCCTCGCTGGCCTGCGGGGTGGCGCCGACGCTCGGGGCGCTGACCGCGGCGCGCGTCGTGCAGGGCAGCGCGGCGGCGGTGATGGTGCCCGCCTCGCTGGCGCTGATCCGGCAGGCGTTCCCCGACCCGGGCGCGCGGGCGCGCGGGGTCGCGCTGTGGACGCTCGGTGGCGCGGTGGCCATCGCCGCCGGGCCCGTCCTGGGCGGGCTGCTCACCACGACCTGGACCTGGCGGGCGGTGTTCGCCCTCAACGCGCCGGTAGGGGTGGCCACGTGGCTGATCCTGCTGCGGACGGCGCCCTCCCCGCGGTACCGCGCGGCGTTCGACCTGCCCGGGCAGGCGACGGCGGTGCTTGCGCTGGCCGGGCTGACCTTCGCGGTGATCGAGGGCGGGCACCGCGGGCCCACCGGCACCGTGCTGGTCGCGGCCGGCGTCGCGGTGGTCTCCGCGGCCGGTTTCGCGGCCGTCGAGGCGCGGCGGCGCGCGCCGATGCTGCCGCTGGGGCTGTTCCGGCTGCGCGGCGTCGCCGTGCCGGTCGTCGCGGGCTTCGCCACCAACGCCGCCTTCTACGGCGGGGTGTTCGTGCTCAGTCTCTTCTTCCAACAGCAGCGGGGCCAGTCGGCGCTGTCGGCCGGGCTGATGTTCGTGCCGATGGCGGCGGCCACCGCCATGCTCAACTACCTCTCGCCGCGGACGGTTTCCCGCTTCGGCCCGCGCGCGGTCATCATGGTGGGGCTGCTGATCGTCGCGGCGGGCTCCGGCGCGCTGTGCGCCGTCGGCGTCTTGGCGGCGGTGGCGCTGGCCGCGGGGGCGCTGCTGCCGCGCCGGTGAGTTTCCGGGGCGGGACCGGGACACCGCGCCCCACCCGGTAGGTTTCGGGCGGGGAGACGGTAACCCGCCGCCCGGCAGACCACACCGACGCACGGCAGGGAAGGCGCAGCGGAGCATAGACGCACGGTCGTTGCCCGGCCTCGCCGCCCTGCGCTCCCTGGAGGCCGCGGCGCGGCTGCGCAGCTACACCCTGGCCGCCCGCGAACTGCACCTCACCCACAGCGCCGTCAGCCACCAGCTCCGCCAGCTCGAAGCGCAGCTCGGGGTGCCCCTCTTCACGCGGTCCGGTACGCAGATGCTGCCGACCCCGGCCTGCGCGCGCCTCGCGGACCGGTTGCGGCGGAGCCTCGGCGACCTCGTCGACGCCCTGACCGAGGCCGCCGGGACGGGCGTTGCGGCGCCGGCACCCCTGGAGCTGAGCGTGATGGCCGACTTCGCCACCGTGTGGCTCATCCCGCGCCTCGACGACCTGGCCCGCGCGCACCCGGAGATCGAGCTGTCGCTGCGGCTGCACACCGGCCTGGCCCCACCCGATCCGCGCTCGGTCGACCTGGGCATCTGGCACCGCCGGATCGAGGCCCACGACCACCGCTCGGTGCGCCTGCTGGAGGACCGCGTCATCGCCGTGTGCAGCCCCGAACTGTACGCCCGCCACCCGGGGTTGAGCATCGAGACGCTGCCGCGGGCGCCGCTGCTGCGCTTCGCGCCGCGCTCCTGGCAGGAGTTCTTCGCCGCGGCCGGTCTCGACGCGGACGAACCCGCCCGCGGGGTGCGCTACGCCGACGCGGAGGCCCTGCTGCGCGCGGCGCTGGCCGGGCAGGGCGTGGCCATGGTGCGCCGTCAGATGGCCGACGCCTACCTGGGCCGCGGCGAGCTGGTGCGGATCGGCGACGTCGAGATCCCCGCCGACCTCGACTACTTCCTCAGTTGGCGCGAGGACCATCCCCGGGCGGCCGCGATCGAGGCGTTCCACCACTGGCTCCGGACGCAGCTCGCCGCGGCATCCTGAGCCGCTCAGCGTGGCCGACGGTGGTCGTAGAAGGTGACGTCCTCGCCGTCCCGCAGATCGAGCACCTCGCAGCCGGAGTCGGTGACGGCCACCACGTGCTCCCAGTAGACGGCCAGCGACGAGTCCGCGGTGACCGCCGAGCGCGTCGCGTTGGACAGCCGCATCCCCGCACCGCTGCCCGCGCAGAGGAACGGCTCGACGGTGAGGACCATGCCCTTCTCCAGGACGCGGCCCTCGTTGCGCGGGTCCTCGTAGTACGGGATCAGCCAGCCGTCGGCGTGGACCCGACCGATCGAGTGCCCGGTGGCGCTGTCCACCCGCAGCATCGAGAAGCCGAACGACTCGACGTACGCCTGGACCTGACGGGCGATGTCCTGGAGCCGGGCGCCCGGGCGGACCAGGCTGATGCCCAGGCACATCGCCTGGTAGCCGACGGCGGTCAGCAGCCGGGCCTCGGCGGTGCTCTCCTCGCCCACGATCCACATCCGCTGCGTATCGCCGCACCAGCCGTTCTTCCTGAGGCTCACATCGACCCCGAAGAGATCCCCCTTCTTCAACGGAATTCCGCTCGGCTCGCCGCTGAACGCGACCTCGTTATGAGCGATCGAAATGGCCGCGTAGGCACTGGAGTCATATCCGGACAGGTCCTCGCGGTCGATCTCCGCGCCGTACTTCTCGACGATGAGGTCATGGGCGATGTCATTGATCCGCTGGGAGCTGACACCGGGCTTGACGTAGGGCGTGAGGTCCTGCAACACCTGGGCCGCGAGGGCGCCGGCGGTCCGCAACAGGGCTATCTCGGCGGGCGTCTTGACGGAAATGGCGTCGTAGTCGACGGGGTGGTTCACGGGTGCTCCAGACTCATCGATCCCGCATTGCGGGGAGGAACGTGACCTCGTGGAACCGAGTATTCCGAGCACCCAGGAGAAAGGCGAACGAGGAGTTTTCGACGGGGAGTTGAGAAAAATTCGACGGGCGGTCCGGCTACTGGTTCCGCAGGAACTCCCGGGCGCCGCGCAGCCTGGTCCGCAACCGCCGCCGGGTGGCGCGGCTGTCCAGCCGGACGTCGAGGGCACCGGGCAGGGCGGAGTCGGCGCGCCGACCGGCGGCCAGCTGGTCCGGGTCGAGGCCGTCGCGCCGGGCGATCAGCACGCCGAGCTCGTGCCGGCTGAGGGCGTCCGCCCCGCCCAGGTGGCAGACCCCGGCCCGCTCGGACGCGGCCAGTTCCCACAGGGCCGCGGCCAGGTCCCGGACGTGCACCGGGCAGCGGACCTCGTCGGTGAACAGCACGCCGCCGCGCTCCCCGGCGGCCACCGTGTGCACCAGCCGCTCGTGGACGGACCCGCCGTCCCCGATGATCAACGAGGTGCGGGCCACCACGGCGTCCGGCACCAGCAGCCGAACGGCGCTCTCCGCGGCCGCCTTCGCCGCGCCGTAGGGCGTGACCGGATCCGGCCGGCACCCCTCGTCGTAGTGGACCCGGGCGCCGGAGAACACGGCGTCGCTGGAGACGTGGACCAACCGGCAACCGCGCCGCGCCGCCGCCAGCGCCACGCGGATCGCACCGTCGGCGGTGACCGCCCAATCGCCCTGCCCGCTCGTCGCGTTGACGACGACCCGCGGGGCGACCGCGGCCAGCGCCTCGTCGATGTCCCCGGGGGCGCGCAGGTCCAGCCGGCGCCAGGAGACCCCGGGCAGGCGGCCGGGTCGGGAACAGAACGTCGCGACCGTCTCCCGGCCCGCCGCCGTTGCCTGGCGCACCAGTTCCGTCCCCAGGAACCCGCTGCCGCCGATCACCAAGACCGTCATGCCGGCACGGTAGGGCAGCCCGGCCCCGGGGCGAACGGGCAGAACCGGACGTCGTTCCGCGTTCCGCCCCGGCCCACGGCAGCAAGGCGCCCCGCCCGAAGGGGAAGACGGGCGGGGCGGGTTCAGGGGGGCGGCGGTCAGCCGGAGCGGCTGGCGCCCACGACGCGGGTGCTCGCCGAGCGGGCCGGCTTGCCGATCGCCCGACCGCTGCCCACCGGCTCGGGCGCCCCGGCGCCGGTCCCCGGGCGCAGCGCCGTGACGCCCGCCTTACGGGAGCGCCGCCCCACACCGGCGCCCTCGGCGATAGCCAGCGCCGCGCGCAACGGCTCCGGCTCCACGATCATGCTCACCGCGCCGGCCGGATTGAGGTACAGGGCGTGGCCCGGCGGCAGTTCGTCGAGCAGTTCGGCGGCCGGCCGCTGGTCGTAGAGCAGCCGGCCCGCCGACTCCAGTTGGGCCTCGCAGGTGTAGACGGGGAGCACCGGGGCGCCCTCGGGGGAGGCGGCGGCGAGCGGCGTGCCGGCGGCGGTGACCAGGACGGAGACCTCCGCCCGCGCCAGCTCCGCGCAGACCGCCTGGTCCGGGCCGTAGCCGGTGGCGGCCAACTGCACCGCGCGGTCCACCGGGTCGGTGGGGTCCGCCCAGTCCAGCATCTGCGGCGACGGCCGGTACTCCGGGTTGTCCCGCCACTCCACGATGTCGCCGTCCGCCCCGGACCGCCACTGGCCGATCACCGCCCACAGCGGCGGGTCGCCGTCGCCCGCCCAGGTCAGATCCACCATGGCCAGCCAGTGGTCCGGTGCCTCGCGGGCCGCCTCGACGACCTCCGGCGGCGGCGTGGGCATCTCCTCGCCGGTCACCGGAGGGCCGGCCGTCATCGCCGCCTGTGTGCTGTCGTCCATCGAGCCCTCCGCCGAGCCGCCGTTCCGTCCCGCGGGCCCCCGACCGCCGTGTTGGCGCGGGGCCCACCCGCGGCCAACAGTGCCCACGGGCCCCGCGGACGTCTCCCCGACGCACCGTGCGGACGGCCCGGGTACGCCCCCCGGAGTGCCCCCTGCGCCCGTACGGCGGACAGCGCCGGGCGGTACGGAAGACCGGGGGCCCGGACCGCCCGGCCCGGTGGCCGCATAGGCTGGGCGGATGCAGGAGCAGTACCGGACGCTGGCCCGCGAGGGCGTCCACGAGATCGAGATCAACAAGTCCCGCTTCATCTGTGCGCTCGCGCCGGTCGCGACGGAACAGGAGGCCCAGGACTTCATCGCGCGCATCCGCAAGGAGCACCCGACGGCCCGGCACAACTGCTTCGCGTACGTCCTCGGGGCCGACGGCGGCGTCCAGAAGGCCAGCGACGACGGCGAACCGGGCGGCACGGCCGGGGTGCCGATGCTCCAGATGCTGGTGCGGCGCGAGATGCGTTACGTGGTCGCCGTGGTCACGCGGTACTTCGGCGGGATCAAGCTGGGCGCCGGCGGGCTGATCCGGGCCTACGGGGGCGTGGTCGGCGAGGCGCTGGACGCGCTGGGGACGGTCACCCGGCAGCGGTTCCGGCTGGCCACCGTCACCGTGGACCACCAGCGCGCGGGCCGGCTGGAGAACGACCTGCGGACCACCGGGCGGGCGGTGCGCGAGGTGACCTACGGGGCCGAAGTGCGCATCGAGGTGGGGCTGCCGGAGGCGGACCTGGAGGGCTTCCGGGTCTGGCTGGCGGACGTCACGGCGGGCGCGGCCCACCTGGAGCTCGGCGGCGAGGCGTACGGGGAGGCGTAGTCGGTAGGCGCCTACGGGGGTCGGGGCGGGGCGAGTTCGGTCCGCACCGGTGCGCGGGGGCGCGCGGCGTGTCAGCCTGACCGGCGGAACGGGCCGCGACCGGCGCGCCCGCCGGCACGGGAAGGGACTCCGCGCATGCCGGACCTCCAGGGGGAACGGGTGGGATTCGCCCGCCGGATCGGACTGTTCCAGGCCACCGCCATCAACATGAGCCAGATGTGCGGCATCGGCCCGTTCGTGACCATCCCGTTGATGGTGACGACGTTCGGCGGCCCACAGGCCGTCATCGGCTTCGTCGCCGGCGCGGTGCTGGCGCTCGCGGACGGCCTGGTGTGGGCGGAGTTGGGTGCCTCACTGCCCGGCGCCGGCGGCAGCTACGTGTATCTGCGGGAGGCGTTCCAGTACCGCACCGGGAAACTGATGCCGTTTCTCTTCGTCTGGACGGCCATGTTGTTCATCCCGTTGGGGATGTCCACCGGCGTCATCGGCTTCGTGCAGTACCTGGGGTATCTGTGGCCCGGGATGAGCCCGGGGCAGGGGGACGTGGTCGGGTTGGTCGTCACGGTGGGGATCGTGGCGCTGCTGTGGGGCCGGGTGGAGCGGATCGCGCGGCTCGCCGTCGTGCTGTGGACGGTGATGATCGCCGCCGTCGGCCTGGTCATCGTCGCGGCGTTCACCCACTTCAGCCCGGAGCGGGCCTTCACCTACCCCGCCCACGCGGTGGACTTGACGGCCAGTCACTTCTGGATCGGGTTCGCCGGCGGCCTCACCATCGGCCTCTACGACTACCTCGGCTACAACACCACCGCCTACATGGGCGCCGAGATCAAACAGCCCGGCCGCACCCTGCCGCGCGCCATCCTCTTCTCCATCGCCGGCATCATGGTGATCTACCTGCTGCTCCAGATCGGCACCCTCGGCGTCGTCGACTGGCGCGAGATGCTCGACCCGCACAGCACCGCCGGCTCCTCGGTCGCCTCCGCCGTCCTGGAACGCACCTGGGGGCGGACCGCCGCCGACGCCGTCACCGTGCTCATCCTGATCACCGCCGTCACCTCCGTGATGACCGGACTGCTCGGCGGCTCCCGGGTCCCGCACGACGCCGCCCGCGACCGGGTCTTCTTCCGCCCCTACGGGACGCTGCACCCGCGCCACCGCTTCCCCGTCCTGGGCCTGTTGACCATGGGCGGCATCATGGCCGCCGGCTTCCTCCTCGGCCGGCACACCGATCTGGCCACCGTGATCCAGTTGTTGACGACGGTGATGGTGCTGGTGCAGTCGCTGGCCCAGGTCGCCGCGGTCACCGTGCTGCGCCGCCGCCAACCGACCCTGCACCGCCCCTACCGGATGTGGCTCTACCCGCTGCCCAGCCTCGTCGCCCTGGTCGGCTGGCTGCTGATCTACGGCTACGCGGACCGCAACGCGCCCGGCCGGCACCCCATCGAATGGTCGCTGGCCTGGGTCGCCGCGGGCGCCGTGGCGTTCCTGGCGTGGGCCCGCTACGAGCGGGAGTGGCCGTTCGGTCCGAAGCGGATCAGCGAGGAGTATCTGCGGGGCGGGGAGCCGGACGGGGTGGCGGAGGGGGCGGGCGCGCCCGTGCCGTGAGTCCTGAGTTGTGTGCTGGCGTGGCGTCAATGACCGCCACGCGCAAGGCAGTTCAGTCATCCGGAAGGTCGAAGTGGCGCGTCGTGCCCGGGGCCACGGTGTAGGGGCGGCCGCGCAGGCGGACGCGGATCGCCGCCTGTTCCGATTCCGGGACGGTGATCCCGACCCGGTGGGTGCGGATCCGCAGGTCGATGTCCCGGTGCCGGCGGTAGCGGATCCGCACGCCGAACTTGGACAGTTGGGGGAGCGGCGCCGGGTCCAACCACAGGGCGCGGGCCCGGGTCTCCAGTCCGGTCATCCCGCGCTGCACGAAGTCCAGGGTGCCGGCCATCGCCCCCAGGTGGATGCCCTCCGCCGTGGTGCCGCCCTGGACGTCCGCGATGTCTCCGGTCAGCGCCTCCGCGCAGTAGTCCCAGGCATCGTCCCGACGGACCCGCGCCAGCACCCAGGCATGGACCACGGCGCTGAGCGTCGAGCCGTGACTGGTGCGCTCCAGGTAGTGGTCGACGGTCGCCCGCCAGACCTCGTCGTCCAGGCGGTAGCCCAACTGCTCGAAGAGGGCGGCCAGTTCGGCGGGGGAGAAGAGGTAGCCGAGCATCAGCACGTCGGCCTGTTTGGACGCCTGGTAGCGGTTGACGGTGTCGCCCTCCGCCTCCAGGATGCGGTCCAGCCGCCGGATGTCGCCGTAACGGGCGCGGTAGCCCGCCCAGTCGAGCTCGGCGAGCCGCTCGTAGCCGGCGAACTGGCTGATCACGCCCCGGTGGTGCGGGACGTACAGCCGGTGCGCGAGGTCGTCCCAGTGCTGCCGCTCGTCGTGCGAGAGCTCCAGCCGTTCGAACAGCGGTCGCCGGCGCGCCTCCGGCAGCGTCCGGCACAGCTCCGACGCCCGGGACAGCACCCAGGCGGCGGTGACGTTGGTGTAGGCGTTGTCGTCCAGGCCCGGCCGGTCCGCCCCCGGATAGCCGTCGTGGTACTCGTCGGGGCCCACCACCCCGCGGATCCGGTAGCGGCCCAGCCCCGGGTCCCAGTCCGCGCTCGACGCCCAGAAGCGGGCGATCTCCAGCAGCATCTCCGCGCCCTTGGTGTGCAGGAACCCGGTGTCGCCGGTCGCCTGCCAGAACTGCCACACGTTGTAGGCGATCGCCGAGCCGACGTGGTGCTGGAGGTGCGAGTGGTCCGGCAGCCAGCGGCCCGAGCGCGGATTGAGGTGCAGGCGCTGGGTCTCCTCGCGGCCGTCGCTGCCGCTCTGCCACGGGTACATCGCGCCCGCCCGGCCCGCCTCCAGCGCCGCCCGACGGGCCGCCGGCAGCCGCCGGTGGCGGTAGGACAGCAGCGCCCGAGACACCTCGGGGAAGTGCAGGTTCAAGAACGGCAGCACGAACAGCTCGTCCCAGAAGACGTGCCCCCGGTACGCCTCGCCGTGCAGCCCGCGCGCCGGCACCCCCACGTCCAGCCGCGCGGTGTGCGGGGAGAGGGTCTGCAACACGTGGAAGACGTGCAGCCGCAGGATCCGGCCCGCCTCGCCGGGGACGTCCCACCGCACCCGGTGCCACAGGTGTTGCCACGCGCGGTGGTGCGAGGCCAGCAGTCGGGGCACCGCCGGTGCCCGACGGATCGCCGCCAGCGCGCCGGGCACCGGCGCGGTGCGGGCCAGGTCCTGGGAGGTGTGCAGCGCCACCGTCTTGTCGACGGTGGCCGGGGCGCCCGGCCGCACCGGGACGGTGTGCAGCCGCCAGACCCGGCGGTCCGCGACCCGGGTGCGGGCGGTGCCGCCGCGCGGCGCGACGTGGGTGCGGGCGGCCAGCGCGACGCTGATGCCGGAGGTGAGGGTGCGGCAGCGCAGCCAGAACACCCCGTCGCCCTCGCCGCCGGTCTCCCAGTCGGTCAGATGGGCGTCGGCCAATTCGCGGTAGCGCGCCACCCCGCGGTTGTGGACGTCACCGTCCAGCCCGGCCGCGACCTCCACCTCCCCGGTCCAGCCCTCGGCGGTGAACACCGCGCGCTGCACGGCGAGATCGGGCTCCGACATGTGCACCAGCCGGCGCTCGGTCACGGTCAGCCGCCGCCCCTGTGCGTCCTCGTAGGAAGACCAGCGGGTCAGGGTGGCGCGGCGCAGGTCCAGGGTCCGGCGGTGGTCGGTCAGGTGCGGGTGGTCGGGGGAGAGCCACGGGCCGGGCGCCGGGGCGTCGTCGGGGCGGATGCGGTAGCGCAGCGGCAGCCAGTCGGGCAGGTTGACCAGGTCCTCGTTCTCCACCGCGCGGCCGGCGATGGTGGAGGTCAGCCGGTCGTAGACGCCGGCCGCGTAGGTGCCCGGGTAGTGGGCGGGGCCGCGCGGGGTCTCCGAGGCGGCGCCGCGGGTGGCGAACCTGCCGTTGCCGAGCGTGCACAGTGCCTCCCGCAACCGCTCGTCCTCGGAGTCGTACCCCTCGTACGTCCACGTCCAGGCCCGCGCCGTCATCGGGGCGCCCCGGGCACCAGCAGCTCGGCGAGGTCGGCGACCACCACGTCGGCGCCGCGGCGGTGCAGCTCCGCCGCGTGCCCGCCGGTGCCGCTCCGGTCGACGCCGACGACCAGGCCGAAGCCGCCGCGCCGGCCCGCCGCCACGCCGGCCAGCGCGTCCTCCACCACCGCCGCGTCCCCGGGCGGCACGCCCAGCCGCCGGGCCGCCTCGACGAACAGCGCCGGGTCCGGCTTGCCCGGCAGCCCCAGCCGCGCCGCCTCGTTGCCGTCCACCACCGCGCCCAACAGGCCACGCAGGCCCGCCCGTTGGAGCAGCTCGGCGGCGTGCCGGGACGCCGACACCGCGGCGCACGCCACACCCTCGTCGCGCAGCGCGTGCAACAGCCGGGCGCTGCCCGGCCAGACCTCCGCCCCTCGCTCCCGCAGCAGCGCGGTGAAGACCTCCTCCTTACGGGCCGCGACCGCCGCCACGCTGCCGGTGCCCGGTGCGTCGTCCGGGGAACCGGGCGGCAGCTGCACCCCTCGGGAGGCGAGGAACGCGGCCGCGCCGTCCAGTCGGGACCGGCCGTCGACGTGCCGGAGGTAGTCGTCCACCGGGTCGAAGGGCCGCTGCCCGCCCACCGCCGCCAGACAGGCGTCGAACGCCTCCCGCCAGGCCGCGGCGTGCAGCCGCGCGGAGTCGAGGAGCACGCCGTCGGTGTCGAGGACCACGGCCCGCACCGGGCGGAGACACGCGGCCAGCGGCGACGCCTCGGCCATCACGGATCCCTTCGGCATTCCCCGATCCGACTCGTCCCTCCATGGCACCACGACATCCCGGGCGGGGCCGCTCGTGACCGCCCCGGCCCTGGCGTGCCCCGGGGGACCGGGCACACGATGGAAGGGAGCCGAGGCGCATCCGGTCGCCGCGGCCGACGCCCCGCCCCGCCGGCCGCGCCCGCCGCGGCGCCCGCCCCGCCCCGGCCCGGCCAGGAACCGAGCGGCGGAAGGCGGTGGGGACGATGGAACTCCCCCTGGTCGTAGGCGTGGATGGATCGGACGCCGGGCTGCGCGCCCTGGACTGGGCGGTGGACGAGGCGGCGCGCCACGGACTGCCGCTGCGCCTGGTCCACGCCTCCCAATGGGAGCGCTACGAAGGCGTCGCCCCACCCGAACATCCCCCCGCCGAGCAGGCCATCGCCGACCGCGTCGTCGGCAACGCCGCGGACCGGGCCGCCCGCCGCAACCCCGAGGTCGAGATCTCCGTCCAGGTGCTGGCCGACGACCCGGTCACCGCGCTGCTGCGCGAGGCGCCCTATGCCACCGCCGTGGTCCTCGGCTCCAAGGGCCGCGGGGAGTTCGCCGATCTGCTGCTGGGCTCGGTCAGCCTGTCGGTGGCCGCCCGCGCCGCGCACCCCGTGGTCGTCGTCCGCGGCGACAAGGCCGGCCTGGAGAGCGGCCACGACCGGGTGCTGCTCGGCGTCGGGGACACCGCGCAGGGCTCCCCGGCCGTCCGCTTCGCCTTCCGGGAGGCCGAGGCCCGCGGCTGCGTCCTGGAGGCCATCCGCGCCTGGCGCTGCCCCGCCTACGAGACCGCCGACCGTGCCGAGCGCGCCGCCGGGCCCGAGCACCACTACGAGCAGCAGGCGTCGGCGCTGGTCGACGCGGCGGTGGCGGAGGAGGCCGAGGAACACCCGACGGTGCACGTCCGCCGCACCACCGTCGAGGGGCCCGCGCACAAGGTGTTGATCCGCCGGTCCGCCGCCGCGGACCTGCTGGTCCTCGGCGCCCGCCACCGGCACGGCCACTTCGGGCTGCAACTCGGCCGGGTCGGGCACGCCGCGCTGCACCACGCCGCCTGCCCGGTCGTGGTGGTCCCGCGCCGCTGAGCCGGGCCGGCCCTCACGCAGGGTGCCCGTACGGCGCCAGCACCGCCCGCTCGATCCGCCGCCGCACGTCCGCCGCCAGCGCGGCCAGCGGCGCGGAGACCGAGGCCGTCACCGGCACCGGTGAGCGGATCGCGCGGGCCGCCGCCGGCAGCTCCGCGAGGTCCGCCGTCAGCCGCGCCCGGGCCTCCGCCAGCGGCGTCCGCGGCGCGCACCGCACCCCCTCGCGCAGCAACGTCTCCAGCAACGGCACGCTGCCCGCCGGCACCGGCTCCTCGGCCAGCCCGATCACGTCTTGGCACCCCCGGTGCCGGAACACCTGCTTCCGGCCCGGCGCGGTGACCTTCGCCGACGACAGCTTCATCACCGGCCGCCCGTCGTAGGCGACCAGCTTGTACGCCGAGTCCAGGTACGGTGCATCGGCGCTCACCCCGACCCGGGTGCCCACCGCGAACACGTCGATCGGCGCCCCGGACCGCACCAGGTCGTCCACCGCGAACTCGTCCAGCCCGCCGCTGACCACGATCCGCACCCCCGGCAGCTCGGCCCGGTCCAACATGGCCCGCGCCCGGACCGCCAGCGCCCCCAGGTCGCCGCTGTCCAGCCGGATCGCGGAGCCCTCGGCGCGGTCCAGGGCGTGCAGCACCCGGGCCGCGGCCGCCACCCCGGAATCGACGTCGTAGGTGTCCACCAGGAACGTCACCGGCCCCGGATGGGCCCGCGCGAAGGCGGTGAACGCGGTCTCCTCGTCCTCGAACGCCTCGACGTAGGAGTGCGCCATCGTGCCGACCGCCGGCAGGCGTTCGGCGTGCGCCGCCGCCACGTTGCTGGTCCCCGCGAAGCCCGCCATCGCCGCCAGCCGTGCCGTCCGCAGCCCCGCCTCCGTCCCGTGCGTCCGCCGCAGCGAGAAGTCCACCACCGGCCGGCCGCGGGCCGCCAGCACGCACCGGGCGCACTTGGACGCCACCGCCGTCTGGTGACTGAGCTGGTTCAGCACGAAGGTCTCCACCAACTGCGCCTGCGGCAGCGGCGCGGTGACCTCCAACAACGGCTCACCGGCCAGCACCACCCGCCCCTCCGGCACCGCCCGCACCTCCCCGGCGAACCGCATCCCCAACAGCGGCGCCAGCTCGGCGGTGGGCCGGCGGAGGGCCTGCGCGAACACCTCGACGTCCTGCGGCCCGATCCGGAAACGGCACAGGAAGTCGAGGACCGACTCCACCCCGGCGGCGACCAGGAACCCGCGCTCGGCGGGGAGTTCCCGGACGAAGCAACTGAAGGTGGCCGGCCCGGTCATCCCCTCGCGCAGATACGACAGGGCCATGGTCACTTCGTACAGGTCGGTCGTGGTCGGACCGGCCGTCGTCGGCTCCGGCATCGCCGGCTCCTTCCCGGGCCCCTCGCGCCGGCGGATGCCTCCGCACGGCCCGCGGCCGGCCCGTGGGCGGACGTCAGGCCAGCTCGTCCGTCCAGCCGTAGAGGGTGTGCCGCTCGTGCCCAGGGGGCGCGGCGCCGACGCCCGCCAGGTCGCGGTCGGCCAGCTTGATCAACTGCCCGGCGAGGTCCTTCATCGCCCGGCCGGCCGCCAACTCGTCGCCGATCACCGGGACGTCCGGGTCGGCGGGGTTGCAGCGGGCCCGGCCGTGCCCGGTCAGCGTCCGGGTCCCGGTGTCCAGCTCCGCGCGCGCCCGGGTCGTCCCGTCCTCCTCGGTGAGGACCAGCCGGACCGGCCACTCGGTGGTCTTCGCCATGGCTCACCTCCACGGTGTCCGCCGGGGCGCCCCGTCTCCTCGCCCCTGCACCCATTGTTGGGAGAAACGGGGCGGGGCGCCTGTCCGTGGGGCCGGACCGCAGAGCGGGGGACCGGCGCCGCGGAACGGGACGGCCCACTCACTCGTGCGGCACGATCACCACCGGGCACGGCGCGTGATGCACCGCCGCGTGCACGACATGCCCGATCCGCGGCGCAGGGAAGTGCAGCTTGTGCCGGCGCCCGACGACCAGCAGCGCGGCGTCCGTGGCGTCCCGCAGCAGCGCCCGCGCCGGGCCCTCCAGCTCCACCCGGGGGTTCACGGACACCTCCGGGAACGTCTCCCGCCAGGGCCGCAGCGCCGCCACCAGCTCCTCCCGGGCGTCCGCTGCCGTCTGCTTCGCCACGATCGGCTCGACGCCGCCGCCCCGGTTGTACGCGAACGACGGCAGGTGCCGGCCGTGCACGACGCGCAGCGGGGCGCCCCGCCGGGCCGCGCTCTCGAACGCGAACTCCAGCAGCGCCGCACAGGGCTCGTGCAGGCTCAGCCCGACCGTCACCGGGGCGTGCGGCTCCGGCGCCGCCGCGCCCGGCCGGGACCGCACCAGCACCGTGGGGGTGCGGGTGTGCGCCACCACCTTGAGGCCGATCTCGCCCAGCACGTACCGCGCCATCGCGCCCAGGTCCCGCGAGCCCAGCACCAGCAGGCTCGACTGGTCCGCCGCCTCCTCCAGGGCGAGCTGCGGGTCCTTGCTCACCAGGGACTCGTCCACCGGCAGGTCCGGGTGGCGGTCCCGGACGGCATCGTGGACGTCGCCGAGGATCCGGTGCGGCCAGTAGTTCTGCTCGTCCTCCCCACCCGCCCCGTCCTCCGGTTCCGGTGCCAGCAGCACCCAGGCGTGCAGCAGTCGCAGCCGGGCCCGCCGCAGCCGCGCCTCGTCCGCCGCCCAGAGCGCGGCCGCCGTCGCCTCGGGCGTTCCGTCGACGCCCACGGTGATCACGTCCTGCATGACCTCACCTCGTTCCCGGTCCGCCCACCGCCGACGGACGCCGTGGCGCTCCCCACCACGGCCCGCGGTGCGCCGCACCTCCAGTCTCCGCCGAACCGGGCCCGCCCGCCGCGCCTGCCCCGACCGCGGTGCGTGCGCCCCGGGTGACAGGCGGTGGCGCCCGCCGGGCGGAAACCCCTGCCGGGTGCGGCCCCCGTGGCCCGAGAATGGCCCGCAGGCCGCGCCAACCCGCCACGGCCCGCCGGCCGTTGAGGCCCGCACCCACCACGCCCCCAGGGGGCCACCACCGATGAACCCCGCATACGCCACCACCGACCACGTCTTCACCGTCCCCCTGGACCACGCCGCCCCCGACGGCGCCACCCTCCGGGTCTTCGCCCGCGAGTGCGTCGACCCCGCCCGCGCCGGCGAGGAGCTGCCCTGGCTGCTGTTCCTCCAGGGCGGCCCGGGCGGCAAGTCGCCCCGCCCGACCGGCACTTCGCCCGGCTGGCTGGCGCACGCCCTGAAGACGCACCGGGTCCTCCTCCTCGACCAGCGCGGCACCGGCCGCTCCACGCCGCTCACCGCCCGCGCCGCCGCCCGCTTCCGCGATCCGGCCCAACTGGCCGCCCACCTCGGCCACTTCCGGGCGGACTCGATCGTCGCGGACGCCGAGCTGATCCGCCGCGCGCTGAGCCCCGACCGCCCCTGGGAGACCCTCGGCCAGAGCTACGGCGGCTTCCTCACCCTCACCTACCTCTCCCGCGCCCCCGAAGGGCTCCGGGCGTGCTACGTCGCCGGCGGCCTGCCGGGCCTGGCCGCGACCGCCGACGAGGTCTACGCCCGCACCTTCCCCCGGGTCCACGACCGGGTCCACGCCTTCTACGCCCGCTACCCCGACGACGCTGGGCGCCTGCGCCGCATCGCCGACCTCCTCGCCGCCCGGGACGTCCCTCTCCCCGACGGCGACCGGCTCACCGTCCGCCGCCTGCGCACCCTCGGCCTCGTCCTCGGCATGGGCGACGGCTTCGAGCGCCTGCACTGGCTCCTCGACGAAGCGCTGGACGACGACGGCGAGTTGACCGACACCTTCCGCTACCAGGCGATGGCCCTGACCGGCTTCACCGACAACCCCCTCTACGGCGTCCTCCAGGAGGCCGCCTACGGCCAGGGCGCCGGCCCCACCGCCTGGGCCGCCGACCGCGCCCACGCCGCCCTGCCCGCCTTCGCCGAGGACGCCGACCCGCTGCTGCTCACCGGCGAGATGATCTACCCCTGGATGTTCCGGGACGTCCGCGGCCTGCGGCCGTTCGCCGAGGCCGCGGAGCTCCTCGCCCGGCGCGCCGACTGGCCGCCGCTGTACGACCCGGCGCGCCTGGCCGCCAACACCGTCCCGGTCGCCGCGGTCGTCTACCACGACGACATGTACGTGGACGCCGGCCTGTCCCTGGACACCGCCCGTACCCTCGGCGCCGCCCGGGTCTGGGTCACCAACGAGTGGGAACACGACGGCCTCGCCGCCTCCGGCGACCGCGTCCTCGCCCGCCTGATGGACCTGGCCGCGGGGCGCGCCTGAACCCGTCGGGCGGGGAGGGGAACCGGACCGTCCCGCGTCAGCGAAGGCGCCGGAGCGCGTCGGGCGTGAGGTCGGCCAGGTTCGGGTAGCCGTCGACGGCCATGAGGAGATCGGCCTCGGCGAGCAGTGAGCGCAGGACGTGCACGATGCCGTCGGCGCCGTCCAGGGCCAGGCCGTAGGCGTACGGGCGGCCGACGCCGACGGCGGACGCGCCCAGGGCGAGCGCCTTGACGACGTCCGTGCCGGAGCGGACGCCGGAGTCGAACAGGACGGGCAGCCCGCCCGCCGCCTCGACCACGCCGGGCAGGCAGTGCAGCGCCGGCAGACCGCCGTTGGCCTGCCGGCCGCCGTGGTTGGAGCAGTAGATGCCGTCGACGCCCCCGTCCCTGGCCCGGCGGGCGTCGTCGGGGTGGCAGACGCCCTTGAGGATCAGCGGCAGATCGGTCATCGACCGCAGCCAGGGCAGGTCGTCCCAGGTGAGGGGGTTGCCGAAGAGCTGCGCCCAGCGCAGCACCGCGGCCCCCGGATCGTCCTCGGGGGACTCGGCCAGGCGGGAGCGGAAGACCGGGTCGCTGGTGTAGTTGGCCAGGCAGTGGCCGCGCAACTGGGGGAAGTTGCTGACGGCCAGGTCCCGGGGGCGCCAGCCGGTGACCCAGGTGTCGAGGGTGACCACGATGCCCTGGAAGCCGGCCGCCTCGGCCCGGCGGACCAGGCTCTCCGCCAACTCCCGGTCGGTGGGCGTGTAGAGCTGGAAGAAGCCCGGAGTGGCGCCGAACTCGGCGGCCACCTCCTCCATCGGATCGACGGTCAGCGTGGAGGCGACCATCGGCACGCCGGTCCGGGCGGCGGCCCGCGCCGCGGCGAGGTCCCCGTGGCCGTCCTGCGCGCACAGCCCGAGCACGCCGACCGGGGCCATGAACAGCGGTGAGGGCAGCCGCAGGCCGAACAGCTCGACCGACAGGTCCCGTTCGCTCGCGCCCACCAGCATGCGCGGCACCAGGCCCCACTCCCCGAAGGCGGTGACGTTGGCCCGCTGGGTCTGCTCGTCCCCGGCGCCCCCGGCGACGTAGGACCGCACCGACGGGGGCAGCGCCGCCTGCGCCAGCGGCTCCAACTCGGCGTAGCTCATGGGCAGCCGCGGTACCACCCCGCGTAGCCCGTCGAAGTAGATCTCGTTCTGGTAATCGGCGAACGCCACGATCCGCTCCTCCTGGTCCCGGCCTGCTGACTTGCGCGGCCCACCCGCCCCATGCGAGCGGGCCCGTCGCTCCCTACAGTGCGAGACTGGTCATCGGGATGCGGGAAATCGCCGGAATCTCGCCAACGGGCGGCCACGAATGCAGGAAGCTGTCACAGACACAGACACAGACACAGACACAGACGCCACACCACTCAGCGAGGACGACCTCGCGCTGATCCACGCGCTCCAACTCCGGCCGAGGGCCTCGTGGACCGAGCTCGGCCGCGCCCTCGCCGTCGACCCGGTCACCGTCGCCCGCCGCTTCCACCGCCTCACCGAGCGCGGCACGGCCTGGGTCGGACTCTCGCCGGGCCCGCGGATGTTGGACCGGATGTGCGTCTGCTTCGCCCAGATCGACTGCGCCCCGGGCGCCACCGCCGCCGTCGCCCGGGCCCTCGCCGACCACCCCCACATGCTCACCATCGAGCGCTCCGCCGGCGCCCACGACATCCTCGCCACCGTCGCCACCCGCGACCTGCCCGCCCTCTCCCACTACACCCTCGACCTGCTCCCGCACGTCCCCGGCATCACCGCCGTCGACGCCCGGATCGTCACCCACCTGTTCACCGAGGGCGGCCGCTGGCGCATCGCCGCCCTCGCCCCCGACCAACGCGCCCAACTCGCCGCACCGCCCCCGGCCCCCACGCCCCGGCGCGGCCCCGGTGACCTCACCACCGCCGACCGTGCCCTCCTCACCTGCCTGGCCCGCGACGGCCGCGCCTCCTACCAGGCACTGGCCACCGCCCTGGGCGTCAGCCTTTCCACCGTCAAGCGCCGCATCGAGCAGCTCACCCGACTCGATGTGCTGCGATTCCGCTGCGACTTCGCCCGCCCCCTCGGCGGCTGGCCGGTGGCCCTCACCTTCTGGGCCAAGGTCCCGCCCGCCGACCTGCCGGCCGTCGGCCACGCCCTGATCCGGTTGCCCGAGACCCGCAACTGCGCCGCCGTCAGCGGCCCCCACAACCTCCTCGTGCAGGCCAGCCTCCACTCCGTCACCGACGCCCTGCGCCTGGAGACCCAACTCGCCACCGCCCACCCCACCCTGGACATCGTCGACCGCGTCGTCACCCTCCGCCACGACAAGCTCCTCGGCCGCCTGCTCGATCCCCACGGCCGCTCGATCGGGGTCGTGCCACCTGACGTCTGGGCCGAGCCGCGGAGATGACGCGGCGTCCATATGCCCGTGGTCACCGCGGCGCGACCGCGGCCCCGCTCCCGCGCGCGGGACGCCCGAACGGGGCCGCGGGCAGGGCCGGTTCACCACCCACGGCGGGTCCCCGGCGTCGGGGGCGGAGCCGGGGGTGCCGGACATGGCCACCACGCGTCGCACGCCGAGCAGGCCCGGCACGCCGTCCGGGCCGCGGTCGAACGCCTCGACGAGCGCCGCACCGAGCGCCGGGAGATCGTCCTCCCGCCGCGGCCGATCGTCCGTGGCACCACCGCCGGGGCGCCCTGACCGGCCGCCGTGGGCGGGTGGTTCGCCGGGCGGGTACCGGTCGGCGAGCCGGCGTTGCGCTGTCTGCCGCGCCGGGGTAGCGGCCCGCGCCCGGGTGGGGCCGGATGGGGTGGTGATCGGTCGTGTGCGCGCTCGGTGGGCGGCGCTGCCGCCCGGTGCCGGTGCCGCGGTGATGGCCACCGGCGTCCTCTCCGTGGGCCTGCACCTCATCGGCCAGGAACCGCTCTCCCGGGTCGCGCTGGGTCTGGCGGCCGCGCTCTGGCTGCTGCTCGCCGCCGGCTTCGCCGCCCGGCTGGCGGGCGACCGGGCCCGCTGGCGCGCCGAGGCCGACACCCCGCCCGCTCTGACCGCCGTCGCCGCCACCACCGTGCTGGGCACCCGGCTGTGTCTGCTGGGGTGGCGGGTGCCGGCCGCGGCGCTGCTCGTGGTGGCCGTCGCCCTGTGGCCGGGACTGCTGCTCTCGGTCGTACGGCACTGGCGGTGGCGGATGCCCGGGTCGGTCTTCCTGGTCTGCGTGGCCACCCAGGGGCTGGCGGTGCTGACGGCCGCGCTCTCGCTGGCGGGCGCCGGCGACTGGCTCGGCGCGGCCGGTTGGGTGCCGTTCTGGCTCGGACTGCTGCTGTACGTACCGGCGTTGGCGCGCTTCGACCTGCGGCAGGTGGGCACCGGCGCCGGGGACCAGTGGGTCGCCGGCGGTGCCCTGGCGATCTCGGCGCTGGCCGCCGCCATGCTCGCCGCCGCCCCACCGTGGACGGGCGCCGCGCACCACGTGCTGCGCACAGCCGCCCTGGTACTGCTGGCGCTCAGCCTCGCCTGGTACGTGGTGCTCACCGCCGCGGAGCTGATCCGGCCGCGCCTGCGCTACGACGTGCGGCGCTGGTCCACCGTCTTCCCGTTGGGCATGACCGCGGTGGCCGCGCTCGCCACCGCCACCGTCATCGCCGCGCCCGCGCTGCACACCCTGGGGCGGGTGCTGCTGTGGATCGGGGTCGGGGCGTGGCTGCTCACCGCCGCGGGACTGCTCGCGGGGCACGGCCGGGGGCGGGGCGACTGAAGTCGTCGGTGTGGTGGGGGAGTTGAGGTTCCCGGTGGTGCGGCACACCCCGGGCGTGCCGCACCGGGTCGCGGATCGGGGCCGTCACGGCATCCCGTCGGCGCCGTCCCCGTCCCCGTAGTCGCCCTCGCCGCGTCGGGTGTTGGCCGTGCGGCGCAGCCGTTGCAGGCGCGGGTGTTGGGGCCGGCTGTGCTCGGTGACCGCCTCGCCGACCATGGCCGTCACCGCGTCCCGCAGTCCGTGCAGGGCGTGCCGCGGGGCGCCGGCGCCCGGGTCCTCGCGCAGTTCGGCCAGCAGCGCCCAGCACAGCGCCAGCATCACCAGGACGAACGGCAGCGCCACCAGGATCGTCGCCGTCTGGAGCGAGCTGAGACCGCCCGCGATCAGCAACACGGCCGCGACCGCGGCCATCAGCACGCCCCACAGGACGACCAACCAGGTCCGCGGGTGCAGCGCGCCCCGGCTGGTCAGCGAGCCCATGACGAGCGAGGCGGAGTCGGCGCTGGTCACGAAGTACGTCATCACCAGCACCATCGCCACCCACGAGGTGAGCGTGCCCAGCGGGAGGCTGTCCAGCAGCCCGAACAGGGACGCCTCGGCGCCCTTGGCGACCGTCGACGCCAGCTCGGCCCGGCCGTTGGCGTCCAGGCGGATCGCGCTGCCGCCCATGACGGAGAACCAGACCATGGTCGCGCCGCTGGGGACCAGCAGCACCCCGATGAGGAACTCGCGGATGGTCCTGCCGTGCGAGATGCGGGCCAGGAACGTGCCGACGAACGGCGCCCAGGACAGCCACCACGCCCAGTAGAAGATCGTCCACTGGCCCAGCCAGGCGGGGTCGGTGAAGGCGCCGGTCCGCGAGGCCATCGGCAGCAGTTCGCTGAGGTAACCGCCCAGGCTCGCCGGGATGGTGTTCAGCACGTACACGGTCGGGCCGGCCACGAAGACGAAGACCATCAGCAGTGCCGCCAGCGCGATGTTGAGGGTGCTCAGCCACTTCACCCCGCGGTGCAGCCCGGAGAAGGCGGAGGCGACGAAGGCCGCCGACAGCGCGGCGACGATGATCAGCTCCAGGGTCCGGGAACTGGGCGCGCCCGCCGTCAGGTTGAGGCCCTCGGCGACCTGGAGGGTGCCCAGGCCCAGGCTGGTCGCGGTGCCGAAGACGGTGGCGAAGACGGCCAGCAGATCGATCACCTTGCCCGGTCCGCCGTTGGCCCGCCGCTCGCCGATCAGCGGGACGAAGGCCGAACTCAGCCGGTTGCCGCGGCCCTTGCGGAAGCCCGCGTAGGCCAGCGCGAGTCCGGCGATGCCATAGATCGCCCAAGGGGTGAGCGTCCAGTGGAAGAAGGAGTACTCCAGGGCCGTGCGGGCCGCGCCCGGCGTCTTGGCGTGCACGCCGGAACCGGGCGGCGGCGACACGTAGTGCTGGAGCGGTTCGCCCACGCCGTAGAACATCAGGCCGATGCCCATGCCGGCGCTGAACATCATCGCGATCCAGGCGAGGTTGGTGAATTCCGGCTCCGCGTCGTCCCGGCCGAGCCGGATCGCGCCGAACCGGCTGAACGCGATGACGACACACAACACCAGGAAGAAGTCGGCGCCCACCACGAACAGCCAGCCGAAGTTGGCGAGCACCCAGTGCAGCGCGGTGTCCGAGACGGCGGCGAAGTTGGCCTTCCCGATGGACGCCCACCCCACCACGAGCAGGACCGCCACCACGCCGATGGTCACGATCGTGGGGTCCGGGGGCTGTTGTGGGGGCTTCTGGTCGGGGGCGACGGGATACGAGGGCTCCGTGCTCATGGCGCCCCACTATGGTGTGGAATGCGGTGATTCGTGGGGCTGGCGCGCCGTTCGGGCCGGTGCGCATCCCATCTGGCCCGTGGGCGGGGCGGGCCGCCCCGTCGACTCCCCGCAGGCGTGCGGTTCAGGGGCGGCGGGCCGCCCAGGCGATCCGGCTGCCCCGGACGATCAGGTCGTCGCGGTGCAGCACGGACTCGGGGGCGTCCGCCGCCAGCAGCCGGTCGAGGGTGTCGAGGTCGTCGGCGGCCAGATGGTCGGCGAGGCCGTGGCGCAGGGTGCTCAGCACGCCGTGCGCATAGCGGTGGGCGGCGGGCGGCGCGGGATGGAGGTCGAAGGTGAAGGTGCGTTCCGTCACCTCCGCGAATCCGGCCCGCTCCAGATGGGGGCGCCAGTTCGGGTACGCGTTCCAGCGCGCCCGCGCCATGGCCTCCTTGCCGCGCGCCTCCAGGCCGGGGCGGCCGATGCCGAGGTCGTCGGGGAGGAAGTGCGGCATGCCGTCCATCTCGACGACCACCAGCAGACCGCCGGGGCGCAGCGCGCCGTGGAGGTCGCGGAGCAGCCGGTCCGGGTCCTGGGCGTGGTGCAGCGACGAGGCCAACCACGCGAGGTCGACGGCGCCGATCTCGGGCCAGGCGACGTCCAGGTCGGCCGGGATCACGCGCAGTCGTTCCGCCAGCCCCTGGGCGCGCGCGGTCGCCGCGACGCGGTCGAGCATGACCGGCGACCGGTCGACCGCCACCAGCCGCGCCTCGGGGAAGCGACGGGCCAGCGCCGCCGTGCCGGTGCCGGTTCCGGCGCCCACGTCGACGATCGCCCGCGGGGTGGCCGTCGTCCGCCCGCGGACCCAGTCGGTGACCTCGTCGAGGAGCGGGCCGAGCACCTCCGCGTCGAGGTCCAGCCGGTCCGCCAGACCGGCCTCGTGGTCGTGGCGGTCGGCTTGATGATCGTGGTGCTTCTGGTGCTTCTTGGGCTGCTTGTGGTGGTGGGGATGCTGGTCGTTCCGGTGCTGCGTCATACCTTCACGCTAAGCGCGCCGTGCGGGGAATGCATACACTCTTGCCTATGGAGCAAGAATTGGATCTGGACGCCGTGATCCGCCGGCGGATCCGCGGGCTGCGGCGGGCCCGCGGCTGGACGCTGGACGCGCTCGCCGCCCGGTGCAACCTCAGCCCGTCCAACCTCAGCCGTATCGAGACCGGGCGCCGCAGGATCGCCCTCGACCAGCTGGTCCCGATCGCCCGGGCCCTGGACACCACGCTGGACCAGCTCGTGGAGTCCGACGAGGACGAGGACGTGGTGATCCGGCCGCAGCCCTGCCGCACGCCGGGGATGACCAGTTGGCTGCTGTCCCGCGAGCGTTCGGTGCACGGGGTGACGGTGGCGAAGATGCGGATCACCCCCGAGCGGCCGACCGGCCCGGAACACCTGGCGGTGCACCCCGGCCGGGAGTGGTTCACGGTGCTGTCCGGCACCGCCCGCCTCCAACTGGGCGAGCGCGTCCTGCTCATCCAGGAGGGCAACGCCGCGGAGTTCTCCACCATGACCCCGCACTCCGTCGGCGCCCACGAAGGCCCGGTGGAGATCCTCACCCTCCTCGACCACAACGGCGAACGCACCCACCTCCACGGCGCCGACGAGGCGTGAGGGGACGGGGGCGACGCGCGCGCGGCTCTCGCCGCGGAATCTGCCTAAGCTGCCGCCGTGAACGACGACACCACACGAGGGATAAGGATCAGGCCCGGCGAACTGTCCGACGCGCCGGCCGTCTTGGGGATGCTCGACGCCGCGGTGGCCTGGATGAACGCGCGCGGCAACACCGAGCAGTGGGGCACGACCCCGTATTCGCGCAAGCCCGGCGGGGTGGCGCGGGTGGAGCGGTACCTGGCCGAGAACGAGCCGCACATCGCGGAGTGGGACGGGGTGCCCGTCGGCGCCCTGGTGCTGGACACCGGCCCCAACCCGCAGGTGCCGATCCCGCCGGCGGGCGAAGCCGAGCGGTTCGTCCGGCTGTTGGTCTCCGACCGGCGGCACGCCGGCCGGGGCGTCGGGGCGGCGCTGCTGGCGCACGCCGTCGCGGAGGCCCGACGGGCCGGTGTGGCGCTGCTGCGGGTCGACTGCTGGGCGGGTGGCGGGGGCGAGCTGGTCGCGTACTACGAGCGCAACGGGTTCACGCCCACCGCCCCGTTCCTGGCCGGCAGTTGGCCGGGGCAGGTGCTCGCGATGCGGGTCGACTGACGGCGCGGGTGCGGGTGTCGGCGGTGCGGGTGCGCTGACGGCGCGGGCGATCACGAGCCGAGGAGGGGGTGTCGCGGGGCGTCGCCGACGCAAGTATCTTGATTTCGAGAGATGTTGGGAGAGGTCGAGAAGCTTGGCGAAGGAGACCCCGATGCCCATCGACTTCCACAGCACCGCCAACCGCCTCACCTACACCCGGCGCACCGCCGGCGACGACTGGGGACGCGCGGTCCGCGCGCTCGTCGAGCCGCGCGGTGCGCGGGTGGCCGACATCGGCTGCGGCGGCGGGGTCTACAGCGCGGCCTGGCTCGACCTGGGCGCCGCCTCGGTCGTCGGCGTCGACTTCTCGTCGGCCATGCTCGCCGGCGCCCGCGAGCGCTGCGGCCCGCGCCCGGGTCTCTCCTTCCGGCAGGGCGACGCGGCGGCCACCGGCCTGCCCGACGCGGGCGTCGACATCGTCTTCGCACGGGCCCTGATCCACCACCTCGACGACCTGCGGGCCTGCTGCGCGGAGGCGTACCGGATCCTCGCGCCCGGCGGCCGGCTCATCGTGCAGGACCGCACCATCGAGGACGTGAGCCGGCCGGGCTCGGCGGAGCATCTGCGCGGCTTCTTCTTCGAGGGGTTCCCCGCGCTGTTGGAGGTCGAGCGGGCCCGGCGCCCGTCGTCGGAGGGGGTGACGGCGGCGCTGCGGGCCGCCGGATTCGACGCGGTGCGGGCCCGTCCGCTGGTCGAGGTGCGCCGCACCTACGCGGACCGGGCCGAGGTGCGGAGCGATCTGCTGGCGCGCACCGGCCGGTCGATCCTGCACGAGCTGGACGAGGCGCAACTCGCCGCGCTCGCCGACCACATCGAGGCGCGACTGCCGAACGGCGCCGCCATCCGGGAGAGCGACCACTGGACGGTGTGGACGGGGGTCCGCTGAACCGGGCGGTGTCGGGCGCCCGTTGCCGTCCGGTGCGTCACGTGCCGCCCGGCGCCGCCCGTAGGGGGCGTCAGGGGCGCACCCGGCGGGCGCGGGATTCCAGGTAGCGCTGCTCGGCGAGGCTGGCGGTGGTCTTCGCGGCGCGCCGGTAGTTCTCGTGCGCCCCGGCCGGGTCGCCGGACTGCTCCAGCAGGTGCGCCCGTACGGACAGCAGCCGGTGGTGGCCGGCCATCCGCGGGTCGTCGTCCAACGTGGCGAGCAGAGCCAGCCCGGCCCGCGGACCCTCGGTCTCGGCGAGCGCGATCGCGCGGTTGAGGGTGACCATCGGGTTGGGCGCGATCCGCTCCAGGATCAGGTAAAGGGCGTGCACCTGGGGCCAGTTGGTCTCCTCGGCGGTGGGCGCGGCGGCGTGCGTGGCGGCGATCGCGGCCTGGAGCCGGTACGGGCCCAGCGCCGGGCCGGCCAGCGCGCCCTTGACCAGTTCGGTGCCCTCGTCGACCAGCGCCCGGTCCCACCGCGTGCGGTCCTGCTCGTCCAGCGGCACCAGGTCGCCGGCCGGGGTCGTCCGGGCCGCCCGGCGGGCGTGGGTGAGCAGCATCAGCGCCAGCAGCCCGGTCACCTCGCCGTCCTCCGGGAGCTGCGCGCGGACCATCCTGGTCAGCCGGATCGCCTCGTGGGCGAGGTCGGGTCGGTGCAGGGCGCGGCCGGAGGAGGCCGTGTAGCCCTCGTTGAAGACCAGGTAGAGCACGTGCAGCACGACCCGCAGCCGCTCCTCTCGCGCCGCGCCCGTCGGCAGCGCGAACGCGCTGCCGGCGGCCCTGATGCGCTGCTTGGCCCGGCTGATCCTGGCCGCCATGGTGGCCTCCGGCACCAGGAACGCCCGGGCGATCTCGGCGGTGGTCAGGCCGCCGACCGCGCGCAGCGTCAGGGCCGTCTGGGAGGCCGCGGTCAGCGACGGATGGCAGCACAGGAACAGCAGCACGAGGGTGTCGTCGGTGTCCGGTACCTCCCGCGGCACCACCTCGTCGGCCGTCGCGAACTCCCGCTCGCGGCGGGCGTGGTCGCTGCGTACCTGGTCGACGAGGCGCCGTGACGCCACCGTCACCAGCCAGCCGCGCGGGTTGCCCGGCACGCCCTCGGCCGGCCACTGCACGGCGGCGGCGAGGACGGCCTCCTGCACGGCGTCCTCGCACCCCTCGAACCGGCCGTACCGGCGGACCAACGCGCCGAGGACCTGCGGCGTGAGCCCACGCAGCAGGTCCTCCAGGGACTCGACTGTCATGCCTCCAACTGCCCGTCGGCGAACATCACTTGGCGCACCTCGACGCCGAGCCCCTCGACCGCGGCGTCCGGGATGCGCGCCGCCAGCTCGATCGCCCGCGCCCTGTCCTCGCAGTCGAGCAGGTAGAAGCCGCCCAGGTACTCCTTGGACTCCAGGAACGGCCCGTCGGTCACCACCGGTTGGCCGTTGCGCACCGACACCACCGCGGCCTGCGACGGATCGACCAGGGCCTGGGTGGTGATCAGCTCGCCGGACGCCTTCAGCTCCTCGATGAACGCGCCGTGGCCCGCGCCGATCGCCGCCTTCTCCTCGTCGGTCAGCGCGTCCAGCACCGCCGGGTTGATGTGCATGCTGATCAGGAACTGCATCTGCTGCCTCCTCGTGCCGCGCGGGCCCCGGTCGGGCCCTGCTGCCCCTCGGTCGGAGCCGCCGACGGCGTCTTGACATCCCCGCCGGAACTTTCGCACGGGTTCCGGGTCACGGGCCGCTGCCCGCCGGGTCGGACCGCCCGCGGCCCCACGCCAGGAAGCCGCCGGCCGCTCCGGCCGACGGGCGCGAGGTCGAGTGCGCCGGGCCGACCGGCCGCCCCGCACGAGACGGTGGGCCGGTGGCCCCGCACCCGCCGGATCCGAGGGCGATGCGGGCCGGCGACGCGGCAGCCGCTAAGGTCGGCCGTGCGCTCGCGCGGGCCCACGCCGGCGCGATCCGGGGTCGGCGCCCGGCGGATCGGTGCCGGGAGAAGGGGAGAAGATGCAGGTCGGAGCGGTGTCGTGAGGCTTCTGCACACCTCCGACTGGCATCTGGGCCGGTCCTTCCACCGCGTGAACCTGCTCGTCGCCCAGCGCGCGTTCCTCGACCACCTCGTCGAGACCGTACGCACCCGGGACGTCGAGGCGGTGCTCGTCGCCGGCGACGTCTACGACCGCGCGGTGCCGCCGCTGGCCGCCGTGGAGCTCTTCGACGAGGCCCTGCACCGACTGGCCGCGCTCGGCGTCCCCACCGTCATGATCTCCGGGAACCACGACTCCGCCCGCCGGCTCGGCGTCGGCTCCGGACTGATGCGGCGGGCCGGCATCCATCTGCACACCGACCCGGAGGAGTGCGGCACGCCCGTCCTCCTTCAGGACGCGCACGGCCCGGTCGCCTGCTACGGACTGCCGTACCTCGAACCGGCCATGGTGCGCGACTGCCTCGGTGCCCCGCGCGCCGACCACGCCGCGGTGCTCGGCGCGGCCATGGACCGGGTCCGGGCCGACCTCGCCGACCGGCCGGCCGGCACCCGTTCCGTGGTGCTGGCGCACGCCTTCGTCACCGGCGGCACCGTCAGCGACAGTGAGCGGGACATCACCGTCGGCGGGGTCGCCTCCGTCCCCGCCGCGGTCTTCGAGGGCGTCGACTACGCGGCCCTCGGTCATCTGCACGGCTGCCAGACCCTCACCGAGCGGATCCGCTACTCCGGATCGCCGCTCGCCTACTCCTTCTCCGAGGCCACCCACCGCAAGTCCTCCTGGCTGATCGACCTCGACGCGGACGGCACCGTGCACGCCGAGCGGGTGGACTGCCCGGTGCCCCGCCCGCTCGCCCGGCTCCGCGGTCACCTCCAACAACTCCTGGACGACCCTGAGTTGACCCGCCACGAGGACTCCTGGGTCGAGGCCACCCTCACCGACAGCGCCCGCCCGGCCGAGCCGATGGCCCGGCTCGCCAAGCGCTTCCCGCACACCCTCAGCCTGGTCTTCGACCCCGACGAGTCCCCGGAACGCGCCTCCGCCTCGTACGCCCAGCGGCTGCGCGGCCGCAGCGACCAGGAGATCGCCGAGGACTTCGTCGCCCACGTCCGCGCCGGCCGCGGCGCCGACGGCGACGAACGGGCCGAACTGCGCTCGGCCATCGACGAGGTGCGGACCGCCGACGTGGCCGCGGAGGTGGCGCGATGAGGCTGCACCGACTGACCCTGACCGCCTTCGGCCCGTTCGCCGGCAGTCACACCGTCGACTTCGACCGGCTCGCCCGCGACGGCCTGTTCCTGTTGCACGGGCCGACCGGCGCGGGCAAGACCTCGGTCCTGGACGCGGTCTGCTTCGCCCTCTACGGCTCGGTGCCCGGCGCCCGGCAGAGCGGCCAGGCGCTCCGCAGCGACCTTGCCGACCCGGCCACCCCCACCGAGGTCGTGCTCGAACTGACCGTCGCCGGACGGCGGTTGGAGATCACCCGGCTGCCCGAGCAGCCCCGCCCGAAGAAGCGCGGCGCCGGCACCACCAAGGAGAAGGCGGCCAGTCGGCTGCGGGAGTTCACCCCCGCCCCGGACGGCGACCCGACCGCCGGCGCCTGGCGCGCGCTCAGCCGCTCCCACCAGGAGATCGGCGAGGAGATCGGGCAGCTCCTCGGCATGAGCAAGGAGCAGTTCTGCCAGGTGGTGCTGTTGCCGCAGGGCGACTTCGCGCGCTTCCTGCGGGCGGACGCGGAGGCCCGGGCGAAGCTGCTGGGCCGGCTCTTCGACACCGGGCGGTTCGCCGCGCTGGAGGACCAGCTCACCGCCCGCCGCAAGGCCGCCGCCGACCGCGTCGCGGCCGGTGACGAGCGCCTGCTCGCGCTCGCCCACCGGATCGCCCAGGCCGCCGGCGACACCCCCGACCTCGACGACCCGTCCGTGCCGGCGCCGGTCGCCCGCGCCGCCGTACCGGCCCAGGCCGGGCGCGGCGGACGCACCCCCCGGAGCCCGGCGCCGACCGCCCCCGCCGACGGAGACACCGCCGCACTCGGACCCGGCGAACCCGGCTTCGCCGACGCGGTGTTGGCCCGCGCCGCGGTCGCCCGGGTCGGCGCCCGCGAACGCCTGGAGCTGGCCCGTTCCGCGGTGGCCGCCGCCGAGACCGCCGAGCGCGCCGCGGCCGACCGCTGGGAGGAGGCCCGCGAGCGCGACGGCCTCCAGCGCCGCCACGCCGACGCCCGACGGCGCGCCGAGCAGCTCGCCGCCCGCGCCGACGAACGCGCCCGGATCCAGGCGCGGTTGGAGCGGGCCCGCACCGCCGCCGAGGTGACCCCCGCCCTCGCCCTCCGGGACGCCGCCCGGCGGGAACTGGCCGCCGCCCAGGACGCCGAACGGCGCCACCGCGCCCCGCTGCCGCCCGCCCTGACCGACGCCGAGGGCGACCACCTCGCCGAGCGGGAACGCCGGGCACGGGCGACCCTCGGCTCCCTCGCCGCGGCCCGCCGGGCCGAACGGCGCGCCGCCGAACTCGCCCGCGAGCGCGCCGACGTGGACCGCGAGGCGCACGCCGACGAGCAGACGCTGCTGGACGCCGCGGAGTGGCTGACCGGCTGGGACGCCGCGCGCGACACCCACCAGCGCCGCATCGACGAAGCCCAGGAGGCCGTCCGGCGCGCCGAACAGCTCGCCGGGCAGCTCGCACCGGCCGCCGAACGGCTCGCCGCCGCCCGCCGTCGCGACCACCTGACCGGCGAACTCGCCGCCGCCGAGAAGCAGTTGCTCGTCGCCCGGGAGCGCGCGGCGGCCGCCCACGAGCACTGGCTGGACCTCAAGGACCGGCGGCTGCGCGGCATCGCCGCCGAACTCGCCGCCGACCTGACGGACGGTCAGGCGTGCGCGGTGTGCGGCTCCACCGCGCACCCGGAGCCCGCCCGCCCCGGCGCCGGCCACGTCGACCGGGCGGCCGAGGACGCCGCCCAGGCCGACCACCGCCGCGCCGAGGACGACCGCCGGCGCGCGGAGGACCACCACCAGGGGGTCAAGGAGGCGCTGGCCGCCGCCGGCGCCGCGGCCGGCGACACCCAGACCGCAGAACTCGCCGCCCATGTCGAGGAGTTGACGCAGGAGGCGGACCGCACCCACGCCGCCGGCGCCGCGCTGCACGCCGCCCGCGAGGCGCTGGCCCGCGCCGAGCGGGAGCACGAGCGCCGCCACGACGACCAGCGGCACGCCGAGCGCCGGGCCGCCGCCCGCACCTCCCACCGCGAGGCCCTGGATCGTGAACGGGCCTCGCTGGAGCAGGAGTTGAGCGAGGCCCGGGGTGACTGTGCCAGCGTCGCCGACCGGGCCGACCGGCTCGAACGCCAGGCGGCGCTGCTCGCCGCCGCCGCCGAGGCGTCCCGCACCGCGGCGGCCTGCGCCGAACGCCTCAAGGCCGCCGAGGCCCAACTCTCCGACGCCGCCCACCGCGCCGGCTTCGCCACCCCCCAGGACGCCGCCGAGGCAACACTCCCCGAGGCCGAACACCGGGCGCTGCAACGGCAGTACGACGACGGGCAGGCCGAGTCCGCCGCCGTGGCCGCCGAACTCGACCGCCCCGAACTCCGTGCCGCCGCGGCCCTCCCGCCCGCCGACCCGGACACCGCCCGCGCCGCCCACCAGGCCGCCACCGCCCGGCTCCGCACCACCACCGCGACCCTCGCCGCCGCCGACGAGCGCTGCGCCGCCCTCGACCGGCTCTCCGCCGAGGCCACGACCGACGCCCGTCAACTCGCCCCGCTGCGCGCCGCGTACGAGCGCATCGCCCGGCTCGCCACGCTCACCGCCGGCACCTCCGCCGAGAACGCCCGCCGGATGCGACTGGAGTCCTACGTCCTGGCCGCCCGCCTGGAACAGGTCGCGGCCGCCGCCACCGCCCGCCTGCACCGGATGTCCGCCGGCCGCTACACCCTCGTCCACTCCGACGAACGCGCCGGCGGCGCCCGCCGCTCCGGCCTCGGCCTGCACGTCGTCGACGCCTGGACCGGCCGTGAACGCGACACCGCCAGCCTCTCCGGCGGCGAGACCTTCTTCGCCTCCCTCGCCCTGGCCCTCGGCCTCGCCGACGTCGTCACCGACGAGGCCGGCGGCACCCGCCTCGACACGTTGTTCATCGACGAGGGCTTCGGCAGCCTCGACGAGCAGACCCTCGACGAGGTCCTGGACGTCCTGGACGGCCTCCGCGAACGCGACCGCAGCGTGGGCATCGTCAGCCACGTCGCCGACCTCAAGACCCGCATCCCCGCCCAACTGGAGGTCGTCAAGGACCGCACGGGTTCCCGGGTGCGGCACCGGGGACCGGTGGCCGGCTGACGGCCAACGGCCCGGCGCGGAAGTCCCGTTCGAGGGTCAGGTGCTGACCGGGCGGCGGGGGAGCGGCGAGGAGTACACCACGCTCGTGGCCACCTCGCCCAGGGCGCCGATGCGGCCCGAGACCTCCTCCAGGTGCTTCATGGAGCGCGCGGCGACCTTGAGGAAGAGGCAGTTCTCGCCCGTGACGTGGTGGGCCTCCAGGATCTCCGGGGTGGCCGCCAGCAGGTCCCGGAAGGGCTTGCCGTCGCCGCCGGAGTGGCGCAGCCGGACGAAGGCCAGCACCGGCAGCCCGACCCGTTCCGGCTCGATCACCGCCGCGTACCCGGAGATCACCCCGGACTCCTCCAGGCGTCGCACCCGCGTGGCGACCGTGCTCGGCGACACGTTCACCGCCCGGGCCAACTCGGCGCGGCCCACCCGCCCGTCGTGCTGGAGGACGTCGAGGATGCGCCGGTCGACGGCATCAGGGGAGTATCCGGTCATCCCCGCTGTCTAGCAGGGAATTCGCCAGCCGGGCAAGGGTCTTGGGGCGTCCCTGACGGCCGCGGCCGACCACACCCCCGAAGGCGGGCGGCCGGCCACGGCGCGCGGCCCGTCGTCAGAGCGCCGAGAGCTCGGTCAGCAGGTCGTCCAGACCGAGCGAGCCCTGCGACAGCGCAGCCATGTGCCACGCCTTGAGGTCGAAGTCCGCGCCGTGCCGGGCCCGGGCGGCCTCCCGGCCCTGGAGCCAGACCCGCTCGCCCAGCTTGTAGCCGATCGCCTGGCCGGCCATGCCCTGGTAGCGGATGATCTCGCTCTCGACGAAGTCGGCCGGCCGGCTGCTGTGCCCGGCCATGAACGCGTGGGCCAGCTCCGGCGTCCAGCGCTCGCCCGGGTGGAAGGGGGAGTCGGCCGGGATCTCCAGCTCCAGGTGCATGCCGATGTCGATGATGACCCGGATCGCCCGCATCATCTGGGCGTCCAGGTAACCCAGGCGCCGCTCCGGGACCGTCAGGAAGCCCAGTTCGTCCATGAGGCGCTCGGCGTACAGCGCCCAGCCCTCGGCGTTGGCGCTGACCAGGCCGACCGTCGTCTGGTAGCGCGAGAGCCGGTCGGCGACGTACACCCACTGCGCGAGCTGGAGGTGATGGCCGGGCACGCCCTCGTGGTACCAGGTGGAGACCAGGTCGTAGGCCGGGAAGCGGGTCTGGCCCATGGTGGGCAGCCAGGTGCGACCGGGCCGGGAGAAGTCCAGCGACGGCTGGGTGTAGTACGGGGCGGCGGCACCACCGGGCGGGGCGATCTTCGACTCGACCCGGCGGACCGGCTCGGCGAGGTCGAAGTGGCTGCCGTCCAGCGCGTCGATGGCCTCGTCCATCAGCGACTGCAGCCACCGCCGGGTCTCCTCGACGCCCTCGACCGCCTCGCCGTGCTCGTCGCACCAGGCCAGCGCCTCCCACGGCGTCTTGGCACCGGGCAACACCTTCTCGGCCTCGGCCGTCATCTCGGCCAGCAGCCGGTGGAACTCGGACCAGCCGTACGCGTACGCCTCTTCCGGGTCGATGTCGGCGCCGTTGTAGTAGCGCGCGAGCCGGGCGTACCGCTCGCGGCCCACCACGTCCGGCGCGCCCTCGACCGCCGGGCCGTAGACGTCCCGGAACCAGTCGCGCAGCTCCACCAGCGCACCGGTGGCCACCTGCGCGGCCGCGTCCAGTTCGGCGCGCAGCGCCTCGGGGCCGGGGGCGGTGAAGTCCGCGAACCAGCTTCGCTCGGTGCCGATCCACTCGGCGAGCTGCCCGATGACGGTGGTGACCTGGAGCGGGCCGCCGGGCAGGCCCTTGTCCAGGCCGGCCAGGAGGGCGGCGCGGTAGCCGGTCAGCGCGTCGGGTACGGCGCGCAGCCGCCGGGCGATCGCCGCCCAGTCCGCCTCGGTCTCGGTGGGCGTGAGGTTGAGGGCCTCGCGTACGTGGTGCAGCGGCGAGCTGATGTTGCTGACCGTCCGCAGCCCCTCGCCGGCGTCGTGGACCGCGAGCTCCGCGGAGAGCCGTTCGCGCAGCAGCCGCGCGCAGACCTTCTCGGCGGCGCTGTCCGCGCCCGGCCGGGCCTCGGCCGCCGCCAACTCGTCCAGCGTCGTGCGGGCGAGCCGGGCCACCGCTTCCTGGCCCGCGGGGGAGAAGTCGGGGAGCCTGCCGAAACTCTCCGGGATGCCGAGGAACGTGCCGGTGATCGGGTCCAGTTCGACGAGCGCGTCGACGTAGGCGTCGGCGACCTGGCGGGGCAGCGGACCGCCCGTGGGGGTAGTGGTGTTGGACATGCGGGCCATCCTCGTATGGATCAGCCCGCCGCGTCACCATCATGCGCGCTTACGTTGCTGACGCGTCCCCTCAGCCCCGGCGGGACCCGTCCCGGACCCGGATCGCCTCCCGTGACTCCCGGGGCTCCCGGTGGGCCGGGACGCCCGTCGGGCGCGCGGTGATGACCAGCGTGCCCTCCTCTATCTGGTAGTCCAGCGGCAGCCCCAGGCCGCGCATCGCCGTCACCATGCCGGTGTTGGACGCCTGGGTGATCGCGTAGACGCTCTGGCTGCCGGTCTCGGCGGCCATCTCGACCAGCCGGCGCAGCAGTTCCGCGCCGATGCCACGCTGCTGCCAGGCGTCCTCGACCAGCAGGGCCACCTCGGTCTCGTCGCCGTCCCACAGCAGGTGGCCCAGCGCGACCAGCCGCCCGGAGGCGGTCTCCGCGGCCAGCGTGCGGCCGAACCGCGGGCTGAGCAGGTGGTCGAGATAGCGGTCGGCGTCCCCGACCGGACCGTGGTAGCGCCGCGCCAACGTCCCCTCCGAGCAGCGCAGGTGCATCGCGCGGGCGGCGGCCAGGTCGCCGGGGCCGGCGCGGCGGACCGTGAGCTCGTTGCCCTCGGGCAGCGTGAGCACCTCGCGGCGCGGCGGTACCCGCTGGCCGAGCCGGGAGTCCAGCTCGACCAGCGCGCGCACCCGGGCGAACTCGGTGGGGGTGAACGGCAACTGCGGCCTCTCGATGGTGAGCGAGCCCCCGGAGGGATCGCGGAACGTCATGGTGTGCTCCTCCAACACGCCCTCGGCGGGCACGGCTTCGGCGAGCGGCTGACCGGTCAGCGACCGGGCCGGCACCGAGTGGAGGGTGCAGCGGCCCAGCAACTGCCTTAGAGCCAGCGGGAGTTCGGCGGAATCCAGGGCGGTGCGGGTGGCCAGGCCGAGCATCCGGGTCGGCGCGTCGACCAGGTCGTGCGCGTCGGCCCGCTCCAACCAGGTCTCCGCGCCGCCCGCGTCGGCCACCGCGGCCGTCAGCTGTCGCGGCACCACCTCCGCGGGCGCGCGCAGCAGGAACTCGTCGACCGTCCCCGAGGACAGCGGGTGGGCCTGGAGGCTGAGGATGTCCACCCGGTGGGCGGCCAGCGCCGTGCACAGGGCGGCCAGGCTGCCCGGCTCGTCCCGGACGGTGGTGCGCATCCGCCACAGCGCCGCCTCCCGGGCGTCGCCCTCGGGCGCCGGCGCCGCGGCCCCCGCGGCGGTCGGCCCGTCGGCGGCGGGCGCATCCCCGGTATCCGTCGGCGGTGGGGCGTGTTCGTGCCGGCGTGCCCACCAGATGTGGAAGCCGGTCGTGGCCAACAGCGCGACCGCGCCGGCGCACAGCAGCGCCGGACCGGAGGGGCCGTGGGCGACGGTGTGGGCGGCGGCGTCGGCCACCGCCACGGCCGTGAACAGGGCGGCCAGTTCGACGACGTCCCGACGCCGGTGGTGGCGCCGGGCGGAACGGGCGGAAGTCGCGTCAGTCATGCGGACAGCCTCGCGGAACGGTGTTGCCTGGTCGCCAACACCTTGTGTCGAGCGGGTAAAAGACACAATCGACGCATTGGTCTCTACTGCCCCACCCGTCCTGGTTGCAGCGTCTTGGTGAACAAGATCCCCCCGCCCTCCTGACGCAGCCGCACCGTCAACTCCCCGCTCCCCCCGTCGATCTCCACCTCGCCGAAGAACTGCGGACTCTCCGCCGGGGAGACGTTCGCACGGTCCGGTGCCTTGACGAACGGCTGCTCCGGCCCGAACGTTCCGTCCAGTTTCACGGCCGGGAAACCGCCCGCGTGCAGCGGCCCCGACACGAACTCCCAGAACGGCTCGAAGTCCGTGAACGCGGCCCGCTCGGGCGCGTAGTGCTGCGCCGAGGTGTAGTGGACGTCGGCGGTTAGCCAGAGGGTGCCGGTGATCCGCCGGTGCTTGATGTGCCGCAGCAACTCGGCGATCTGCAGCTCCCGCCCCAGCGGCGCGCCCGGATCGCCCTGCGCCACCGCCTCGAAGTCCGTCGGGCCGTCCGTGACGACGAGCCCCAGCGGCATGTCCGCGGCGATCACCTTCCACACCGCCCGCGAGTGCGACAGCTCCCGCTTGAGCCAGCGCAACTGCTCGGCGCCCAGGATGCCTTGCGGGTCGTCGGTCTGCCGGTCGGGGGAGTTGGCGTTGCGGTAGCGGCGCATGTCCAGCACGAAGACGTCCAACAGCGGGCCGTGCCGCAGCACCCGGTACACCCGTCCGTGCGCGTCGGGGCGGAGCGTGCGGAGCGGGAAGTACTCGCTGAAGGCGCGCAGCGCGCGCCGGGAGAGCACGTCCACGTCCTTGACGCGGTACCGGTCGTCGTCCAACACCTGGCCCGGATACCAGTTGTTGTGCACCTCGTGGTCGTCCCACTGCGTGATCGTCGGCACCTGGGCGTTGAACCGCCGCAGGTTCGCGTCCAGCAGGTTGTAGCGGAACGCGCCCCGGAACTCCGCCAGCGTCTCGGCGACCTTGGACTTCTCCTCGGTCGTCACGTTCCGCCAGATCCGGCCGTCCGGCAGGGTCACCCGCTCCGGGATCGGGTTGTCGGCGTAGATGTTGTCGCCGCTGCACAGGAAGAAGTCCGGATCCAGCCGCCGCATGTCCTCGTAGACCCGGTAGCCGCCCCGTTCGGGGTTGATGCCCCAGCCCTGCCCGGCCAGGTCGCCGGACCACAGGAACCGGACGCCCGCGGGCCGCCCGCCGCGCCGGTCCGGCGCCGTGCGGAACGTGCCCGTCACCGGCTCCCCGGCGTGCCCGGGGTGGTCCGGGTCGGCCAGCAGCACCCGGTAGTGGACCTGCTCGCCGGCCGGCAGCCCGTGCAGCGCGGTCACCCCGGTGAAGTCCGTGCCGGGACCGAGCAACGGCCCGTGCCAGGTACGGGCGTTGCGGAACGCCTCGGTGGCCGCGGTCTGCACCACCATCCGGGCCGGCCGGTCGGACCGCGCCCACACCAGGCCGGAGGACGCGGTCACGTCACCGGCCTGCACGCCCCAGGAGGCGCGCGGCCGCCCGCGGCGCACCAGGGCCGGCGCGGCGCCCGCCGGGACGGCACCGGTCACCGCGGGCAGCACCAGTCCCGCGGAGCCCGCCGCCGCCCCGTGGAGGAGCGACCGCCGTCCGAAGCCTCTGCCGGCACCCTGCGCCATCTGCTACCTCCGTGCTGCCGCGATCCCGTTCGTTACGCCCCCGTTCGTATCGCCGCCCGGTGCCGCGCGGGCGAACTCCCGGTGAACTACGCCCACGTGGGGCGGGAACCGGGACCAGAGTCGCAGGACCACCGACCGATCGCCAGGAATCGCCCCGGATGTCTACGCTCCGGTGACACGCCGCCGCCCGGCCGGCCCCATGGAAGGCGACCGCCATGCCCGCCCTCGGTTCCGCACACCTCCGGCTCGCCCGTCCGACCCGCGACCTGACCGCCGCCGGCCGCTTCTGGCGCGACGGGTTGGGCCTGCGCGAACTCCACCGCCACACCGCCCAGGAGGGCGAGCACTCCCTCCTCATGTTGGGCCTGCCGGACGCCACGTGGCACCTGGAGCTGACCCTCGACCCCACGGGCGCGCTCCGCCCCACCCCGACACCGGACGACCTCCTCGTCCTCTACCTGGACGGCCCGGTCCCCGACGACCTCGTCGCCCGGTTGGAACGCTGCGGCGGCACCCGGGTACCGGCCCACAACCCCTACTGGGACACCTGGGGCGTCACCCTTGAGGACCCCGACGGCTACCGCCTGGTCCTGTGCACCCGCGACTGGGACAACGCGCGGGCCCTGGGCGCGTCCTGAACCCCGGCCGCCCGCACCCCACTTGACGAGGCGCCGCCCCACGGGACGGCGCCTCGTCGCGAGGACCCGCCCCGAAGACCCCGACGAGACGAAGGCAACACCCCGCAGCGGCAGGTGACCTGGCCTCCCGGCTGGACAACGCGGTGCCCGCCCGCTGGGATGGAACGGTGCTGCCCGATCCCGCCGACGACGCCACCACGGTCTTCGAGGCCCACCGCCCGCTGCTCCAGGGGGTGGCCTACCGGATGCTCGGCCGGGTGGCCGACGCCGAGGACGTGGTCCAGGACGCCTGGCTGCGCTGGTTCGCCGCGGACCGGGCGGAGGTGCGCGAACCGCGCGCCTATCTGGTCCGGACCACCACCCGGTTGGCCATCGACCGGCTCCGCCAACTCCGGTCGCGCCGCGAGTCCTATGTGGGGCCCTGGCTTCCCGAACCCCTCGCCACCGACGTGCTGGCCCCCGGACGACCCCTTCCCGACGGGGCCGAGCGGGCGGTGTTCGCCGAGACCGTCACCCTCGCCGTCCTCGTCGTGTTGGAGGCGCTCTCCCCGTTGGAGCGCGCGGTGTTCGTGCTGCGCGAGGCGTTCGGCTACCCGTACGCGGAGATCGCCGTCGTCCTGGAGCGCAGCGAGGCCGCGGTGCGCCAACTGGCGGGCCGGGCCCGGCGCCACGTGGAGGAGGGCAGGCCGCGGTTCGACGTCGACCCGGACCGGCAACGGGAGTTGACCGAGCGGTTCCTGTCGGCCGCCGCCGGCGGCGACCTGGAGGGGCTGCTGACCATGCTCGCGGCGGACGCCCGGCTGGTCGGGGACGGTGGCGGCAAGGCCAGGTCCTCGCTGCGGATCATCGAGTCCGCCGACAGGGTCGCCCGGTTCCTCATCGGCGTCATCGCCATGCTCCCGGCGGGCCTGGAGCTCGACTTCCTCGAACTCAACGGCGGGATCGCGCTGCTCGCCCGCGTCGACGGAACCCCGGACTCGGTCGTCCAACTCGGCATCCGGGACGGCCGGGTCGAGACCGTCTACATCCTGCGCAACCCGGACAAGCTGGTCTCACTCGCCCGCTAGCCGGGCCGCGGCCCGCAGGCCGCTGCGCGGGCTCGCCAGCACCGGCACCCCGTTCCCGCCCGGCCCGCCGGCCGCGAGTCGTTCCGCCGCGGATGCCATGGACGCCTGCGCCAGGACCAGGACATCGGCCCGGCCGCCGTCCCGCTCGCGCCGCGCCGCGTCGGCGACCGCCGCCAGGTAGCCCGCCCGGTCGCCGGCCTCGAACCGCTCCCAGGCGCCCGCGACGAGCACGTGGCGCACCCGCGCCGACCGCCCGGCCCGGCGGGCCTCCTCGGCGATCAGCTCCTCGGTGGGCGCCAGGGTGCTTTCCAGGGCGGCGAGCACCGCGATCCTGGGGCCGTGCGCGACGGCCGCCGCGGCCATCGGCCGGTCCACCCGCAGCACCGGCAGGCCCGCCGTCGGCCCGGCCGCCTCGGCCACCGACCCGAGGGTCGAGCAGGTGCACAGCGCCGCCCGGGCCCCGGCGCGGGCCGCCTCGCCGAGCGCCTCGGCGACCTCCCCCGCGACCCCTTCGGGCCCCGACTCCCGCGCGCCCGCCAGGAGTTCCGGCCGGACCAGGTGCCGCAGCGGCAGCCCGGGCGCGTCCGCGTCGCGCAGCGCATCGAAGACGGGGACGTGGACCGGCGAGGTGTGCAGCAGGGCGAGCATGCCCGCGAGCCTAACGAGCGCCCCGGGCCCGGCGGGTGGCCGGTTGCCCCGTGGGCGGTGCCGAACGGTGCTGGTGGCCCGGTGATGACGCGGTGAGCGGCCGGAAACGGATGGGGGATTGGTCTTGACCAAGGGTGGGGGTGGTCATATCGTCGAGATACTGCAACAACCTTTAATAAAGAAGTGCGCATTACTCGGTCCCGTCGGAGGCCAGGTGCCACGAACCCGTTGGGGATCGTGTGTCACCGGCTCTTTCGGGGCCAGGTGCCACCGGGCCCGTCCGCGGGTCGGTTGTCACGTCTGTCACGTCATCTCGTTACGCATCAGCATGGGGTCCGCGCGGCGGGCCCGCGGCCTCGGGGGGTGGGGATCACGCAGCTCGAAACGGCTCCGGAGCCCAAGTACTGGCATCTCAAGACCGTGCTCAGCGACGCGCTGGACAAGGAGTTCGCGGTCGGGGAGATCCTGCCCAACGAGCGGGACCTGGCGGCGCGCTTCGGCGTCGCCCGGGCCACGCTCCGGCAGGCGCTCGAACAACTGGAGTTGGAGGGCCGGCTCCAGCGCCGCCGCGGCGTCGGCACCACCGTCGCGCCGCCCCGGGTCGGCGTCGCCGTCGAGCCCGCCCGCCACACCTGGCCGGGCGCCGCCGGCGACGACTGGCAGCCGGTCGACGCGATCGAGACCGACGAGCTGCCCACCGCGGTGGCCCGCCTGTTGGAGACCGCCCCCGGCGAGGCGGTCCACCTCGTGCGCCGCAGCCGGGTCTCGGCCCAACAGCCGGTCGCCGCCGAGCTGTTGTACGTCCGGGCCGACGCGGCACCGGCCGGCGCCGACGCCCCGCCCCTCGACTCCGTCGCCCGTGCCCACGCCGTGCTGGGCGCCCTCCAGGAGCTCGACCTGGACGGCCAGGACCGCACCGTCGAACTGGGCTCGGCCCGCGCCGAGGACGCCAGGCAACTGGACCGCCTGCCCGGCGCGCCCGTCCTGGTCGTCACCACCCGCTACGTCTCCCGTGGCCGGGCCGTCGCCGTGGCGGTCTCCACCTACCGCGCCGACACCTGCCGGCTCACCTTCGGGGAGCGCGAGACGGAACCGCTGCTCGCGAGCTGACCTGCCGGTCGGCCGCGGCACGTCGGACGGGCCCGCACCGGACGCCCCGGTGCGGGCCCGCCGCCGTCCACCGTCCCGTGGGCGTGCCGTTCATCGCCGCGCGGTCACCGTGCCCTCCACGGCGAAGAGTTCGCCCTCCACGTGGTCCAGCGCCAACCGCAGCGCTCCGGTGGCGATCGCGGCCTGCCCCAGCCGCGACAGCACGACCTCCGGCGGGCGCAGGCAGTACCGCGCCAACTCCCGCCGCAGCGGCGTCAGTACGCCCGCCAGACCGGACGCCCAGCCGCCGACCACCACCAACTCCGGGTCCAGCGCCAGCACCAGCGCGGCCACGTCGTGCACCAGCCGCCGCAGGAAGCGGTCCACGGCCTCCCGCGCATGCGCGTCCCCGTCCCGGGCCGCCGCGAACACCGTCGCCACCTGCGCCTCGTCCAGCGGCTGCAGCGGCTCCCCGGTGGTCGACAGCAGCGCCTCGGGCTTCGCCTCCCGGCCCAGCAGATGCAGCGCGCCGATCTCCCCGGCGGCGCCGCCGAACCCGCGGTGCAGCCGCCCGCCGATCAGCGCCCCGGCGCCCGGGCTCAGCCCCGCGAGGACGAACACCACGTCGTCGGAGCGGGTGGCCGCGCCCTGCCAATGCTCCGCCACCGCCGCCGCGTTGGCGTCGTTCTCCACCAGCACCGGGCAGCGGAACGACCGTCGCAGCCGCTCGCCGAGCGGCAGCCCGGTCCAGCCGGGCAGCGCGGTGCCCAGCCGCACGGTGCCGTCCGCCTCCACGATGCCCGGACTGGCCGCGCCGACCGCCCGCAGCGAACTGCGGGCCACGCCCGTCCGGCGCAGCAGGTCGGAGACCACCGTCCGGACCCGCTCCAGCCGCTCGTCGGCCGGCGCGGACTCCGCCACGTCGCGCTCCGCCGCGTCCACCACCTGGCCACTGAGGTCGGCGAGGACCACCGCGACCCGGTGTGCCCCGATCTCGATGCCCAACAGGTGCCCGGCCTCCGTGACGAACCGGAACCGGCGGGCCGGCCGGCCCTGCCGCCGGATCTCCCCCTCCTCGGCGGGCGCCTCGGCCACCAGTCCGGTCTCGATGAGCCCCTCGATCACGCCCTCGACCGTCGGCCGGGACAGGCCGGTCACCTGGACGAGATCGGTGAGCGTGGGGGAGTCCGCGGCGCGCAGCGCGTGCAGCACCACCGCGGAGTTGATCCGTCGCAGCAGGGAGGGGTCCCCGCCGGTGAGCCGACCCAACGTCCGTCTCCTCGCCTCGCCTGTCTGGCGGATCGTAGCCGGTCAGCGGGTGTGCGGCGAGTCCCGCGCGCCGCGTGGTCGCCGGGGCTCGGCCGGCTCCGCGGCGCTGGCCCGAACCGTCCGCACCCCGCGCGGACGGCCAATTGTCAGACCCCAGCGGTTTACTGACGGTATGACGCCACAGACGCCGGAACCACAGCGCAGCCAGCGAACCGACCCGACGATCCCGCCGCCCCGCACACCGACCGCGTCCGCCGCACCCACGGCGCCCGCCATGCCCGGTAACCTCGCCGTGCCCACCGCGCCGCACGGCCCCGAGCCGCCCGGCGGGCCGCCCACCGAACCCACCGCGCTCGCCCGGCTCGACGCCCTGGTGTCCCGCCCGTTCCCCGAGCGCCGGGCCCGCACCACGGTCGGCGAGAGCGGACCGGGCTTCCACGTGGCGCCGCTGTGGGCGAGCGGCCCGCTGTGGGACGCGGACCCGGCGGACGCCGCGGCCGCCCGCGAGGAGTGCACGGACCAACTCGCCGCGCTGGTCGCGATGGTGTCCTTACGGTGGGGCGAGCCGGTCGTCCACGACCTGACGGACGCGCTGGACCGGAGCGCGCGGGGACTGCCGGTCCCGGCGCCGCTGGACCTGCTGTGCACGCTGGTGCCGCGGGTGTACGCCTGGCGGGGCGGCGGCCGCTGGATCGCGGTCGGCGCCGGGCCGTTGGAGCCCAGGCAGCCGCGCCAGGTCCTGGGCGCGGTGGCGGCGGGGCCACCGCGGGAGGGCGAAATACCGGGCGGGGACGACGCTTTGGCGCCGTAGCCCGGAGCCGCCCGGGCGGGCCCGGGGCCAACCACCCGGTGCCGGCCCCGACGCCCGTCGTCCCGCCCCGTCAGGACTCGGCGAACGCCGCCGTGCGCAGTCGGCCGTACTCCTCCGCCATGGTGGCCAGCGTCCAATGCGCGTTCAGGCCACTGGGGTTGGGCAGCGCCCAGATGCGGGTGGCGCCCAGGGTGCGTTCCTGGGGGCCGATCGCGGCGTGCTTGTCGCCGAAGGCGACGCGGTAGGCGGTGACCCCGGCGACCGCGAGCCAGCGCGGCTGGAGCCGGGCCACCTTCTCGGCCAGCAGCCGGCCGCCCTCGCGGTACTCCTCGGCCGTCAACTCGTCGGCCCGGGCGGTCGGTCGGGCCACGACGTTGGTGATGCCCAGCCCGTGGTCGAGCAGTGCGCCCTGCTCGGCGGGGTGGAACTGCCGGGGCGTGAAGCCGGCGGCGTGCAGCACGGGCCAGAAGCGGTTGCCCGGGCGCGCGAAGTGGTGCCCGGTGACCGCCGTCATGAGCCCGGGGTTGATCCCGCAGAACAGCACCCGCAGCCCGCCCGCGACCACGTCCGGGACGACGCGGTCGCGAGCGGCCTCCAACTCCTCGGGGGTGTAGCGCATGTCAGATCCCGCTCAGAGGATGGCGCCCGGCGCGTAGGCGGCGGCCTCGGGATGCCGCTTGGCGATCTCCTCGATGCGGGCGACCACCGTCGCCACCTGGTCGCCGGCCGCGCCGGTGAAGGAGAGCTTGTCGGCCATCAGCTCGGCCAACTGCGCCTGGTCCAGCGGGATCCGGGCGTCCGCGGCCAGCTTGTCCAGCAGCTCGTTGCGCTCCGCGCCCTGCTCCCGCATGGCCAGCGCCGAGGCGACCGCGTTCTCCTTGATCGCCTCGTGCGCCTCCTCGCGGCCGACGCCGGCGCGCACGGCACCCATCAGCACCTTGGTCGTGGCCAGGAAGGGGAGGTAGCGGTCCAGTTCGCGGGCGACGACGGCGGGGAAGGCGCCGAACTCGTCGAGCACGGTCAGGAAGGTCTCCAGCAGACCGTCCAGCGCGAAGAAGGAGTCGGGGAGCGCGACCCGGCGGACCACGGAGCAGGACACGTCGCCCTCGTTCCACTGGTCACCGGCCAGCTCGCCGGCCATCGAGGCGTAGCCGCGCAGGATCACCATCAGGCCGTTGACGCGCTCGCAGGAGCGGGTGTTCATCTTGTGCGGCATCGCCGAGGAGCCGACCTGGCCGGGCTTGAAGCCCTCGGTCACCAGCTCGTGCCCGGCCATCAGCCGGATCGTCTTGGCCAGCGACGACGGCGCGGCGGCCAGCTGCACCAGCGCGGTCACCACCTCGTAGTCCAGGGACCGCGGGTAGACCTGGCCGACGGAGCTGAACGCCTGCCCGAAGCCGAGGTGGGCGGCGATCCGCTGCTCCAGCTCGGCCAGCTTCGCGGCGTCCCCGCCGAGCAGGTCGAGCATGTCCTGGGCGGTGCCGACCGGACCCTTGATGCCGCGCAGCGGGTAACGGGAGAGCAGCTCCTCGACCCGCCCGAAGGCGACCAGCAGTTCGTCCGCGGCGGTCGCGAAGCGCTTGCCGAGCGTCGTGGCCTGCGCGGCGACGTTGTGCGAGCGACCGGCCATGACCAGCTCGGCGTGCTGGGCGGCCAGCGAACCGAGGCGCGCCAGCACCGCGACCGTGCGGTCCCGCACCAGCTCCAGCGACAGCCGGACCTGGAGCTGCTCGACGTTCTCGGTCAGGTCCCGGGAGGTCATGCCCTTGTGGATCTGCTCGTGCCCGGCCAGGGCGTTGAACTCCTCGATCCGGGCCTTGACGTCGTGCCGGGTGACCTTCTCCCGCTCGGCGATCGAGGCCAGGTCGACGGTGTCCAGCACCCGCTCGTAGTCGGCCAGTGCCGCCTCGGGGACCGCCACGCCCAGGTCCTTCTGGGCGCGCAGCACCGCGAGCCACAGCTTCCGCTCCAGCTTGACCTTGTACTCGGGGGACCACAGGACGGCCAGCTCCGCGGAGGCGTAGCGGCCGGCCAGGACATTGGGGATGCGAGGCTTCGCAGACACAGCAGTCACGTGGCCAGAGTCTACTGGCGGTTTCTGCTCGCCCGGGCCGTTGGGAGTCTGGTCGGCGGTAGCGCCAGTCAGAAGCCTTCCGCAGCTTGGGGAGGGGCTTGGGGAGGGGCGAGCCCTCCTATCTCGGGTGTTCTCGCAGGTCAGAGCCTTGTATTGGTTCTCCTGGCGCTATAGCCGTCCCACCGGCCGCGAGTCTTTCAGGCTAGCGAAGCTGCTGGTCAGAGCCGCTCTCGCATGCCAGAGACGCCTTCGCTAGACCCCTTTCCGACCTGGTTGGAACCGGATCTTCCCGGACCGTAGGGAGGGGTTAGGGATGGTTCAGGCGCAGGGCAGTTGAGCAGGCGGCCACTCAGGCTCGAACGGGGCGGGCGGTCAGAAGGTTGACCCGGGCCCTGTGGTCCTCCACCTGCTCGTCGAGAAGGTGGTTGTACGTCCGCCGGATCTCCTTGACGCTGTCGCCCACCCACAGGGCCACGGTCTCTGGGGGGAGCCCGTTCTGGAGCATCTTTGAGATGTAGGTGTGTCTCGCGTCGTGGAACGTCGGCAGAGTGCCGTCATCGTGTTTGATGCCGAGCTTCCGCAGCGTCGGCTTCCACGCCCTCTCGTTGAAGGTGTCGTTGCTCAGGAGGTTTCCTTGAGGGCTCTGGAAGAGCGCTTTCGCGGGGCCCCTCTGGCAGGAATCGATCGTTCTCCCATGGGTCCATAGGATGGTCTCTGTCGAAAGTGGCGGATACTTGGTCTCGTGGCGCTCGATAGCTTCCATTACGTGATCGGGCATGGGTACGGATTTCGTGTTGATTCCGCCCTTTCTACGACTTGTCTTGAGGCGGTTAACGAGCGTTGGCTTGTAGTCTGTCTCCTTGCTTCGAAGTACCTGTCGATGCACCGTGAGTACCCCGTTATTTCGGCCGATCGCGTCTGCGCATGTACCGAATGCCTCGCCTTGCCTCACGCCGCACCCGAACCCTAGGAGAGGTATGGGTGCGTACCTCTCGGGGAAGGCATCGCAAACGGCCCACGATTCGTCGTCGCTGAAGATGTACGGCTGCGTCTTCTCGATGTAAGGGCCCTCGACTTCGTAGCAGGGGTTTGCGGTGATCTTTCCGTTTTGGAGGGCATCCCTGGTGATCATTTTGAACACCTTCCAGTGCAGCTCTGCCGTGGAGTTCGCGATGGCTGTGTTGTCCTCCAGTTCTTGGACCCAGTCTTCGACCTGTGCTTTCCGGATGGATGCGATGCGATGGCTGCCCCAGCGCGGATTGAGATGCACCCGGACGGCGATCTCGTACTGTGACACGGATGTCGCCTTCGCTCTGCGTCGACTAAGCCACTCATCTGCCCATGCCCTGAACATGAGGTTGCGATCCTCGGAGCGGTCTTCTGGGGCGGCCTCATCCGGTAGAAGGTCTTCCTCGTAATAACGCTCAATAGCCTTTTCCGCCGCAGCTTTACTGTTGCCCAGGTAGTATTCCTGTCGTCTTCCTTGGCGGTTCGTCAAGCGTACGTACCAGGAGTGCGAGCAGCCATTCCGTCGTGGCTGGTTACGGTCAGGGCAGGTGCAATCCTTACGTGGCTGTGCGCGCCTAGCCATGGCTTTGCTCCATTCTCCAGTTCTCGCTGTACTTGACCATCTATGGGAAGGGATTTGTGTAGGAGGCGATGAGCGGGTGGAAAGTTGGGTATTAGGTAATCGACTGCTACCCGACTTAGTTACTGGCCTGATTCTCAAGTCATTGTTCGCGGGATTCAAGCCATGCGTCGAAGTGACGCTCTCGGACACGGAGGATTCTGTCGCTGATGCGCACCACGGGGATTCCCCAGCGCTTGTAGTTGTCGAGCACGGTGCGTTTCGGGAGCTCCATGCGCTCCGCGATCGTCTCGAAGCTCAGCAATGCGTTTGAACCGCCGCGAGGCATGGCTCTCCATGTTCGTTCGTCAGTGTCCTTGGGTGACCGTTCCGGCCGGGTGCGTACTGGTCCGGCACCAGTACGTACGTCGATCGGCGAAATCTGTTACACCCAAGGCGGCCAGTCCTGTGCGGTGTGCCATGAAGGCGCGGTGGGGAAGCGAACGCAGGACGGGGCGTCGAGCGACAAAGTGAGGAACGTGGGCGGTACCGCAGAGCCCGATGGTGCTGTTGAGTCAGTTCCAGCTGGTGCGACGGGGGTTGGGGTACACGCGCATGACCTGTTGCATCGCTCCACTGCCGCGAGTGCGCAAGACGCCGCGGCGGCGGCCTGCTCGCACGATGCTGATGGCGGCCGTTTCGTCGATTTCGGCACGCTGCGCGGCTGTTTGGAGGGAGACCCACTCCTCGAACGGCAGGAGCATCAGCGCGCGGTCGGTAGCGTTCAGCGTGGAAGCCACGAGGCGTAGTCCCTTCACTCTGGCCTTGTTTGATGCCGGGTTGCTCTCCCGGCGTGTGTTCGCACGGTATATCACAGCGAGCGATGCGAGGTACCGGTCACCTGTGCGGCTAATTCCGACATAGCCGGTTATGCTGCCTTCGCGTCGCGCCGGAACGCTTCCCCTCTTGTAGGGAAGCGAGGTTGACAACCTGAGGGCGGCGCTGCAGCAGATCAAGCAGTACCGGCTCCTGGGGGGACATCACGCCGTGACCGACATGCTGGAATCCCTCGTCGCACGCGCAGCAGCAGGTGGCGAGGACGCGTCCGACGCCCTCGGGGTGCTGTACGACGAACTCAACGACACCGTGTACCACTGGGTGCGGGCCTACATCCGTGACGGGTACGTTGCGGAAGACCTATGCCAGGAAGTCTGGTTGAAGGTTGCTCAGAACATCGGCAGTTACAAGCCGGGTACGAACTTCCTAGGCTGGCTGCGCACCGTCACCAGGAATGCGACGTTCGACCACCTACGGTCCGTGCAGCGGCGCCCCGCAGAAGTGCTGTGCGCGGATCACCTTGAACTTGACCGGCCACGTGTTGGTCAGGACCCTGAGGAGTACGCCGAGAGGCGTGCGCTGGCTCACGCTGTGGCGACGCACATGCATAAACTGCGCCCCGAACAACGACAAGTGCTTACCCTCCGATTTTTCGACGGGCTCAGCCCTGGGCAAGCAGCGCAGATCATGGGCAAGACAGACGGTGCCGTGAGGACGCTGACGGTACGGTCATTGCGCAAGCTGGCTGAGGTCATGCCGGCAGGAGATTCCTCTGCTCAACTCGTGGAGGAACTGCTGACGGCAATGGTGAATCGAGGACGAGTTGACGGGGGACGGGTTGATGAACGAGAGGCGAGGGCGCATGTTGCGACGCGCTGACCAGAGCGAGCGCCTGGAGCGGGCGCTGGATGGCGGCCCCATCCCTCACGATGAGGAAACCCGCGGCATGCTCGCGGCCGCGGGCGCGCTACGGCCCGGCTTCCGCCGTAGCCCCGCGCGCGTGCGGGCGACTCGTGAGGCGATGCTGCGCGAATTCGCGCGCGTGCAGAACCCACAGGCCATCCGCGAGGACGCTGGATCGAGCGATGGCCTGGATGAGCCGGAGATCCACCGTGAGGAGGTCGACCTGAATGGTGGTCACCTTGTCCTCACCGACATCGAGGAGATCACCCCCGAGCGTGCCGAGGCGACGAAGGCCCGCATCGCGAGGATCCTGCAGAGCAAGGAAAGCCGCCAGAGTTGAGCACTGCCATACCTGACGCTCTGGGAGCGCGGTCGTGAGTTTGCCGCCCGTTCAGATTCACGTCCTCAATCCTGATGAAGACGGTGACGACGGGTTCACCGATACCGCTGTGTTCACCATCAACGGTGAGCGGCATCTGTTCCTGCGCCCGCAGTCCTATGACTCCGCAGTCCGGCAGGTCAGGTCTGCTATGCCTGATCTGACGCTGGAACAGGTGGAACGGCTGGTCCGAGAGCACTGCGACGACTTCAAGGAACTTGATGAGCTGCTAGGCGCGGTCGATCCCGCTCCGCCCGTAGACCTCACTTTGCCTCCGGAGCAACCACTGCATTCCGTGCGCCCTGCCGGCCGGGGTCGCAAGTGGGTCGTTGCCGTGGGGCTGGTGACTGCGCTGGCCGGGGCCTGGGCGCTGGGGCGCTTTGGCGGGGGTGACGCGACCAATTTGACGGGGAGCGCGTCGGACACGACTGCGTCACTTGAGGGGGCGAAGGGTGCACCGCAGCCGTTCGCCGATTCGCGATTCATGGACTTCTCGGAGGCCGGGAAGATTCACTGCAATCCCATCGACGACCTCGAAGCGGAGTGCACCGACTCGGACGGCATGGTCATGGCTACGAAAGCCGCCACCGGTCCAGACTCGACGATCTTCACTTTCAGCTATGGCTCGCATCGTGTGGGTCTACGCATCTTCGTGGACGTCGAGTACGCCGCGACGTGGTCGAAGCAGGACGCTTCCATCGAGCTGTACCCCCATCTGGTCAGGGTGGGACGGTACGTGCTGTGGGGCACGGACGAGGGCCGAGTGCAGACGTACGCAAAACTGCTGCGCTCTGCCTCAACGGCGAAGCGAATCCCGGCTGTAGCACGGCCGATGGGTGGGGTCGCGCCGCTCCCACCCCGGCTTGCCGCACTCACCTTGGGCACTCTCGGTATGGACGAGAACGAGGTGCGAAGGCTTCTTTCCGATCCGGAGGACTCAGCCGGCTTCGCCCCACCCGTAGTGATGGCAGCACGTGCCGTGCTCGGTGTGCACGAGGGTTCGCCTCCCTCTCTCGTGGATCCGAGGGGTGGGGACATTGTGGCGCTTGCCGCAGGGATCGAGGCGCCACGGCCAACCAGAACTCCCACCCCGAGCAAGGCCGTTGCCGCGAAGGCGCTCGGCCCGGCTGGCGTGCAGTCGACGCCAACACCTGCAGCGGGCGGGTCGTCACGGGCGAAGTCGGAGCCCACGAGCCATCCGGCCCCAGCTCCGGAACCCAAGACCAGCCCTGCTCAAGAGACGCCTGAGCCGGCACAGAAGCCAGTGCAGGAGGAGCAGGAGGAACCAATCCCGCTGCCTGCCGTGGGCAAGCCGGCCGAGCCCGCGCGACCCACGGATGCAGAGCAGCCGACCACGGCCCCGTGCGGCTCAGCCCGACCAGTCACTGAGGAACCAGAGTCCTAGGGACCCATCCAGTCCAAGACGGGCAGTCTTTGGCCGGCTACCGAGGTCGATCACCAGGCCACAGTGCTCGCGGCCCGCTATCACGTGACGGTGCTGGTCGCCGCGATAAACGAATGGCTGTGAGACACCCTCTGCTGCGACCATACGGCAGTGAACGCCGACCTCCCCAACGGATGGACGATCGAGCGGATTCGTTCCGTATCAGGCGACGCGCAAGCGGGCCTGCTCTCGCTTGGACGACTCGTCGTTGTCGAACAGCACGGCTCCGCCGACTACGACGTCCTCCAGCCTGACGCCATCCTGTCCTTCCACGACCTGTGCCTTGTACGAGCTGACGACGAATGGTTCATGGGGCAGCTCGACGCCGATGACTCAGTCATCTGCTGGGCTTCCTACGGCCCCGACCTGGCCGAAGCCATCCGTGGACTGTGATCTGTCAGGCAGCAAGATCGACCATCTGTTTCAACACGCCCTAAACGAAGGGCCGACGCGCCGCGCGGGTGGATTTACCCGCGCGGCGCAGCGCTGTTCCTGACCAGCTCAGAAGGGCGGTTGCGGACCCGCCCACTGATCGTCAGCTTTGTGGTGCTCCGCAGCCGGGCGTTGGGTGCTGGGCTTGGTGACCGTCGCCGTCGCATTCTTGAGGCTGGCGCCGACGTCTTCAGCGTCGAGTTCGTAGACGGTGCGCTTCACGCCCTCGCGATCCTCGTAGGACCGCTGCTTGAGACGGCCCTGGACGATCACGCGGGTACCCCGCGTGAGTGATTCGGCGACGTTCTCCGCCGCCTGACGCCACACCGAGCAGGTCAGGAACAGGCTCTCGCCGTCCTTCCACTCGTTGGTCTGGCGGTCGAAGGTGCGGGGAGTGGAGGCGACGCGGAACTTCGCGACCGCCGCACCGGACGGGGTGAAGCGCAGCTCGGGGTCGTCGACAAGATTCCCGACGACCGTGATGACGGTCTCGCCTGCCACGGAAGTTGGCCTTTCGAGGAGGGCCAGCCCGACGCGGCGAGCTGGCCAGTGGTCGAGTCAGGAGAAGAGCAACTTCCACGTGAGCGGGCCGGGGATGCCGTCCGGGATGCCGCGCAACTCCCGGCGGGAGAGCTGGAAGTCGCGCACATTGAGGCGATCGGCATCTGTCCATCGCGCGCCGGGTCCTTGCGCATAGTGCTTCCCAAACCCCTTCGCCACGAGCTGCTTGCCCAGCAGTGCGATGTGCGCGTTGTTCTTGCCCGGCCCGAAGTACCCGGCCCCCGGGTACGGCGGCATTGGCTTTGACTTGTTCTGGGCAGGCGTGCCGTCGTCCTTGGGCTGGGCGGAGCCAGTGGCCCATGCCTTCATCGCGGCCCGGTTGGCGAACGCCGCGACATTGGTGTCCACAGGGCGGTCGGTGTACTGATGGACGAGCCACTTTGCCTTGACTCGCGGCTTCCCCGCGGAGACGTAGTCGGCGATCCACAGGCCGTCCCCGGTGTACGAGGTCGTATCCCGATGCAGCCAGAAGTCGCGGTTCACATAGAGGATGACGCGGTGGCCGGGGCGGAGTCGCTTCACCTCTCGGATGAAGATGTCCTTCTCCGCGCACGATGCGCGGCTCCCGGTGCCGGTGGTTTCCCAGTCCACGGCGAGCACGTCTCCCTCTCGGGACGCGCACTTCTCGACGAAGTAGCGGGCCTGCTCCTTGACGTTGCCCGGCCACAGGAAGTGGTAGAAGCCGACAACGCAACCAGCGGCACGCGCGTTGGCAGCCTGGGCGGACTGGCGCGGATTGACGTACGAGCAGCCCTCGGTGGCCTTCACGAAGACGAAGTCCAGACCGCTGGTGTTGAAGGAAGTGCTCTGGTACGAGCTGACGTCGATGCCCTTGATGGTCACGGTGGTACCTCCTGCGGTGAGTGGAGACGGCACTGTGACTGGTCCGGTGGGTTTACGTCTTGCGGTGCCTGGCAGGGGCTATAGCCAGACACCGCTGCCGTTGCGTCCTTCAGCCGTCGACGACCTCGGCGTCCACCACGCTGCCATCTTCCAATTCGGCTGGCTCGGGGTACTGAACGGCGAATAGCGAGCGGTTCAGCCGCTCGGCGAGCGCGGTCAGATCGACGCGCTCCTCCTGGGCCGACTGGCTGCTGTCCATACCCGTGATTTCGATGGCGAGGGCAGCATCCTTGCCGTAGTGATGGTGATGCTGCCGCTCCAAGTACCAGGCATCAGCACGCCAGTCAGGGGCCGTCCGGTCTTCGGTGACCTCCTCCACGATCTGCCCGGTCGCCGAATCACGGAATCTCCGCGTGGTGACCTTGGTGACGATTCCTCCGTCGGCTACCCGTCGAATGTTGGCCATGGCGCGGGCTGCGGCCATGGCGCGGGCGGTTCGGACCTTCTCGAATAGCTCGACGTACGGGGCCTCTTCCGGGTTGGGCTTTTGTCCGTCTTCGCGTGCAGCGGCTTCGGTGCGGCCGCGCGCCATCCAACGGCGGTAGGTGGCACTGGAGATGCCTGCAGCCTCTGCGGCGAGTTCGACCGCGATTCCAGAGCGCGAGGCTGCGATGATGCGGGCCTCTACCTCTTCAGACAGCAGGCTCGGGCGCCCGTTCTTTGAACGGCGGGGCTTTCTGCGCGGAGGCATGAGGCTTCTCAACGTCCGGGCGTGAACGCGTGGCCGCATGCCGGGCAACTCACCAAGCGGGCGCGGCCTTCGTCGTCAGGGCTCAGCATGCCGTCTCGCTCACTGTCTTCATCGTCCCCGGGTTTCATCGCTGGCGCCTGGCCCTCGTGGATGGCTCCAGGCAGAGTCTCGGGGTCGACTTGGCGCAGCAGGGCTTCCAACTCGTCTTCGGGGAGGGCCAGTGAGTCGAACAGCTCGGCATCGGTGGTGACGATGTCTTCCAGGTAGGCGGCGAGAGGGCGCGGTTCCCAGCCGCCGTCCGCGCCGATCTTGTTGAGTTTGATGTTCAAAGCCTTGGCCTCGGCGTCGGAGCGCGAGGCCCAGCCGCGCTGGACGGGGACGAGCCACCCGCCGTCCTCGTCCAGGAGGATCCCATCGGGGAGTCGTTCGCCGCGGGCCTGCATCTCGATTAGGGCCTCGCGCCGCCCGTGGCCGCCGAGGATGGTGCCGGTCCGTTCGTCGGCGATGGGTTGGTCTACGAAGCCGTGGCTCGTGATGCTCTCGATGATCCGCTCGACTTGATGTTTCTTGGGATTGCCGGGAGTGGGGGCCAGATCGCCGAGCGGGACGTATGTGGTGTAGCGGGGCGCGGGCACAGTCTCGGTCACGGTGGTCCTTCCGGCAGTTCAGTTGATGACCGGCGGCGGGTGCGGCCTGCGAGCCCGCGGACTTCACCGCGGCACCCCGACTCGCAATCGGGGCATGCCGTCATGGCCGGACCGTACCCGCCGCCGGGCCGGTGACGCCCTCGTTCCGGATGGGGCGGCACCGGGGCCCACCGCCGCTGGCGACGTCACCGGTGCCGGGGAGCCGTGCGGAAGATAGGAGGAGCCACGGGTTTGTGTCGAGGCGTCACCCCGGCGCCGGGGCGAAGGCGCTGTCATGGTCCTTGTGCTGGACATCCATGGGTGCGGCTCAGTCACCGGATTCTGAGGTTGAGTCAGCCGGTTACACTTCCGCTGACGCGTGTTGTAGTATTCCTTGCGGCTGGGAGAGCAACCCAACTACCTGGGCCTGGTGTAACAGATTTCCGCGGCTGTCGTACCTACTGGCGACGCCCTTTGCGCCCCGCCCGGGCAAGACCGGAAAGCCCTGGGCGAAGCCCTGGGTGAGAAAGGACGACCATGTCGCACGACGCCGACACGACGCCAGGCTCCAACCTTCCCTTGGGGGATGCAGCGCTGCTGGCGGTCTTCGCCAAGCTGGTCAGAGAGCACGTCACTTCGGCCTTGGACGAGCGGATCGCGGCGGTCAAGGCTCCGCTCCTCGATGCCTACCAGGGCCCCACCGGCCAGCGCAGTGTCGACGCCAAGGTCAACGGCGTAGCGGTCGCCACGCACACCGTTGCCCTCGCCAAGGACAAGTACGAAATCGGCGATGAGGATGCCTTCACAGCCTTTGCCGAGGAATGCGGCGAGGTCGAGGTCATCATCCAGGCGCGGCCCGCGTTCCGCACCGCGGCGCTCAAGCGCGCCGCATACGACAAGGACACCGACACCATCGTCGACAAGTACACCGGCGAGGTGATCCCCGGCCTCACCCGCACGCCCGGCGGCACACCGACTGGCACCGTGTCCCTCTCCTGGAAGGACGGCGGCCGGGACACGGTCCTGGACGCGTACCACACGGGCCAGCTCAACGGACTGCTGCGGGGCATCCCGATGCTCCCCGTCGCCTCCGCCGGCGACGAGTAACTGCGCACCGGCCGTACTACGGCCCGGCCGCATTACGCGGCCGGGCCCCAGCCTGAAGGACCACCGCCTTGTCCACCCGCACCGTTGACCTCGCCCCTGTACTTGCCGGAGACGTATCCGACCGCGCGTTCCGCCTCTACCGCCACCTGGTGCTCGACAGCCGAAGCCACTGGGACACGCTCCAAGCTGTCGCCGACGCCTGCAACTTGACCAATCACCAGGCGCGATGGCCACTGGCCGAACTCCGCAGCCGGGCCATGGTCGAATCACGACGCGCCAACGAAATGGGCAACCACGGCCGCAAAACGTGGCGCACCTACGCCCGAATCGCCGAGGCGAACAGCGGGGCGGCAGCATGACGGCCAACCGCAGCGCCGTGCGCCACAACCGGCGCACCTACTACGTCCACGTCGAGTCCACGACCGTCCGCGACCACCGCCTGAGCTACCGCGCACTCGGGGTCCTGACGTACTGCCTGGACCAGCACGACAGTTGGTGCGTGCGATCCGAGCAACTCGCCCGCGGCGACGGCCGCGAGGGGCGTGACGCAGTCCGCAAGGCCCTCCATGAACTCGCCGCGCACGGCTACTACCGCTTGGAGCGACGCCGCTACCTCGACGGCACGACAGCAATGGGCGCGGCGGTGAGCGAGTACCCCGTAGAGCAGTGGGCCCAGGACTACCGCACCTTCGGCGGCAAGCTGGACGTTCCCGTTGTGGAGCAGGAGGACGGCACTTTCCGCATCCGCTACCCCGACGGCACCCTCCACTCGGATGGCTTCGGAACCGATACCGAGGTGACGTCACCGTCCCCCGAGCGCGCCGAGGAGAACGTGACAAAACCCGAGCGGAAGAAGACGCGCCGGATACCGCCGGCTGCTGCTCGGTCCGCCGCCAAGGACAAAGCCGCGGGCAGCAGTTGCCCTGCCCCAGCGGCTGAAGCCGAGCCGAAGACGGCCAAGAAGCAGACACCGGCCGACGTGCTCGCCACCTGGTACTACAGGCACGCCACGCAACGCCTCGGCCCGTACGCGGGCAAACAGAAGTCAGGGTGGTACATGGGCTTGCGCAAGCTCAGCCAACAAGCCTTGGACGCGGAGTACACGCAACGGCAAGTCGCCAACGCGCTCTTGCGGACCAACGTGCACTTCCCCTCAGCCCACCAGTTCCAACGAGCCTTGAGCGACGAGCGGAACAACCGACCAACACCCACCCAATACGGCACCCGCCCCGCCCCCTACAGCGACACCGCTACATGGGGGACAGACGACACGACCGCACCAACAACAGGTGCCCCCCAAGAAGCCGACGACGTCACGTTTGGCATCGTCCCCGCCTGACGAGGAAGGAGAACGACGGTGAGCATCCTGGAGGCCGAAACCATGGTTCCCGAACGAGAACCACGGCGCCTGTTCGAAGTCACCGACCACGTCCTAGCGATCCTGCGACGCGGCGGTGCAGACCTGTCACAACTCGGCACACCTGCCCCAGCGGACGAACACGGCGAAGACCTGTGGGACGACGTCACCGTCCCCCAGGCCCGAGCCCGCGCGCTCGCCTGGCAGAACAGCATGCGCGAGGCAGCACACGACGACTACCTGAAGTGGCGACTGGACGACCTCGACGACAACCAGCACCCCACGGTGCTGCGCGGCTGGCTGGACTCACTCGTCGCGGCCAGACGGCAGGGAGCCCGGCCGGCCACCATGCACCTCATAGCCCCAGGCAACATCGGCACAGGCAAAACGACGGCGCTCGCCGCGTTGGGCAGCGAGGCCAGCGATCGGGGCCTGCTATGCCGATTCGTCAAACACTCCACGTACCTGACATGGCGTCGGCCCGACGGCGGACCCGGTGACATGACGGCGTACACCGTCCGCAAACGCCATGTAGAGGCGGACCTGCTCATACTGGACGAGCTGTGCGGCGAAATGGACGGCACCGCAACCGAGTTCGCACGACGTGAAACCGTCGACCTGATCGACTCACGGCTCTCCGCCGGCCGCCCCACCGCCTTCTCCACAAACCTCCGGCGCGATGGCATCGTCGGAATCCTCGGCGAGCGACTGCTCTCCCGCATCGAGGACCGGGCGTACCTGGCAAAGATCGTCGGGCCCGACCGACGCAAACCCCGCAAACCACTGGACTGGTGAACTCCGCTCCACCTGCAACGCGGTACGAGGTTGAGCAACGATCAAGGGCAGCAGGCATACTGGGCAATTCGAGGGCCGATGAGCATAGGCCCTCGGGAGACCCGAACGAAAGGCAGAGCCTTGCCCAAGCTGCCCACCCGCGCCATCGCCCAAGGCGAGCGGGAGCTACGCGACTGGCACCGTAACCTCCGCATCGGAGCCGCGGCCGCCGGCTTCGGCATGATGTTGGCCTCTCTCTACCAACTCCACTGGGCGGGACGGCTCATTGGATTCCCTAACTTCGCGGCCGTGGCCATGGCTGGCTCACTGGAGCTGCTGCTGGCGATCAACGCGGGTGCCGTGACCTTGATCCGCCGGCGTCGCGCCGACGGCGCCGACGGCGGCTACTACTGGTCACTGTGGTGCATCTTCGCGTTCCTGCTATGCATTTCGGTCGCCGCGAATGTCGGCCACGCCATCGTCGCCCTTTCCGAGTGGTTCAGCGCAGGCCAGGCCCCAACCGTCCTGGTCGAGAACAGGGGATGGGTGTATGTGGTCGGTAGCGCTGTCGCCGCGATGGTCCCGCTCGGCGGCTCGTTTGGAATCCACATCTCCGGATTTGTGCGGGCCCGCGGCGCCGGCTCGGACTGGATAGACGCAGATGGCAGTGGAGCCCTGCTCGACCCGACCGTTCCGCAACCCGCCCCCCAGCGCAACAGCGCCCCCGCGACCCGCCCGGCAGCCAAAGCCCCGGCCCAGCCCAAGTCGCCGACCCCGGCGCCGACCTCAGAGCCAGGCCCGGTGCCGCAGACCACTGAAGACCAGCAGGAGCCGGACCTGAAACCGAAGAAGCCACAGCCGAAGGACCCTTCAGTGATCAACCCGGAGCAGGTCATGCCCGAAGAGGAGCTGTACGCCATCTACAAGGCAGCTCGGGACGCCGGTGAGCATGAACGATTCGGGCCGCGTGGGGACTTGAACCGGTCCCAGCTCGGCCGCCTCCTGGGCCAGAGCCCGCAAAACGGCCGGAAGCGGGTCGGCTTGCGCTTCGAGTCGCGCTACGAGGCGGAGGCCGCGGCGGAGCAGGGCGACGGAGTGGACATGGGTGGCCTTGGAGCCGATAGCGACACGGCTCAGGCATCCTGAACTTCCGCACCTGCACGAGATTGTGGCGGGCGGGCCCTGTACGGGGCGCCCGCCACTGCCACGATCGGACCCTGATGACTCCGCAGACCCTCACACAACCTGCGGTCGCACGCGCGCAACGTGACGTGTTCGACATGGCGCGGCAAGGCATGGGTGACGCAGGTTCCAGATCGGCTCTCCGCGAACGCATCACGGCAGCGTGTCGCATCCTGACCAAGCTCCGCACCGATCCCGCCCGCGCCACCCACCTCCTGCGCGGTCTGATCGTCCTGACGAACCTCGAAGTGAACCGCTGACAGGTGACCTACACCGCAGACAGCCGCCCACGACCAGCACGAGCACCCTGACAACCTGTCACGCCAGCAGCTCGACCAGCCAATTCAGGTTGGGTGTGGCTCAGTGTGCCCAGGGCAGTCGTACTGCCTCGATTTCGAGGTCGTTCAGCAACGTGTTGATGAGGGCCGGTGGCCCGGCGACCTTGGTGGCCCACAGGTCGTAGTCGGTGCACAGAACCCATGAGTGGTCATCGGCCCAGAGGTTGGACGGGCTGAAGTCGGCCTCGGACCAGTCGTACAGGATCTCGGCGTCGCCGAGCCGGCCCGCACGCACGTGGAGGTTGTCGAAGTCGGTGGCTCCGAGCATCAGCGGGTTGTAGTAGGCCAGGCAGCGGGTATCCGGGCCCGCGGGACTGTACTGGGCGAGGACGGCGATCAGTCGGTTCCAGGTCTCACGGTCCAGGCTTCCCTCGGTCGGCGGAACCATGCCCAGCGGCCAGCTGCCTTCCTGCTTGGCCGAGGGAAAACAACGGTAGGAGGGCATCAGCCCCTCAGGCACGGCCGGGTCGCCGGTCCGCCGGGAAAGCTCGGCCCAGCGCAGCCGTCGCCAACCGGGCCCCGGGTGCCGGGCGCGGCCCAGCCCTCCTCCCGTGGCGACACCCACGGATTCGAAGTCGACGCCCGCGACGATGTGAGGCTGGACGCTTCCCTCCGCTAGACGTGCCTGGTGGTACTCGTGGTACGACACATCGGCCGGCCCCTGCTCGTGCTCGTACATGGCGTTGAGCACCCACGCCGCGTCAGGCATCGCCGGTGGCATGAACCCGGTGATGCCGTCGCCGCACAGCTCCAGCAGCCAGTCGGTGGCCCGGGACGGCACGAGCGGCCACAGGCTCGGCATCAGGTTCGACTCCTCAGACATGCGCTCATGATCCCAGGGTGCGAACCCGTCCTCCCGCGAGGGGCCGGCACGACGCTGCCCCCGAACCCCACCGCCCGGGCACGTTCCCATGTACCTGGCCGGGATGGCGAGATGTGCCTCAGAAACCGGCGAGCGGACCGCTGACGGACGATCTACTCCACAGACTCCCGCCCACGACCAGCATGAGCACCCCGGGCACCGGTCACACCAGCCTTTTGACCTGCGCATTCAAGTTGGCGGAGGCTCACTGAGACTGGATGTCCCGTCTCCGAGGAACTGGTCCCAGTCTGGCTCTGCTGCCTGCGGCGACCAGAACGGGTGAGACGTGGGCATGCCGAGGATCTCAGCTGATCTGGTCCTGGGGAGTCGGATGCCGGCTTGCGTCTCAGCTGATCTGGCTCGGTTCCATCTGTTCTGGGGCAGCGCAGCAACCCGCGCGAGCTCGACGGATCAGGAGCCGCAGCATTAGCCGCGGTCTTCCCGGCGGTGATGGAAGTCCTCCGGGCGGTCACGGCGGAGTTCTTCGTACCGCTGAGCGTAGACATCAACAGCCTCGTGAAGCGTGCAGCCGAGCGACTCGCGGATCGTCTTGAGCGCGAGGATGGTCCGGTCCTCCAAAATCTCTCGGTCCACGTTCTCGGGCAACTGCTCCATGACTCACCATCCTAACTGCCTTATGAGGCCGCGCTGCACTCGAACCAGATCACCTGGGATCGCGAGCGAATCGAACCAGATGACTTGAGATGGGGACCAGTTCCTCGGAGACGGGACACCGGACCAGCGCGGCTGTCCTCTGCCGCCCAATCGACGCGTTTGACAGCGAACCTAGCCGTCCCACTGTCTGTGACATCGAAGGCAGTCGACCACCCCATCGAGGACGCCGGTCCCTGCCGCCCGAACTACGGGATGATGCCAACACGGATAAACCGCGGGACCGGCGACATCGCGAGGACGCCGACTCGGCGGGCGATCACCCGGTGTCTGACCTGCTGTCAGCGCATTGATCAGGCGCCCGGAGGCACGCTAGAATGCTACAGCGCGCGTCAGGTCGAGAGGTTAAGGCCCTTCGCGTCGCAACATCCGGGAGAGCAACCCGGACGAAGACCGAAGCGAAAGGCCCACCGCCGTGGCTGGAATCACCGCGCCTCAACGCACCCGAAAGAGTCGCACGCCCACCGGCATGCCCAACCCACCGATTGTGCTTCTCACCGGCCCTGAAAAGACCGGAAAGAGCTACGAGGCGGCCCGCGGTTCAGGCTCCGAACTGATCGGCCGCACGTACTGGATCGAGATCGGTGGCACCGAGGGGACCGCCGACTATTACGGCCGCGTACCCGGTGCCGACTACGAGATCGTTGAGCACGACGGCTCCTACCAAGACATCCTCGACGCGGTCAGGTGGGTCAACGCCCAACCCCGCGTTGAGGGCAAACCCAACATGCTGGTCACCGACTCCGTGACGAGTCTGTGGGACATGCTCAGCGATGAGATCGCCCACTACGCACGCAATCGCGCCATCCACAAGGCGCAGCGCAAAGGCTCCCGCGTGCCCACCCTCGACGACCCAGTCGTCATCGACTCCGACCTCTGGAACCGAGCCAAGGACCGCTGGGGCGAATTCCTCTGGCTGCTACGCCGCCACGAGGGTCCGTGCATCCTGATTGCCCGGACAGAGATCGTCACCGCATTCGAAAACGACCGGCCGACCAGGAACACCACCCGGAAGGTGAAAGCGGAGAAAAACCTGTCAGCGGCCGTAGACGCAATCGTCGACCTCCACGCCATCGGCGACGCTTGGCTCACTGGTGTCCGCTCCCTGCACATGGAAATCCAGCCGGGGGAGTCCCAGCGATTTCCCGACTTCAGCTTGGATCGCCTCCTGCGACGCCTCGGCCTACCGGACGCCGCTGAATCCCGTTCGGCGGTGGAGGTCAGGCCGGACGCCGATTTGCAGGAGTCAGCCCCGCAGCAACCGCTACACCAGGGCCCTGAGCGAACGACCCAGACCCTGACCGGCGATCGGGCAGCCGAACTGATCCGTGTGGCCGTGATGCACCCAAAGGACCCGGAAGAAGCCCTGCGCCAAGTCCGGGAGGAACATGGCCGCCGTACTCTCCAGGTCATCAGCACCACCACCAAATGGGGGCGGATGAGTGCCGACGCTCTGATCACCAAGAGCCTTGACCACCTGAAGGAGAAGATATCCGCAGCCCCCACTGAGGACCACGGGCAGACAAAGCATCTCCCGGCCCCGGCGGAAGAGGCACACGACGACCCTGCACCGACCGATGCGGACGAGCCCACACCGGTCGACGACGGGACACCGCAACTCCTGGACCCGACTGAAGAACCGCCGGTCACCGACCGGCCAGAGGACATCAGCGAGGCCGAAGAACCGCAAGACCTACCACGCCCTCGCCCCGCCCCTGCTAACCAAGGGAACGACCGAGTCATGACGGTCCTGCTCACCGAGGCGGAGATCCAGGCCCGAACCCTGGGCATCACCATGAAGGAACACCTTGCCCTGATCTCCGGACAGGACGAGGGAACCCCGCCCCCAATGACCAAGCTGCGCCGACACGTGATCGACCACCGAGACCAGGTAATCAAACTCCTAGAGGCGCGGGGCGAGACAGACCTCGCGAATGCCTACCGACGCGCAGGCAAGCCTGAACTGAAGATCGCCGCCATGTTCTCGCCGCTCTACACCGACCTCACCAGCGCCGCATGAGGTGACGTGAAACGACCCGCGGGCGCGCTCTCGAACGCCGAAGACCGGCGGACCGGGCGCGCCCCACATCACGTCACGTCGCCTCCACACGAGTGTGCTCGCGCAACTGCAGTCGTGTGCAGGCGCGCGCCACTGGTCACGGTGGCGCGCGCCCGTGGCGGCCGGAGCGCTCCCGGACGCAACGATGGGCGCGTCGCCACAGCCCAGAGGCGCGCTACAGCCACGGTAGGCGTGTTGCCCCTGGCCACGGATCGCGCGCCACCCAGGGTGCGTCCGATTTCGGTGGCGCGCTGAGGGGACGCGCCACTGTTGGAATGCCGCCGGATCTGAGATCTGCCGAGCCCCCGTCTCGGTGTGTACCGAGAGGCGCGCGCCATGCCCTGACCTGGAGGTACACCGAGGCGCGCGCCAGGCGTGGCGCGCAACTGAGTTCACGCAACCCGCAACTGGAGCGCGGCGCGTCGCCAGGGACAGGCGCGCGTCAAGATTGCTCTCGCGCGTCTTGGCAGCGCGCGGCTCGCCGCGCATGACGAAGGGCGCGCCCGGCCAGGCGCGCCCTTGAAAAGAGCTGGTTGCGCGGTCAGTTCGCCTGACGCGTCGCGCTACGCCGCTCGTAGCGACGCTGCCGGCGCACCTCATCGCGCGCCGTCTTGGCGTCAGTGCGCACCGCGTTGAGCAACTGCGAGAACTCCTCGGGGTGCTTCTCGACGAGCAGCCGCATCGCCTGCAGCCGGTGATTCGGCGCGGTCGGCATCCGCCCCCACCGCGCCGCTGCGTAGTTCAGCGTGTACTGCAGGAAGCGCAACTCGGCTTCCAGTCGGGACCGCAGTTGGGCGACGCGCGCCTGGTGCGCCTTACGCGACTCGCCCTCCTCGGCCGGCACGTAGCGCTCAGTATCGCGCTTCATCTGCACGGACAACGCCTGGGTACGGGGAGCGACGTCCGGCGAACGGAACGCCAGGCCCTGCACGTAGTCGCGGCCGGACCGTGCGGCACCGGCCACCTGCTTGACGAACCTCAGCCACTCGTCGGCGAACGCCTCATCGTCGAGTTGGACCAGGAACTCCACCTCGTCCAGGGCAAGATCTTCGACCGCGTTCAGGATCGGTTGCCGTGCCTGATGAAGCTGAGTGCGGAAGTTGTTCATCCGGGCCTGGTATTCGCGCTTCGACTCCCCGACGCCGCGCGGCAGGACGGTCTTGAGCTCACGGGTGACGCGGTCTGCGGCGGTGAGCGTGCGGCTGGCCAGGTCGGGTGCACGGAAGGCCGCTGCCTGGAGGTCCTGCGGGACCTGCTGGTCTACAACGCCGAGCACGAATAGGGTCCATGCCTCGAAGAACGCCTGATGAGACATGTCCTTGAGTCGTGTGACCTCTGCCGTGATGTCCTTGGCAGGCGGCTGGTCGGACATCCCTTGCGTTCCTCCTGGTCCTCGTGCTCCAAAGCCGCTGCGTCGCCGGGGGCGGCCGTAATCGTAAATGGTGGCCGCCTCGCAACCGACTCACCCCGTGTGCCAGGTCATCGCAGGAGCAACCACTCTCCGGCCCTGGGCGCTCTACACGCGCGCAGTGTCTCGGACTCGAAGTTTGCTGGCCAAGACCCGGAGGAAAGGTTGAACTCCGGAAAATCCAGCAAGAGCCCTCTACGCAGTGAGTCGGCGGCGAAGCGGCCACCTAAGGCGGGATCCTACCCGTTGCCCGCTGGCGGCCGCTTCGCGTCCTTGCTATCCGACCTGCTCCGGCCGATTCGGGCTGGTGACGGACTCGATTGCCGGGGCGATCTTGCTCGGCTGCCAGATCAGGTCGTACGTGGATTGGGAGGCAGCGAGCACCGCGGCGAGGGTGGCGAACGTGAGAGTCCCATGCTGGAACTGCTCCCAGCCGCCGGAGGCCGCGACGGTGATCACGCCGGCGACCAGTGCGAGAGCCGTGGCCACCACCTTCTTCACGCTCGCCGACCAGGCTGGGCGCTGCACGATCGCGGTGAGCAGCGGGAGGAGCGCACCGACCTGGGCGCCGGTGGTGATCGAGTCGAGGGTCTGCGACATGAGGTTCTGCCCTTCTGTTGGGGAATGGAGGGCAGAGCGTGTAGCCGCCGACAGTCTTACGTCGCGTGCACATCTACGTACTAACGCTCTGGTCGAGGTCGGCGGCGATCTCCTCCGGCGGCTCGGGCACCGGACGGTGGACTGCCTCGCGCACAAGGTGGAGAAGATCATGGATGTAGTCGATCGCGGCGGCTTTCCAACGGCGCCACTGCCTCTGCTCTTCCTGCAGGTGCTCGACGCGCCGTTCGAGGTCGCGGTGCTTGGCCTCCAGCGACGCCATGCGCTCCAAGGTCTGGGTTGTCGACGCGCGCTGTTGCTCCAGCAGGGAGGTGAACGCGTCGGTGACGGTCTTCACCGCGTCGCTGTCCGTCTTGCGTTTGCTCTGCCGGTACACCAGCCACGCGCCGCCCAGCGCGCCGATCATCCCGAAGAGGGGAGCGAGTATGGGCGCCAGCGAGACGAGCCCATCCACTGGCACTCCCTCGTCGTCGGTCGTGGGTGCGCGGGAGCCGGGACCCAGTACGAGTCCGCGGCTCCCCGCACGCCGTACAGTGCAGGGCCGCGCCGCTTGTGTCCTGCTCTGCTACGTCGCCGGCCCGATCTCTCTCAGGTCGGTGATGGTGTCGCCGCACTGACCGCAGACCGCGACGTACTTCGGGTCCCCGTGGTTCTCGTACAGCACGACTTCGAAGGGCTGGTTCTTGGCAGGGCAGTCCGGTGTGCGACACCGCGCGATGCGGCGGATCGACGGTGGGGTCACCTCTATGTCGTCAACTCCCATGTCAGCTCCCAATGATCATCCAGTGAACGGTGGTGCGAATAAGGTCCTTGCGGTTCAGCCAGATCGTCAGCCCGCTGCCAGTGACGGCCGTTGCTGTGCACCCGAGCACGCCGGTCCCCGGCGCCGAGCTCATGGGGCAGACCCAGGCACGGAAATTGCTGCCGGCGACGTCGAGGCCGGTGATGGTCACTGACTGCGGACGGTTGGCAGTTGAGGGGGTGATGGCAACGGTGCCCATAGCGACGTTGTCGGAGCTGAGGACGCCGTTGACGGTCAGGTCTGCTCGGGCATCCAGGGCATCTGAGGCGATTTCGACCTTCGGGCGTCGGCTGGTTGTGCCCGCAGTGAGGAGAAGACGGGCCTGGCCATAGTTCTCGGCGTTACCGGAGCCGAGGGTCAAGGTGCTCACGGTGCCGCCGGCCAGGACGTGGTCGATGCTGGGTACTCCGCGATAGTCGGTGCCTTCCTTGCCAAGCTGCACATAGCCGCGGCTGAGCATCGCGTAGTAGCGGCCCAGCCCGCTGGTGTTGTAGGCGACGAACCCGACGTCGGTCGCTTGGTCTGCGAGCTTGGCCTCCGCGGCGAGACCGCCCTTCGCGTCGTACAAACGCATGGAAGTGTCCAACGTGATCCGTGCGCCAGAGACGCCGGTCTGCACCGTGGCGCCCGTGATCGTCTTTCCGTTGAGCGCGTCTGCGGCGATGAGCTCCGCGTTGATGCTGCCAGCCTTGATGTGGGTGGCCTCCAAGGTCCCGGCCTTGATGTGAGTCCCCTCAATCGTCTGGGCTTTGATCTCGCGGCCGGTGACAACCCCCGCGTCGATCTTGCCCGCGACAACGGCATTGGCGGCCAGCAGATCCGCACCGATGGTCTCGCGCACCAACTTCGAGCCGGCCACGCTCTCGTCCCTCAACCACTGTGCGAGGTCGACCAGAGCGGACAAGTCCGGCCCCTCCACCTGCCGGGGAGTGCCCTCGACGACTGCCGAGGGCGGGCTAAGCACCTGGGCGGTGTTGACGGCGACGAGCCGCACCCACGCCTTGGCGTAGTCCGCCGTCGCCACGGTGACAGTGCCGCCGGTCAGGTTCGTGATCGTGGCGGCCACCGTCGACAGCTCCGGCGCGAAGTCGGGCCCCGCGCCAACGTGCACCTGGACGACGCTGAGGTCACGCGGGGAGTCGTAGGCGTCCTCCCACTGCCCGTCCCAGGCGACCCTGAAGCCAGCCAGCACCGGCTCCAGCAACGGCGCTGTTGGAGTTGGCGGAGGCTCGGAGTTGACCGGGACGATACCGACGGTGCCGTCGTCCTGAACCCCGACCGAGCCGCGGAGAACCCCCTGCGCGTCGTAGAGGTCCAGACTGCCTCCCTCGACACTGGAGTACCCAGCCTGTGCGGTGCGCTCCAGCGCGGTCAGGCGCCGGTCGTACTCGGCCAAGAGCGCCGCCAGTCGCCGGGCCTCCACCTGAGCGTCGAGTGCGTTCATGCACCGGATACTGGCCCCCAGAGGGAGTTGTGTCGCATGGTGCGGCGGTCAGTAGTGGAAGCTGTCGGAGCGTTTGAGGGTCAGAGTGCACAGACCGTCGGCGGAGATTTCGTCGCCAATGATTCGGTGCCACACGTCAATGTCGCCGACCCACGGCAGATGGGCCTGGACGCGAATGTCGTCGCCGAGTTGCCAGGATCCGAACGGGGCGTTGGGGTGGTCCCGGATCTGGATGGCGGGGATTTGCAAAGCATGGGTGCGGCCGGCGAGTTCCTGCTCGCCGCGCACCCGCAGAGCCTGGTCAGCGGTGAGCGTCTTATCCACGACGGTAGCGACGCGCCGAAGCCGGCCGTCGTAGCGGTGCACCTGGACCCTCTTCATCTTGCGGCCCTCGCCCCGGCCCAGAACAACGACCTCGTTCGCGAACTCCTCACCCATTCCCTCGGGTTTGGCCCGCGCAACGATGTTCTCGCCTGAGGTGAACCGCAAGTCGTTGCGCTTTCGGCCCAGGCGCGGCTTCCCGAGGCGGATACGGTGCTCGATCCCGTTTCCGCTGCCTGCGGCCCAGGCGTGCGTTTCGATCCAGTCGAACCGCACCGTCCGGGCCAGGGAGTCGAGGACCTGCCCGCAGTCCGGGTTGTCCCACCATGCCAGTTGCCAAGGGTCGCTGCCGTCGGCCGCCCCTAGTTTCTCGCCGTGCTTGTGCCCGTCGATCTTCAAGCCGATATTGCCGTAAGGGCGGGACTGGATGTGCGACCAGATGGATCGGAAGGCGTCGTACGCATCAATGCGAGGCCCGCCATAGGGTTTTGGGGGAGGAGGGACACGCTCCTTCCCCTTCTTCCCGTCAACCCAGCCATCGTGGTTTTTGTCCCGGCCGGCATTGGGGTCCTTCGGCTTGATCAGCTCCCCGGAGAGCAACGTGGCGCCCTCATACGGGATTCCGTGCGGATAGGCGGATAGACCCTCGCAGATGATGGTGGCCTTTGGGCCATCGTAATTGGTCTTCGTAACGATTCCGCCCCATCGAATGACTCTGTCTATCTCAAGGTAGACCTTCGTGTTCCACTCCTGCAGAATCGGCTGCCCGTCGTGGCCAAGCATGCGGGAGTATTCCGGTTCGATGGTGGCGGTCATCGAGCCGGGCCCGGACAGATCACGCCGCGGATTCGAGGAGAGTGCCAGGGGAACCTCCCAGTCGAGAATGCTTTCCGGCAAGGCCCGTTGAGCGATGAACCGCCATCCCTGTGGCATCAGTATCCGTCCTGGTCCGGAGCCTCAACGAATTCGACATCGGAGATGATGGAGGTGGCCTGGTCGACAGTCAGATCCCCCGTCTCGGCCTTCGACATGTACGTCTGAATGAAGAGCGTCTGCACGGTTCCTCGCGCCGCCGGCGGCACGTAAAAACTGTCGGCGACCACAATAGTGCTACGACGGTTCCCCTTCCCCTGGTCGTCGTCGATCGTCGTGTCCTCCCCTAGCTTGCCAATGAAGCTGTGCTGCATATTCGCGAAGACGTTGGCCTTGCTGAACTTCAGCCCCGCGAACGTCGTCACGAGATTGACCTGCGTTGCCCACTGAGGGACGGATACGTCCCACCGCGCGGCCCCGGGCCAGTTGTGCCACTTGTTGTCTGAGTAGGTCAGACTGCTCGCCGCTCCAGGGAACGACGTGAACAACTTGCGGGCACGACGGGGGCTCACCATGCCGCGCAGATCCTTGATCATTGCCTGCGTGATGCTGGACGTGTTCGCAGGGATATCGACGCGAGCCAGAGCCACAGCGGAGTCCGAGGAGCGGACCTGCCGCGCACTCGTCGTGGACTTTGGCACGCCGGAGATCACACGGGTGAACACGTAGGGGCCGGCCTTCGGGTCTTCCGGGTTCGGCCACGACTCGCCATAGCTGTAAGGGTTTTCGACCCGCGCCACAATCAGATCGCTACGCGCGGCCGCGCCGGTCGCTGCGATCGGCACCCGATCACCGGTAGGGAGCCGCGCTGCATACGCCTGGTACGGCGCCCCCGCGGCCCGGTTGATGATCGCGACTGCCCCAGTGGTCACCTGCACCTCGGCCGCCGGCGATGACAGGGCCCGCACCTGAAGGTCCGCAGCCCCGACAACACCCTCCGAGCCCCCGAATGCTGCGTACGCCAGCAGCCGGGCCACCTCGCTGGAGTGCTCGGCCCCGCCCTCGGTGAACCAGGGCACACTGTCCCACGGCATCTCTCGTACCTCCGCTGCTCCTTGATCGGGCAGCGAACTGTCGCGCTGGTTGGGCCCTTACGTCGCGCCCTGCCCCTTCAGATGATCTATTCCAAGGGCGCCCGGGCGGTGGTGAAGCGGGCCGTGTCGCCGCCGGTCGCCGCAATGATCACCTCGGCGGTGGCCCGGTTGACTTCGGGGATGGGGTCGAAGAGGTCGAGAGTGGGACGAAAGGGGGCCGCTCAGTCGAAAGTGCTGGCCAGGTAGGCGTTGCGGATTCTGATGAGGTAGGGCATGTACCGGCTCAGGAGGAGTCTGTCGACGATGCGTCCGACGGTCCCCAGTGGTGAGGTGAAGTCGACGACGTCTCGCATTATGGTGCCGCCGGCACCGTCCGCCTCGAAGTGGTGGGCGTGACGCCATCGCTTGAAGGGCCCGGACTCCTGCTCGTCCACGAAACTTCGGGGCCGATCGTATGAGGTGATGCGGGCCTTGAGTCGCCAGGTCAGGCCGAGATGGCGAGCTTGGAAGGTCACCGTGTCGCCGAGCGACAGCTCACCCCGGGTCTTGCCGCCGACCGCTCGCTCCGACGAATCAGCCATCGAGCGGGTATGCGCCTCCACATCCAAGCAAACCGCGAATACCTGGTCTGGGGGTGCGGCGACGGCTGTCACGACCTCGAAATGCGGCATAAGCTCACCCTAGATGATCATTTCCAAGGGGTCTGTGGTTAGTGATCGTAGGCGGTCAGTGAGCGAAGGGCGGGCTGGCCGGTGTGGTCGTTATGCCAAATCGCGGCGGTCAGCGCGAGGATGCGCTGCATGACACGGGCGATCACACCACCCGGTGTACGGCCTCGGTGCTGTTCGAGGTTGAGCTGCCCTTTAAAGGTCTCGTTGACCGACTCGATCACCTGCCGCAACGGCTTGAAGCGCAAGGCGCCGTGCCGTTCCGGCTCACCTTTGCGGGCTGGCCGCAGGAGCCGGAGGTCCTGCTCGGCCAATTCGTGCTCGAAGTCGCTTCTTGTCGCCGATCAGTGTCTGTCCGGGCCGGGCGGCGGTCAGGCCCGGTTCGGCGGCGAGCAGGTCCAGCAGGGTCTCGCGTTCGTCGGCCTTGGCTCCGGTCAGGGCAAAGGCGATCGGCAGGCCCTGCAGGGTGCACACCAGATGCAGGCGCAAGCCCCCAAAGAAGCGGCTGTGGCTGGCGCAGTACCCGTACTCGGCCCATCCGGCCAGGTCGGAGCGTTTGACGGTTGCGCGAGAGCGTCCGCACTCCACGGGCGTGGAATCCACGATCCACACGTCGTCGCTCCATACGGAGGTGTCGGTGGCCAGCAACCGGGTCACTCGCCGCAGAAGCTCGGCGGCCTTGCGCAGGCGCTTGTTGTAGCCGGGCTGCTTGGGCAGGTAAGGGAAGAGATGCCGCAGGTGAGAGTGAGCGTAGCGAAGCCATTTGGCCTCGGAGGTGAAGCCCAGCATGGCTTGCATCATCGCGAGCGTGACCAGTTCAGCATCGGTCAGTTGCACAGCGATCCCCATGGCCGGACGCCAGGGAGCCAGATGCGGTGATGCCTTCAGCAGGTCGTCGGTCTTCACATAGAGTGCGGTGGTGAGGGAGTCCAACTCTGTCTTCACACACCGACGTTGGACTCTCTTCCCTTGTGCGCACAGCCGATCCCTTGGAATCGATCACCTTCAGTCGACTGTTGACACTTGGCAACACCCGCGGGTGCGACTACAGGTACGCGTAAGCGTCCCTCCACGCGACGGTCATGTACGCGGTGCCGGTGAGATCTGTGCCGCGCAGGACGAAGTCCTGCCTGCCGATCGGCAGCCGCATGTCCTCCAGCCGCGGCGATCCGCGGTACAGCAACCCGGCGACCGAGGCATTGCCATTGCGGAGCACAGTCCGAGCCCAGGGGCGAGGGTCGATGATGACGCGCTCGCCTACCCCGAGGGTGATATCGAGGGTGACTTTCCACCGGCCGACCACTTCGCACGCCGGCTGAGTGATGGGCCCGTTGAACGTGATGAGGGGCCACGTCGCCTTCGTGCCACCCACGACCACTTCACCGGCGACCTTCCCGCTGCTCTCGCCGATCATGGTCAGGGGGGTGGTGAGCGGGCCGACGAGACCGCGGTGCGGCGGCGGTTGAATGTCGACACGGGTGTGCTGCTCGACCTCGTCGTACGCCGTGGTGTCCTGGCACGCGAATGTGGCGACGACGGGAGTGTAGCCCTGCCGGGTGAGCTTCGATCCGGCCGGGGCCCACTTGCGGGGGCGGCCGTAGAAGCGCCTGGCACGGCCGCCCTGGACCGTGGACAGCACGGCCGGGGTCGCGACCCGTCGCCGCAGCGCCTCGGCGTCCCATGCCTGCCCCATGACAGAGAGCCTGCCCAGGTTCGCGCTGTGCCGGGCCCGTTGGGCCGTGGCATCGTCGAGCGCGTCCACGCCAACCTCGAAGGTGATGACGGCCGCGGACCGGTAGTCCTGTCCGAACCGCACGCCGTCGGCACGCGGGAGCGGGGTGTCCCCAGCATCGGTCTCGCCGTACGCAATCTCATACGGCTCCAGCAGGTAGTAGCCGGAGCGGATGCTGCCGAACGTGAATGACGCCCCCGGGTGCACGTCGTTGGCGCTGTACGACAGGTTCCACTCGCCTTCAGCCAGCGACATGGGCACCTCCTCGCCGAATGCGGCGCAGCTCGAACATCGTGTCGCTGAGGGCCTGTCCTGGTTCCATCGGACGACTGGTCATCGTGAGGTTGAGGTCGCCGCCGATGAGGGCGGGGGTGACGGACTGTGCAGTGGAGGCGCGGGGCACGGAGGTGTGAGTGCGGCGGTTGAGAGCGACGGCACCGTCGGCGTACTGGCGCAAGGTGCCGTTCGCCCAGGCAACGGCGCCACCGAACTCGCTCACCACCTGTTCGACGATTGCCTTGGACCGCTTCCGCTTGGCCGGGCTGAGCGGCACGTACGCCTCGCCCCCGGTCTCGGGCTCAGCCCACAGGCGCCACTCACCAGGGCGCGCGATCTGAGCGACGTGCCGCTCGGCGCCGGCCGCGAACGCCTTGAGCCGGTTGCCCGCCTTACGGACGCCGCCGTTGGCGTATCGGACGATGCCGCCGTCGGCATGGCTGGAGACAACCGACGGCTTGCCTTCGCTGTTGTACCGGATGGTGACCGTAACGGTTTTTCCCGTAAGGGAGTTGATGCTGCCCTGGATACGCTGAACCTGACTGAGTGCGGTACCGGCCGGTGCCGTGATCTCGACCTTTTTGTCTTTGAGCTCCTTGATCTTGTAGCCGAGGTTCTTCAGCTCCGTCTGGGCGAGCTGGGTGGGCGCCTCCATCACCAGCGTCTTGCCCTTCATGCTGCCGATGTAGTTACGGACGTACTCCAGGTCGCCGGTCGCCTTGGAGACAATCGCCTGGACCGTGACCTTCTTGCTGTTGGGCGTATTGGCGATGTCCGCGGCCAGGGCCTGGAGTTGGGATCGGGCCGCACCAGTGGGGGCTGAGACCGTCACCTGCTTGCCGCCGGGCAGGGTCTGCACCTCGAACCCGAGGGAGCGGAGCTGCTCGATGGCCCCGCTCGTCGGTGCGCTGATAGTGATGGTCTTCGTCTTCTGCCCATCGAGACCGGCCAGTTGGGAGCTGAGCGCGATGATTTCCGCCTGGGCCTGCGGGATGCCTTGAGACTGGAGCACCATCGTCAAGTTTTGCGGGACCAGTCCCATCTGCGTGACCAAGGCCGTGGCCTCGTCCTTGTTCAGGTCCATTGCCATGGCCATGTTGATGGCGGAGGTGCGGGCATTCTCCATTGCGGCCTGGCCCTTGGCGAGAGCAGCGGGAAGTCCTTCACCCTGGCTGCGGGCCAGGTCGAACGCCTTCATTGCCGTGTCGGCAGCGTCGTCCTTCAATCTGAACAGGGTCTCTTGGAGTTTTTGACCGTTGCGGGTGGTCGTCTGAAGGGAGCCGTCGAGAGTGCTGAGCAACTCCTTCGCTCCCCACCCATCGCTCTTGTCGAATCCGGCCTTGATGCTGTCCTTGACGTCCAGCAACGTGGAGTTGAGCCGGGCCTGCGCCTCCTGCGCCGAGCGACTGCCGCCAGTCAGCCCGTCCAACGCATCCTTCAGGGACTTCACGCGCGAGTCTGCATCCGACGTCGATTTCGACATCTCGTCGATCGCCTGGGTGAGCTTGGCGTAGGCACTGCGGCCACGGGTGCCGGCGCTCTCCATGGCGTCAGCGTTCTCACGGTTGAGTTCCTGGGCCTCCTTGAGCAGCCCTTTCTGGTGGTCCAAGTCGCGGGCGAACGCTTCCAGTGCCTTTTGCCGGTCGCTGGTGACGATCTGCCCCCAACTGTTCCTCGCCAACGGCTCCGCCTTGGCCAGCTCCCGCATCTTTCGCTGCAACGCTTCGATGCTGCCGCCTTGCTCCAGCGTGGCGTTGGTCAGCTCCAGCAGACTCACCCCGGCCCGCCTGGCGCTCTCTGCGATGCCATTGTCCCGCAGCATCTTGATCGTCGTGGCGCGGACGTTGGCGTCGATGGCGCCCTGGGACTCCTTCAGGGCATCGGCGAGGGACCGAACATTCTGCTTGTGCTGCTGGGCTGCTTCGGCCGCCGCACGTTGCTTGTTAGCGAACATCGCCAGCGCCGCGCCCGCGACGGTGACCGCGACACCGAGGGGGCCGCCCATGAATCCGGCGAGCCCGCCAAGCACACCGCGCAGCCCCCGCCCACCGGCGCCGGCCGCCGCACTGACGCCGCGCATGGCGCCGCTCACTCCGCCGGCATCCTGCGCCGCGGAGCGATACGCCAACCCCATGCGCTGCCACAGGCTGATCTGGGGACCGACGGTGCCACTGGCCGCGGCCGAGGACGTCCCGACAGAACGGATGGCGGTACCAAGGCCGCCGATCATGGAGGTGACGCTGCGCACGACCTTGAGGGCGACCATGGTGGCCAGCAGGTAGGACACGGCTGTGGACAGCCCAGGGACAACCCGCAGCAGCGTGTTGGCGACGTTGACCAGACCGGTGAGCGCAAGACCGACAGCACCAAGTCCCGAGGCAGCGCCGGATAGTTGCTGGACGAACCGGGCGACGCCGGAGATTAGGGAGATGACCGTGGGCCCGATCTGCCGGCCGATGATGTCCAGGAACCCACCCAGAGCCGGAAGCAGTTCACCGCGGATCTGCGCGACGAGGTTGGCCAGGCCGTTGTCTGTGCTGACCCGCACCAGGCCGCGTCCGATGTCGCCGATCAGACCAATCAGCTCGCGGAATCCGGGCTTGGCCTCTTCGAAATACTGGGACATGCGCTTCTGACCCGCCACGGAGTTCGCCCACACGTTGAACGTGGCCAACTGGGCTTCCATCCCGGAGAGAAGCGAGTTGCCCGCGTGGGTGGAAGCCCGCCCCATCCCCATCAGCCCGCCCGTCAGATCCCGCGTCATCCGGCCGAGCTGCGCAGCCTTGTCGCCAGCGGTGTCCAAGAAGCGCGCCAGGGACCCGGTCTCCTTCCCGACGAGGACGGAGGCACGTACCCACGCGGTGAAGTGGGCAGTTCCCCGGGCGATGCGCTCGGTGAACGGGCCGGCGGCGACCAGGAAGTCGACCATGGCCCGGCCCAGGTCCCGAACGGCGTGCACCATGCTGCCGATGACCTGATTGTTGGTCCCGGCGATTGCACGGAAGTCTTCACGGAATGGGCCGGACTGGAGGAACTTCGCGGCGCTTCGGGCCAGGCCGCCCATCTGGTCAGAGGCATCTCCCAACGTCCGGGACAGCATGGGCAGTACAGCCGTAGATAGCGGCCTAATCTCGCTCGCGACCTGCGAGAAAAAGCGCTCCTGCACGCTCTGCCGCATACGCTTCCACGCACCGGTCACCCCACCAACCGCCGTGACGGTCCTCCGCGCGGACGCGGACAGATCCTTCAGCGACTCGGCCAGCTTTTGCTGCTCACCCTTCGTCAACTTCGTCCCCGCAGCCAACTGCCGCTGCACTGCAAGGGATTGTTTCAACCCCTCACCAAACCCAGCGAAGGCCACACGCGTCCCGATCGCAGCAGTACCGACGCCCGCGATCAACCCAGGTAGGGCCCCGACAATGCCCACCGCCGGAGCAGCGGCGGACACCACTGCCGTCAATCCCGCGCCGAGCTGCATCAGCGCCGCGGCGGCCGGCTGCGCAAGCGAAACCAGCGCGCCGAGCGCCAACGACCGAAAGCCACCGCGACGCCGTTGCGGCATGCGGAACTGCACAGGGACATCGACGGGGTGTCGCTGCGCCTCGTCCTGCGCGCCGCCGATCAACGACCGCAGCCGCGAGGTCAGCCCGTCGCCGCGGCCGCGGCCGTCCTCGTCCGGACGCAGGGGCACACGGATGTCGTGGGACGCGACCTCACGAGCGGCCGCGCTCATCTCGTGCCGCAGCCGCTCGCGGTCGACCTTGAGCTCGATCCTGGCGCTGATGCCTGCCTGGGCCTTCTCAACTGCGGCCTGGATACGCTCGCGTAGGCCACTGTCGTCGATCTTTACTTTGACCTTGGCGGACAGTCCCTCCGCCGCGCCCTCGACCTTCACACGAAGGTCGCGGGCGAAGCCGGCGAGGTTGGCGACTACCGGTACTTCAAGTCGGCCGGCTTGCAGGCCCTCAGCCACTGCGGACCATTCCTCTCTGGATCGCGGCCGCAAGCATTTGTCGATGCCCTGTGGGCCTGGAGGGGGGGTGCGGCCGCCCGCCTGTCCGCTGCGGAGCAGCGCCGGCTGTGGTGTACGGGCGAGGGATGGACGTCGGTTCGTCCCGCCGTCGATCGGCGGCCAGGATGCTGATCTCTTCGACGATTTGCGCCAGGAGTTCCGTCTCCGTGGTCCATCCGCTGACCTGGCCGGACTGCACCCGGGAATTCTCGGGGAGGCCGTCGATCAGGACGGCCAGGCGCCTCACCCCGATGTAGCCGGGCTCTCCTGGCTCTCGCCAGACCCCCCGGGCGTCGAGCCCGTGGAAGCGGCTGAGGTCGGACTCGACATCTCCCCATCGCTCTCGGAGGAGCCGCCCAACCTGAAGAGCTTTCCCATATCAACGCCATAAACCTTCGCCAGGCTGACGGTGAGCCGTACGTAGTCCGCGAGGGATGGGTTCAGCGCCTCAAGGCGCTCGTACTCCTGAGGCCCGAGGAGGATGGTGTGGATCTCGTAGATCGCGTGGACGAACTTGCGGGGCAGGCGCGGGCGCTTGAGCAGCAGTTCCACGACGGTGGCAGCCGTTGGATTGTCGGCGGCGTCGACGATGTCACGCAGCAGCCCGACCAAGTCCAAGTCGTCGGACAGCAGCGGATCGAGTGCCTTGGCCGGCAGTTCGGCAGGGAAGAGGAATTCCTCGTCGCGGAGCAGAACCGGTATGCCGTGGGGGTACTGAACCTCGCGGCGCTGGGCGTCGAGGTCGATGACGATGGACATGGTGGCTGGCCTCTCATGTGTGCGGGCTGGGGCGCGGGGTGCGGCAGCGCGAGGACCTTGGCAGGCTGGTTGGCCTTGTGTCGCGCGCTGCCGCCCGAGGTCAGTCGTGAGCCGGCGGCGGTCCGGCGATCGGAGCGAATGACGGGTCGTTGGTGATGACGTACCAGGCATCGGTATCGTCACCGCCCTGAACGGCCAGGCGCAGCGGCAGCACGGCTTCCTTGGCCTTGGCCAGCTCCGTGTTGACACCCTCCATCTGCATGGAGCGAGGAACCACGAAGCGGTACGACTTGCCGCCGTCGATGACCTCGATGCACCCGGCGATCTCGCTCCGGGAGCCGATGCGCGGCGGAGTGAATCGGTAGTGGGTCTTGGAGTCCTTGGCCGTAACCTCGGTGATCTCACCACCGCCGTAGACAGCTACGAAGTTGGTGCCAGACCACTGCTGGAGATCCACCTCGATAGTGGCGGCATCCTGCGTCTGAAAGGTCCGGGTTGGGTACGAGGACTGAGCGGACCGGACTTGCTCGAAACTTGGTTCCTGGTTGAACTTCAGGCTGTCCTCGGTAGTGAGTCCAACGGCGTGCCAGTCTGCGGGCATTGCGGAGGTGGCGTCGGCCGGTGCGGTGGTGCCGACCTGGGCCAGCCACACGCGGGTGAGTGAGGGGACGACGATTTCGTTGCTGTTGGCGGTCTCGCCTGCCATGACGTGGGTCTCCTGGGGCCGGTGATCGGTCCCAGGCACCTTCGGAAGAGCGAAGGCTTAGTGTCGCGTGCTGACTGGGCAGCGCCCGATGGCGGGGGCGTCGTCACTACACGTGCCATGGCGGTTGAGCTGGTGGTACTCGGCGCGGTACGTCCTGAGGTCCAGCCAATGCGTCCAGCTGTTTGACCAGCCTGCGCAGTTCGGCTGCGCTGCGGGCCGGCAGGGCGTTGACCATGTGCTCCAGGAGATCCCTGGCGTGGAAAGGGTTGCCGCAGCAGTACCAGCGTAGTTCGTCTCCCCACTCCCAGTCGCGCCACAACTCGCGTTTGGGAAGGGATACATGTTCCTTCCACAGTCGCGCTGCTGTGACTGTCTGCCCCGGTTCGAGGAAGGTGCGGGTGCGCTCGATGCGGCGGATCGCGAACATGGTTCGTGCGGACAGGCCATCGATGTCGGCCAACGCATCACGGCTTGGTCGGTGGGCGGGCAATCCGGCCCGGACGGTGCGCGGGGCCCTACGCGGCATAGCTCCCGTTGTTGTTCTCCATGCCGCATATCCTGCCATGTCGGTCGGGCTCGGCGCGCACTTGGGGAGCTGGGTTCTGCGATACGACCTCTGCCGGCGATGCTGACGTATGCACCCTTTGCGTCAGGGTGTGCCCATTTCACCCATCAAGGCCCAGAGGCAGTAAATGCTGAACACCACGGCGACGCAGGACAAGCCCAGACCCCACCATGCTGCCGGCCAGCCTGCACCGGTGCGTCGGGCCTCCCAGAGACCGACAACCGCCGCGACCGCGCTCACCGCAGTGAGCACCAGCGCGAACGGCCAGGTCAGGACGACAAGCCAGAAGAAAACAGAATGAAGTGCTGCAAGACCGGCAATGGAGCCGGCGACGTAGGGCGACGGATGGCGGGCGTGGGGATTGGGCGGGATCCAGGGGCCCGGTTGCAAGGTCATGCCACTCCGTCCATCACATTCACTTCTGCGATCATCTCACTGTGTATTCGGCGGCATCTCATGGGGTGCTGACGGTGACAGGTGTGCTCTCGCGCAAGTTGGCGAACCCTTCAGCACGGCACTTACGCAGCCAATCGAGACGGCTTTCCGGCAATGAGACGTCACTCCATACTGCTTACGGGTGGAGGGTGACCAGCAGGCCAAGGAGCCAACGGGGTTGCCCGTCGACGAGTGGGGACCACAGGAGGCTTCCGGACGGGCGGACGCTGCTGATGACAGGTTGACCGGGAGCGTGCGGGGCATCGGGCAACTCCGCGGCAGCGGCTGCGCACCGCAGGATGATTCGCCGAAGCTCGGCCTGTCCCGGCCAGCCTCCCGGATCGCCGTATACCTCCAGGGCCACCTCAGGCTCCATCGCCCACGTCAAGCTGCGCAGATCGCCGCCAGGGCCGTGGGTGACGCGTAGGTGGGGCCACGGTGCCTCGGATATCCCGGAGACGTGACCGGGCCCGCCAAGGGCCTCGGTCACGCCCGGATGCTTCTGGAACCAGGCGAGCAGCGCCGACACCGGGTCGGTGTCCGGGAGTTCGTATGTTGTGGCCATCACGACCGGGCGACGTAGCCCGACAGGCGCAGGCGGCGGGCGTAGTCGGCCGTCACGCGGATCTTCGCGCCAGGCAGGTAGCTCTTCCCTGAGATGTTGAGGTGGTGGGACAGCGTGATGGTCTCCAGCGATGCACCGAAGGCAGGGTGCACGGCCTTGTTCTCGACGGTCGGCGCATGCGCCCCTGCCTCGGTGGCAACGGCGGTCTTGGCGTTCTTGGCACTCATGTCGGGCACTGTGAGCAACGGAAGGTGCTTACGTCGCGTGCTTGCCGAACGGAGCAATCGGTTCAGCGGCGGGCGGCCACGACTGCGGCAGCACGAGCCATGAAGTGGGCCCCTTCGGCAGCCAGGTTGCCCGGGTAGACCGTGCCGACCTCCGCCTCGACAACCATTGGGCCGTGTGCGGTGACGGTCACCGTCACCTGCTTGCCGGTGAGGTTCGGCTGGCTGGTGTTGATGTTGCGCGCGATTCCGTGCGGATCGATGGCCGTGGTGCAGCGGCAGTTTTTGAGGTTCGCTACGGCTCTGGATGATTCGTCGCGCGGCTGCCGCATGTAGGTGTTTGGGCCGATGCCGCGGTGCTTGCGATCCCAGTCCATGCTGTTGATGGTGAACCTGAGGTTGTCCGGGACGAGTTGGCCTTGTACTTGCATGTGGGTGGGGCGCACGTTGTCGTCGGCCACCGTGACCCACCGTTTGGTGGGGGGCGCCAGCCGCTTGGCTTCGGCCTCGACTTGGCGGGCGATGCGCTGGATGTCGGGAGTGACCATGCGCGCGAGCAGCGTCTCCAGGGCAGGGTTCAAGGTGAACGTCGCCATGTCAAGGCACTTCGGGCGGGTTGCGGGTGGCCGTGGCCTGGATGTAGTCGGCGGCGGGGCAGTCAGGTACACGGTGGGAGCGAGTGGTGCTGATCGTCCACATTATCCCCGTCTCATCGCCCACGACATCGCCCGGCTTGACTGGCCAGGCGGCCGGGTCCAGACGCAAGGACCACGTGTCATCGGGCTGTTCGATGGCTGAACCAGGCCAGGTGCCACGTGCGTTGGGCCTCAGTCTGGGGTTCGGTGGCACGGGCACACCGTTGGCGTCTCGGGTCCACGGATGGTCCAACGAGTAGAGCGTCAGCATCCGATTCGGAAGGACGACGGCCACGGTCTCAGCCCTTTCCGGGAATGACGAGTGCCTGGCGGATACCTGTGGTGACGGCGCTGACGTACGCGGTGAATTCGGGCGTGATGTTCTTGCGGTTCGCTCGGCTCAAGTCGCCGTTCGCGAAGAGTTGTCTGCGTTGGGCGTTGGTGAGTTCGAGTTGCACGCCCATGCGCCGGGTGCCGCGGTTGGCGATGTTCGCCGGATCGCTGCCGTTGAGGTCTTGGGGAGCAACGCTGACGGCGAAGCCGGCCGTGGACAGGGCCTCGCCAATCTGGTCGCGCAGAATGTAGTCGAGCCCACCGAGATAGGTCATCGCCGCCGTGCCAGCGGCGCCGTGCCACGACACGATATGGCTTGCTGCCTTTGCCATGGCCAGGCCCCGCGGTTCGTCGAACCTGGCTGCGGTGATGTGCAGTTCGGAGTTGGCACCGGCCTCCTTGAAACCGTCGAGGGTGTAGAAGTCGTGGGAATCGCCCGAGGCCGCGTCGGCGAGTTCGCTCGTTCCCTGCTCGATACCGCCGCCGTGGATCGCCATGTGCAGCAGGGTGGAGAACGCCGAAGTGCGCCAGGCACGTTGGTAGTGGATACCTTCTATCTGGTCGGCCGCGAGCTCGCTGTACGACTGGTAGCGGTCGCCCATGTTCGCCTCCTGGTCAGAGCCAGCGCTGCTGGCGGCTGGAGGAGTAGGGCCATGGAGCGCGCGGTGGGCGGGTCAGAGGTTGAAACGTCAGGCGGCGTAGGCGGTTGAGGCTGTTGATGCTGGGAAGGGCGCCGGCCTGGCCGGTAGTGGGGGAGTCGGAGTACGAGATGGACTGTCCTTCGGCGCTTACCGACGAGACCCGCCGTCCTGGGCCGTCGCTCTGGTCGGGGCGTTGCCGGATCGATTCTGCCGCGTGCGCAACCACGTACCGCACGATGGTCTCCTCATGTGCCCCGTTGAGGCCGACGAGGAGGTCTACGTCGTAGGTGCCGTCCGCTGCAACGCGGTAGGTGACCACTTCGGCGGTGTCGTCGAGACGGATTGGCCAGGCTTCGATGTCGTCGAGAGCGTCCCGCCATACCGGGGTGACACCGCGCAGCGTCCTTGCGGTGGAGACGAGCGGACGATTGAGGTAAGCGGCCACGTCTGCCTGAGCATTGCGGATCTCCTCCGTGTAGGCGGCGCGCTGCGTGGCGGTGAGCGGCAGCGGCACGCCGAGGGCATCAGCGACGGCCTCAGGAGATCCAACGAGGCCCTGCCCTGTTGGGAGGTCGAGCCGCACGGAGGCGTCTGTGACGGGTTGGGAGCCCTCGTTGGGGATGAAGGTGATCACTCCCCAGTAGCGGCCCGGAGGGACGGTGGGCAGGTCGAACCGATACACCCCTGCCCGGAGCCGGACGGCGGGCCCGGCTGATCCGACCACGGGACCGTCACGTTCGGGAGTGGCGTACAGATCGAGGCGGTTGACCTCACCGCCTGCGGGGGCCGGGTCGTAGTGCGCCCCGGCCCACATCGGCTTGTGGTCGTAGACCGACAACTTGACTCCCCCTACTGGTCGTTGTCGGCACGCGCAGCCTGCGCGACGAGCCGGTCGCGGATACGAGTGGCGATCCCCTCCGGCACCACGGCGCCCTTAGGCTGGAGGAGCCGCGCTACAGGGTTGCGGTGGGGGCCGAGGAAGGTCCGCTCTACCAAGCGCACAGTGCACTGCAGGCTGGAGCCGAAGGGAGTGAGGGGCGCGAATACCGCGTCCACGTTCGCGGGCGGTTGGCCAGTGGCGTCGTCGACGATGACGTCGGAGAGGTTGTCAGCGTCCGGAATGACCTCGGTGGGCGTCACATACGGATGTGGCGGCGACGGCTTGGAGATCTCGTCCATGGGAGGCGGCTCCAACGGTGCGGCGTCCGGCGCGACTGGGGCGGCGTCGGCTTCCAGCCTGGGCGGGCTCGACTTCGCCGGGGTCTCTCCAGCGGCCGACTTGGCGGTCTTGCGGGTGCGGGCGGTGGCTGCCACGGAGGGCTCCTTGTGCGGGCTGGTGTGATCACGCGCACCCTGCACATGGCACTTGGTTTGTGTCGCGCCGTGCGCCGCAGGGCATGCTGAGCTGCCCTGCGGCGTCTGGCGGATCAGCCGTCGGCTTCTTCGGGTTCCGGCGGGGCGGAGTATGTGAAGGCGCCGGCCTTGGACACCGCGCCGCCGTCATCCACGAGTTCGACAATTACTGCCCCTGCGCCATTGGGCGGTGTCTGCACGGACAGTTCTGTGGCCGAGCGGATACGCAGATTGGTGCCAGTGGCCTTGCCGAACACGACGGACTCGACGCCGTCGAGGTCGGTGCCCGTAATCGTGACCGTGGTGCCGCCGGCGGCAGGGCCGTTGGCCGGGGCGATGCTGGTGATCGTCGCCGCGATGAACAAGTGGTCCAGGAGGGAGCGCTTGATGATGGTTCCCGTCGGATAGAGCAAGTAGCGCTTCGAGCCCTCCGGTTGACCATCACCTCGCCCGTACGGTTCAGACATGTAGACGTCCTCCGTGACACGCACCGGCGGATCATCCAGTGCGGCTGTGGGGAAAGCGGACTTGGTGATGCGAGAGCCGTCCTGGCGATACAGACCCATGGGAAACCCTTCCTCCGATGCTGTTGCTGGAGGATGGTGCGGGTTGACCGACGCTAGAGTCGCCCCCTCGTAGAGGAGGAGACATACATCAGCCACTCAGCCAGACGATTGGGCCTTCTGCGTGAACCGCAGCCATGCGCTCAGCGCGGACTGCAACTCAATCACGGCCTCCCGATTGAGGGCCTCGCCTGTTGCGCCGACGTGAATCCTCACGCGCTCCCCGGTGACCGTCCAACCAACTGAAGGTTTCTCATCCTCAGGTCTGGAGGGTGATGAGGGCTGCCGGGGAGGGCTCGTGACACGGCAGGGCTCCTGGTCGTTGCGTTGGTGATCTC